>CAMLKA010000022.1 GCA_946480535.1 uncultured Candidatus Saccharibacteria bacterium | reverse complement strand
GCGCCAGATTCGGGTGATGCTCTGGTACAGTTCCTAACCCGCAAGGGCTTTACAAAAGCCGAACTCGCACTTGGTGGGCTGACCAACCGTTTTGGTGGGGACTTATTCCGTGGCCGTATGATGGTGCCACTTATGGACGCTTCGGGGCAAGTGATTGGGTTTACGGGTCGCATTATTAACGACGAACCAAACGCGCCAAAATATCTTAATACTCCGCAAACGCCGCTGTATGACAAGGGTCGACACGTTTTCGGCCTCAGCCAGGCAAAAGAGACAATTCGAAAGAGCGATTACGCAGTAATCGTTGAGGGCAACCTCGATGTTGTGAGTAGCCACCAAGCTGGTGTCACGCAAGTTGTTGCAACGGCCGGGACGGCAATGACCGAATCACACCTGAAGGCGCTGGTTCGGCTCAGCCCGAATGTTCGCTTGGCATTCGACGGAGACGCGGCAGGGCTGGCTGCAACCGAGCGAGCGATTCCTATTGCACAGGCGGTTGGCGTTGATCTGACGATTATCAGCCTTCCTGAAGATGTAAAGGATCCGGATGAGCTTATTCAAAAAGAAGTAGGGCTGTGGCAAAAGGCAATTGATTCGTCAGAGAACGTAGTTGATTGGCTGCTTACTCAGTACACAAAGCGTGAAGACATGACCGCGCCAATTGGAAAACGGCGCTTTACTACGGCCGCACTTTCGGTGGTGAAAGCACTGAGTGACCCCGTTGAGCAGGAGCACTTCATGCAAAAGATTGCCGCCTACACTTCGACGTCACTCGACACAGTGAAGGAAAAGCTTACGACAACTGGTGGAGAAGAGAGGCCGCGCGAGTTAAAGCCAACGCACATAGCGGAAGAAGTGAAGCAGGATCCGGCCGCTCACCAAGACAATATGCTCGCCTTGGCGCTCATTGACCCGGCGGTGCGAGAGCTGCTCGCAGAATTGACCGAGGACATGCTTGCAACCGATGAGCGTAAAGAGGTACTGCGGTATCTTCGCCGTAGCACTGAAACGGTTCAGGGTACCCCGAAGGAGTTGCAAGATTACGACACCTATGTCAAAATATTACTATTAAAGGCCGATACACGGTACGGGGAGTGGAGTGACGAGGATCGTTACTTCGAAGCAGCCCGCCTGGTCCGCCTCACGATAACTGAACACAAGCAAAAACAGAAAGACGCACTGATGAATTCCCTCCGCGAAGCCGAAGATACCGGCAACGAGACGGAGGCCTTGCGGTTGCGCCAAGCCTTAAACGAATTAATCAAGGAGATACCCCGTGCCAAGAGGTAAGAAAAAAGACGACGCAATTATTGAAGACGACGCGCTCATTGAAGAAGTCGCCGAAACAGAAGGTGCCCCAATCGAAGGCGCGCTTCCTGTTGATTTTGATGGTCCTGCGCTTGAGGATCTTGAGGAAGAAGTCGACACTGACGAAGACCTCCTCAGCCAAGAACAATATTTTGACGATGCAAGTGACGACAGTGTTCGCTTGTATCTTCGTGAAATCGGTAAGATTCCACTACTCAGCGCTGAAGAAGAGCTCGCGCTTGCACAGCGTGTTGTTGCCGGCGACAAGAAGGCTAAGGACAAGATGGCTGAAGCGAACATGCGTCTCGTGGTTTCAATCGCGAAGCGTTACAGCGGTCGTGGCCTCGACTTCCTCGACCTTATCCAAGAAGGTAACACGGGCCTACTTCGTGCGGTTGAAAAGTTCGACCCAGATAAGGGATTCAAGTTCTCAACCTACGCGACTTGGTGGATTCGCCAGGCGATTACCCGTGCGATTGCCGACCAGGCACGTACGATTCGTATTCCAGTGCACATGGTGGAAACAATTAACAAGCTTCTCCGTACGCAGCGCCGTATGACCCAAGAGCTCAACCGTGAACCGACCATTGAAGAGCTTGCCAAAGAGCTTGAAATGGAACCAGAGAAGGTTGAATACGTCATGAAGATTAAGCAGGATATTACCTCGCTTGATGCTGGTGTTGGCCGTGATGGTGACGAAGAAGATTCAGTCCTTCGTGACTTCATCGAAGACGAAGACAGTGCGACTCCAGAAGAATCTGCGGCGTCTCAGCTTTTGAAGGAACAGGTACAAGAGATCCTTTCAACCCTTTCAGACCGTGAGCAAAAGATTATCAAGATGCGTTTCGGCCTCGAAAACGGCAAGAGCCACACCCTCGAAGAAGTGGGACAAGAGTTCGCCGTGACCCGTGAGCGTATTCGTCAAATCGAAGCCAAGGCACTCGCTAAGCTTCGCAAGCACAAAGACTCAAAGAAGCTTCACGACTATTTGAGTTAAGCTTCGCTCGTACAAGATACAACCCAGCCTCGGTGCTGGGTTTTTCTTATGCTTGTATATCTGTTAACATCATGGCTTACTGAGGGTATGGATGACTTCGAGATACGATACGGCGAGAGACTGCCAGCTGAAACGCGCATGGAAATGCCGGAGATGTCGTACGAGCAAGAACTTATTATGACTCCGGTTCCGTTCGAGAATCGAGTCGAGTATTTGTCGGATTTTGTGAAGCCACATGCAAAACGCGAAACCATCGAACATATCGCGAAAGCACTTGGCGTGTCCGTAGGGCGGGCTGAGCGCATGGCCGAGGAGGTCGGAGCGGTATCGTCACCTGATCACCACGGTGTGATGAAATACGAACATTTTACCAGAGAAATTATTGAAGAGGAACTCGAGTGGCAGCGTCTCTATGATCAACTTGATGAGTACGTATCGGCTGGAATGCTCGCATACCATTTAGCGAAAAGTAAAAAATGGATACGCGAGCATTCGTACGGCGCTGGAATATACCCAGAACGACGCGTAGGGCCAGCTGGTCGAGTGATAGATACGTACCCAAAAATTGCATTGCCAATGCTCCGAACGATTTTGCTTCATACACCTCCGGCAAATGATTGGTATACCACTACCGAAGTTGAAACAATCTTGGGTCGCACGAAAGAATGGATTGATACGGCAGTTGCTGAGTACGGCCTGCAGACGGAAAGGCGCATATCAGCGCTTGCTCATCGAGAAACACCCCATTATCCCGAAGAGACCTTGAAGGCGCTTCATAAAATATCTCAAGAGACGAAGCCTGCGGGTGAGTGGTTGACGGAGACGCAAATCGCGGAAAAGCTCGGAAAGAGTAACTCGTGGGTGAGTCTTCGATTACAAGACTATGAGGGCGTAGCTGAAGAACGACTGGATGATGCCTCTCGACGGCGCGTGCACTATTCGCCTGAGGTCATTGAAGTGCTCCGTAACGAAGCGGATGGTCTGCCGGAAGTGGCAGGTGATTGGCTGACTGCCAATGGCATTGCAAAGCATCTTAAGGTGACGAAGGACTGGGTCGATGCTCGTATTGGTGCATATCAAGAACTGGGAGAACTACGCCTTTATACAGGCGGAAAGCAAGCACAAAAAGAGGCGATGCACTATCCTCCTGAAGTGCTCAATGGTCTTAAGGAGCTCAAGGAGGCGGCACCACCTTTAGCTGGTGGATGGCTCACTGTAAATATGATTGCACTTCGCATTGGGCGTAGCTTTAAGTGGGTTGATACAAGAATTGGTGACTACTATGAATTCGGAGGGATGCGTCAGGCAGAGGGTAGTAATCAGCCGACGATGCACTATCCGCCATCGGTTCTTGCGGATCTTGAGCGTCGCAGTGCGATGCCTGGACGTGGTAATTAAAAGAATCTTACTTCTTTGGCCAGTTCATCAAGCTTTTTATCAAAAGCTTCAACTGATGCATCATTCACAAGATAATGGTCGGCAATAGCGATGGGGCCGCCCTTCTCAAGATTTTCGATTTCATGCATGTCGCGGTCGTACGATTCACTCGCAGTGAAAGGCCGAACGGGGCGTATGCTGAGGCGGTGATAACGCAGGTGTCGCGGTGCAACAACAGCGGCGACGAGAAGCTCACCTGGAAAGGCTTGTTTGAGGACTTTGTACTCGGTCCAGGTGTACAGCCCATCGGCAATAATACGGTGCTGCCCAGCGTCAGCAAGGTGCTTAATCTGGTCGATAATACGGTTCACGACGACGTCCTTACCATGTTCCTCGCGGAAGCGCGTACGGAAGGCGCGTTCATTTTCCGGGGTAATTTCGATGCCTTCTTCTTTCATGGCTTCAAATACCACGCCACCGAAATATACCTTCGGGTATCCTTTTTCGGTGAAGTAGTCGACGGCAGTTGATTTTCCGGCTCCTGGGAGCCCGACGAATGCAAGAATCTTGAGGTTTTCGTGGTGTGTCATAAGCATATTGTACCAGATGGGGTTGTCTGAGGTTTCCCTGATGGGTATGATGAGGATAGAAAGGCCATTCTATGAATAAAGACCTGCGCATAAAATACGCACCCCAGCCGGAGCGCGGAGCTGATTGGCGCGATAGGGCGGCCTGCCTTCGACAAGACCCTGAACTGTTCTTTCCTGCAGGAACGTCTGGCCCCGCTCGAGATCAAATCGAGAAAGCGCGACGCATCTGCCGCGAATGCCCGGTCATTATGGAATGCCTTGAAAATGCTTTACGGCACACGGGCCAGTTTGGTATCGCGGGCGGGCTCACTGAGGCCGAACGACGCAAAAAGCGACCGGATATTATTAATGGCAAACTGGGGCGAGAAGCTTTGCTGCAGTTCATCGATACGAAACTTCCTCGGTACTCCTAAGGTGTTATACTAAGGTCATGAAGAAGCTTGCAGTCATTGACGGAAAATCAGTTTTTTATCGCGGATATTACGCAATGCCAGGGCTTTCACTTCCCGATGGCACACCAACGGGCGGTGTGTTTGGCTTCGCCTCGATTGCAATCGAACTTATTAAAAAGCTTGAACCAGATTACGTAGCCGTCGCGTGGGATAAGCCAAAGACGAACATTCGAAAGCGCCGCGAAATCTACCCAGAGTACAAAGCAGGGCGTAAACCAGCCCCAGCTGATTTCTATGCACAGGTGCCTATCCTTCATGAACTCCTTGACGCGTTTGGCTGGCCATTTTATGAACTCGACGATTATGAAGCCGATGACATTCTTGGTGCATTTGCCGAACAGGCAACCGAGAAGGGGATTGAAACCTATCTATTAACCAGCGACCTCGACGCACTCCAGCTTATTAGTCCGACAACAAAAGTGATTGCTATTAAGAACGGGCTTTCCAACCTCGAAGAATTTGATGTCGGTGCTTTTGAAACCAAGTACGGCATTGATGTCGAACAGTTCCTTGATTTGAAATCGCTCAAGGGTGATTCATCTGATAACCTTCCGGGCGTGCCGGGTATTGGCGAAAAAACCGCCATTCAACTGCTTCAGGACTTTAAAACACTCGACGGTATTTATGAGCATATCGACGATATCAAACCGTCAGTAGCTAAGAAGCTCGAAGCTGGAAAAGACCTTGCCTACATGACAAAAGAAGTCGGTAAGATTTGGTGTGACGCCCCAGTGAAGCTTGATTGGGAGGTTGCCGACGTCAACGACACCAATCTTGGTAAGGTTGCGGCAATTTTGAAGCGCCTGCAATTTACCTCGCTTGAAAAGCGTTTGCCGAAGCACATGATGCAAACGACCGACCAAGAGCTTCCCCTCGAATCATCGGCTATCGAAGCACTGCAAGAAACAGACTGGCCGGCGCCATTCATGATTGACGGTCCAGTTCAGGTAGAGCTGATGGATGACATTTTGTGGGTTTCCACCGATGGAAAAACTGCTCACCAAAAGCCAGTAGGGGAGGTTGATAGTTCGGTATGGCGTGCGCTGGAAATGGCAACCGTCGTGAGCTATGACGTAAAGGCACTCTATCACGCACTCGACGCCCACGGCATCTCAGTTCGATTTGCAAGCGTGCACGATATTCGCCAAGGCGCCTTCCTTATTGACCCACTCGCACGCGATCGATCAATCGCTACGCTTATTGCCGACGAAACAACCAACCCGCTTGAAATCCTAGCGGGCCTTCGCGATGTTTATACACGTCAAAACGAATGGTTTGAAGCCGAACCGCGCGTATCGGCAATTGCACACGATTACGATTTTCCGTTGACGTATACGCTTTTTCAAATCGAGCGTCGCGGTGTCAAAATTGACCCAGAACAGTTTAAAAAACTCAGTGAAGAGCTTGGGCAGGAGCACGCTAAGCTCGAACAAGAAATGTATTCACTTGCAGGATACGAGTTTAATATCGGCAGCCCAGCCCAGCTTTCAGAAGTGTTATTTACCAAATTGCAGCTGCCAACGGCAGGTATTAAAAAGGGCAAGACAGGCTACAGTACCGGCCAGGCAGAGCTCGATAAGCTGCGTGGCCAACACCCAATTATTGAACTTATTGAAAAGACGCGTGAGCTTGCGAAGCTTAAAAATACTTACGTTGATACGTTGCCGCAACTTGCCGATACGCGCGATCGTATTCACACGACCTTCAACCAGGACGTCGCTGCAACCGGTCGTTTAAGCAGCACCACGCCAAACCTGCAAAACATTCCGATTCGCACCGAGCAGGGCAGGCGTATTCGTGAAGCCTTTATTACCGACGGCGACAAGGTGCTTGTGAGTGCCGACTATTCACAGTTCGAACTTCGCCTGGCAGCAATCCTCGCGGGTGATGAAAAGCTCATCAACGACTTTAATGGCAATGTCGATATTCACACGAAAACGGCCAGCGAAGTATACGGTATTCCGATGGACGACGTTACCAAAGACCAACGCCGCGCCGCAAAGGTAATTAACTTCGGCGTGCTGTACGGCATGAGCCCGCACGGCCTGTCGGCAAATACGGGCATGTCCTTTACCCAGGCAAAAGACTTCATCGATCAGTACTTTGAACTGCGCGCACCAATCCGAAAGTTTATCGATAGCACCCTTGAAAAAGCACGTACCGAAGGCTACGTCGAAACGTACTACGGGCGTCGTCGTCCAACGCCAGACGTAAAGAGCTCTAATTTTATGGTTCGGGCGGGTGCGGAGCGTGCTGCAGCGAATATGCCAATTCAAGGGACCGAGGCCGACCTTATGAAACGCGCTATGCTGAAGGTCGATGAGGAGCTGGGTGACTTAGGTGACCAAATTTTGCAAATTCACGACTCAATTTTGGTTGAATGTCCAAAAGAGAACGGCGAGAAGGTGGCAGAGATTCTTCAAAATATCATGGAAAACATTGCGCCGGAATTAAAGATCGCACTCAAAGTAGACGTGCACATTGGCGATACCTGGGGTGAATTATGATAAAAGGAATCATCTTCGATTGTTTTAACGTGCTCGTTGCCGACGCAACAAAACAGGCGCTGGCCGAAATTAAAACCTTCGACCCTGAGAAGCGAGAAGAATTCAGCGCTATTACCCATGCCGTGGACAAGGGGATTATTTCCGATACAGAGGCGATTGTCAGCCAAAGCTCACTCCTTGGTATGTCAGAAGAAGACTTTATTGAACTGCGTGACGTTGGCGAAGTGCGTAACGAAGAGTTGATTCGCTTTATTGAGTCACTGAAGGGCTCGTACAAACTTGCGATGGTGAGTAACATTAACTCGCGCCAGCGCCTCGACAGCCGCTTTTTGCCCGGGCAACTCGATCAACTGTTTGACGCCGTTATCCCATCGGGTGAGGTAGGCTACATCAAGCCGCAGCCAGAGATCTTCCAGATTGCCGCGCATAGGCTTGGGCTTACTCCTGAAGAATGTATTTTTATCGATGACATTGCCGAGTTTTGTGACGGTGCCAGGAGTATTGGCATGCAGGCAATTCAGTTCCATACCAACCAGCAGTGTATAACAGATTTGAACGCGCTCATTGACAGGGGTGAGAAAACGGACTAAGGTAGGGGCATGGCTAATTATCGAACATCACGCATTCTTCCTACCGTCCTTACCATCATTGTTATCGTTATTGCGATTGCTGGGCTCGTGGCACTTGCCCGACTTCTCTTTACGGGATCTTCATCAACCTCTGTTGTTGAACACAACGTTTCCCAACAAAACCTTCTGAATACTGCTGCGAGCCGCTCGGTGAGTATGACCGTTCGTGGGCCAATTGTTGCCGACGAAGACTTCCGTTCGTACCAGATTATTATTTCACCAACCGAACGCAAGTTTACCGCGTTTACAGGCTACCTCGACGTGATTACAAACCAGCAAACACTTTCTAACAACACCGCGGCCTATGACCAATTCGTGAACGCCCTCAACAAGGCAAATATGGTTGCAGGAACGCCATTTGAAGGTGAGAAGAATAACGTGCTTGGTATCTGCGCAACAGGTAAAGTCTATGAATTCCGTACGCTTGATAATAATGAGACCACAGAAATGCTTTGGACCTCAACGTGTAGCGGCTCCCAGGGCTCACTCCGCGCCAGTGTGACGCAACTTTCACAGCTCTTCTTGAACCAAATTCCAAACGGTTCAAACATTGAAGCTGATCTCAAATTGTAGGGAACTATGCCAGAGCTTCCTGAAGTAGAAACCGTTCGCCGCGGGCTTTCAGAGCTCATTATTGGCAAGACGATTCGTGAAGAGGCGCACGATACCGAAAAAGGGTTTCCGAATGCCCCTGACGACGTAAAGCAGTTCTTACTTGGCGCGACAATTACTGACGTGCGACGACGTGCGAAGGTATTGATGATCGACCTTTCTTCGGAATATTCGCTCGTGATTCACCTTAAGATGACAGGGCAGTTGGTATTTGTTGGTGAGACGCGCTTCGGGGCGGGTCATCCGAATGACAGTTTGGTGAATGCTTTGCCCGACAAATCAACGCGGGTCACGCTGACATTTACCGATGCTACGAAGTTGTTTTTCAACGACCAGAGGAAGTTTGGGTGGGTGCGCCTTATGCCTACGATTGAAATTCCGAACATTGATTTTATGCAGAAGGTTGGCCCAGAGCCGCTGAGCGAAGATTTTACTGCCAAAGAATTTATGCAGCGCTTTGAGCGACGTGGCCGAACAAATATTAAGGCAGCCCTTCTCGATCAGTCGGTGGTTGCCGGCGTGGGAAATATTTATGCCGACGAATCACTTTGGGGTGCAAAAATTCATCCAAAGCGTCTCGTAAGCAGTGTAACTGAACAAGAATTTGAAACACTGTACCATAAGCTGCGCGAGGTCATGAATCTAGCTGTTGAAAAAGGTGGTTCGTCGAACCATACCTACGTGAATGCTGAGGGGAAGAAGGGGAGTTATATGGATTTTGCCCGCGTATTCCGCCGCGAAGGGCTGGCGTGTCCACGTTGCGGAACAACGATTGAAAAGCTTCGTGCCGCAGGACGCGGTACCCACATCTGCCCCTACTGCCAGGTGCTATAGGCGCGAAACAATGAGCTTGGCGATGCCATAGATGATAAATGCAAGTGATGTTACAAGCCAAATTGCAGCTAAGCACAGGAACATGAACCACAGCTGTGCGGAAGAATCGTAGGTGCAGTTTCCGTAAACACTTTTCTGGCACAGAAGCGGGTTGAGGCTAAAGTAGAAAAACGCTACGGCAGGGCTAATGAGAATCATACCAAGCCCAATTAAAAGAGGCATAAGGCCTTGTTTCGTTTTTTTCGTTGGCTCGGTTGATTTCTTTGTCATAGTCATCTTATTTTATCACGAGCTACTACGGTATACTTAAGGTATGATTACCTGGTTGGTTGGAGAGAACAGCTTTGAAATTCGCGAAGCTGTAAAAGCGCTTGAGGCAGATTTTCAGGGCACGTCGGAGCGATTCGATGGTGCCGATCTTAGCCTCGCTCAACTCCCTGACATCTTGATGGGAGTCAGCCTGTTTGCGCCTGAGCGCCTCGTGATTATCCAAGACATTTCGACCAATAGCTCGCTTTGGGAGAAGCTCCCTGAGTGGCTCCCGCGCATTAACGACGATATTCACGTTGTATTCGTTGATACGAAGCCAGACAAGCGTACAACGAGCTATAAAGCGCTGAAGGCGGCAGCGAACCTTCAAGAGTTTCCTGCGTGGACGGACCGTGATTACGCCAAGGCTGAAGCCTGGGTAGTGCACCGTGCGGCCGCTTTAGGTCTCACGCTCGACCGTAAGCTTGCGGCGCATATCGTGCAGCGGGTTGGTATGGACCAATGGCAACTTGCGAATGCTGTGACCACACTTTCGCTCCTTGATGCCGTTTCGGTTGAAGCGATAAACGAAGTGATTCCACCAAATCCAACCGAAAATATTTTTCAGCTTTTTGAAACAGCCCTCGAAGGCAAGCGCGAACAGGTCGCCGCTATGATTGCGACGCTCGCGCTCCAGGAAGATCCCTATGCGTTGTTTGCGCTCCTCAGCTCGCAAGCACTGACATTGGCCGCGGTAACGTACGCCGAAGACGACGCCAACCCCGCAAAAGACTTTGCAATTCATCCGTTCGTTGCCGGGAAGCTTGTTCGTCACGGTAAAAAGCTTGGTAAGGCAAAAGTAGGAAAGATCCTTGAGGCCTTCGCGAAAACAGATGCGGATATGAAGCGTTCAAAAGGGGAGCCATGGCTCCTCATCGAGCGAACACTGCTCGAAATTTCCTCATAAAAATATCCCGCGAGAGTGCGGGATATTTAGTTTTGAAGAGAGCGGTAAAACTACTTCTTTGCAGCAGGCTTCTTAGCTGGAGCCTTCTTTGCAGCTGGCTTCGCAGCAGCGGTCTTGGTTGCTGGCTTTGCAGCAGCCTTTGGTGCAGCCTTCTTGGCAGCAGCTGGCTTAACACCGGCAGCCTTTGCAGTCTTTGCAAGAAGTGCCTTGCGGCGAGAAGCGGTGTTCTTGTTGAGAACGTTCTTCTTTACAGCGGTGTCGATAGCGCTTTGTGCAGCTGAAAGGGTAGCGGCAGTAGGGGCAGCGTTAAATGCCTTTACAGCTTCCTTAAGAGCCTTCTTAGTTGCAACGTTGCGTTCGCGACGTACAACAGTTTGTTTTGCGCGCTTGATAGCGGATTTGATAATTGGCATGAAGTTCCTTTACCTTATAGATTTGTTATGTCAATCAAAGGGTGATTATAGAGGAAAATCACGAAAAAGTAAAGAGGGGCCCTCTATTTGTTGACGCTTGAAAACCCCTTATGCTATAGTGAGGCAAACGCGTCTATCTCAATAAAAAATAGACCAAAGGCAAAAAGAAACACACCATGGACGAAATCAAAGCCAAACAACAAGTAGTCGAAAAGATTAAAGAGTCGGCAAAGATTCTTGTGACTGTCTCTGACAGCCCTTCTGTTGACGCACTCTCTGCTGCACTTGCGCTGACATTATTGCTTGATAAGCAGGAAAAATACGCCACAGCTATCTTTAGTGGTGAAACTCCTCCGGCAATTGCTTTCCTTGAGCCAGAGAAGACCTTCGATGACACGACGGATAGTCTTCGTGATTTCATCATCGCTTTGAACAAAGAAAAAGCCGACCACCTTCGCTATAAGGTAGAGGGCGACTCAGTAAAGATTTTCATTACGCCGTACAAGACAACCATCGACCAAAGTGACCTTGAATTTAGCCAGGGTGATTACAACGTTGAACTCGTCATTGCACTTGGCGTAAACGACCAAGACCACCTCGACAAAGCCCTTGAAGACCATGGGCAAATTTTGCACGATGCAGCCATTGTTACCATGACCGCTGGCGATCAATCAAGCGACCTTGGTGGCATTGATTGGCACGACGCCGGTTCAAGTAGCCTCAGTGAAATGATTGCCGGTCTTGCAGAAGCGTTGAAGGCGGATAAGAAAAAGCCACTTCTCGATGCACCGATTGCAACGGCACTTCTTACGGGTATTGTTGCCGAAACCGACCGCTTTAGTAACGAGCACACAACTTCAAAGGTGATGACCGTTGCGGCAAACCTTATGGCGGCTGGTGCCGACCAACAACTCATTGCGACAGAACTTCAGGCGTCACAAGAAATTGCGAGCGCCCCTAAGGAAGAAGCTACCGAACCAGAGAGTGACGTTGAAGTTGATACGACATCTGAAGACGGTTCACTTACCATCAAGAATCATGAAGACCCATCGGCGCTTAATATTAGCCACGAAGGCGAAACGCTCGCCGACCTCGATCAACGCGTACTTGGAGAAGAGAAGGCAAAAGAGCGCGTTATTGAAGAAGTTGAAGTAGCACAGGAAGAAGCTGCCGAAGAAGAAGCGCGTGAAGACTCGACTCAGATTAACGAAGTTGTGAGCGAACAACCAGTGTACGAACCGCCTCAAGAGGCAACCTCTGCATACGAGGCGCCGGCAGAGAGTGTTGGCTCAGCATATGCTGCCGAAGACGATACGATTGAGCCCATTCTTGGCGGAACGCTGAACGCTACCACTGAACAAGCTGCTGACGACGCTCGTCGTGAAGCTGAAAACGATCAAAATAGGACGATTCTTTCTCACTCATACCTAGGGGGAGCTGACGCAGCCACTTCCGCAACAACCTTAGCGGGTGCTGCACCTGAAGGATTCCCGGGTACGCCATCTGCAGCGCCAGGCTCAATGGGTGTGAACGACTTCGCGAACGATAGCGTGCATTCTGCGTATGCCATCGAGAATGAGCTTGTTGAAGCGCCACAAGAAGCAGGGCAGCCAAGTGTTGCAGTGGGCGGAGAGCGTGTTATTCAGCCCCTCTCAGAATCACCAGTAGCTCCAGCACCGGCCTACGAGCCAGCGCCTGCGCCAAATCCGTCACCAGTCGACCTTGGACTTCCATTGCCGCCACCAATTCCAGACTTCTCACAGGTAAATGGAGGTGCTCCAGCCATCCCAGTGCCTGCAGCGCCGCAGCCAGAAATTTTGGGTGATATTTTAGCCCCAGAACCAGCCTACGTTGACCCAACTGCGAACGCCGTTGCTGATCCTAGCACCGCCTATGCACCGGAAGCCTATACTGCTCCTCCAGTTGCCCCAGAACCTGCACCGCAGCCAGCCTCTAATGATCCGACACAGTTTCAAATCCCACCTCAGCAATAGGGGTAGGGTATAATAGCTTTGATGAATTCGTTATCTCCAGTGCCTGAAGACGGCATGGTACTCGTTGATAAGCCAGCTGGTATTACCAGCTTTGGTGTTGTCGCGCGTGTACGGCGTCGTCTTTCGGAGCAAATTGGGAAAAAGGCCAAAGTTGGCCACACGGGAACACTCGATCCGTTTGCAACGGGTCTTATGTTGATTGTGACGGGTAAGGAGTGCCGTAACGCCATGAACTACTCGAAACTCGATAAAGAGTACGAGGCGGTGATTCGTTTAGGTCAAACGAGCTCTACGGGTGACCCTGAGGGCGAGTTAACGAATATCTCGTCTGAGATTCCAACCAAAGAGGCCGTTGAGGCAGCGCTCGAGCCTTTTAGAGGCGAGATTACGCAGCGCCCGCCCATGTTTAGCGCCATTAAGATTAACGGCCGTAGAGCCTATGATTTAGCGCGAAAAGGCGAAGTGGTAGAAATGCCTGAACGTCAGGTGACGGTGTATGCCCTCGAGTTGCTCGATTACACATACCCTGATGTTCGCGTTCGCGCGCACGTGAGCAGCGGAACATACATCCGTAGCCTTGCTGAGGATATCGGCGCACTGCTTGAAACGGGTGCATACTGCGCGGAGCTTCGTCGTACGAAAGTTGCCGACTGGAGCGTCGAAGACGCCGTTCCTATTGCTCCGTAATTGTCTTTATGAGTGAGTGTTCTACAACACGCCCGACAGGTTTTGTGGGTCGATAGTTGCGTAGTCGACATTCATAGCAGGGTTGTGGAAGCGAGGGTCGTCGTGAATCTTCTTGTGCATTTGAATTGCAGGGATGAGGTTGTCACCAAGTCCACGAACCAGCTGCTCGTCGTTGAGGGCAAGCGTAAGGTTGTAGTAGGTCTTCTGAATACCTTCGATACCATTGCGTCCGTACTTCTGTTCGTTCGCGTCTGAACTACCTTCCATAAGCTTGGTGTCGGAAAGGATTGTATCCATGTTCCTTGCGTAGTCCTTGATAGCACCATTCTTGAGGTCCTTGAACTGTTCGGCAGCGGTACTACCAAGCGTACCGGCGATACTCGCGTTCATCAGCTCATCACTCGCGTGAATGAGTCCAGGGTCGGCCTGAAGGTCGAATCCACCCTTCACCTTCATAGTGCCGCTGTTGCGGAGGAGCATAGCGGTAAGGTGATCTTGGTTGAAGTTCTTAGATTTACGCATCTTACGGATGATAGGGATCTGAGCTTCCTTACCAGCAATTTCCATTGCGGCACGGATAAGATCTTCAGATTCAGACATATCGTTATCTTCAGCACGAGCCCTAAGCAGTTCGACTGCGTAGTCTTTCGGCATAAGGCCAGCAGCAACGGCGCGCTCTTCGAGGAGGGTTTCGTTAGCAGTACGAGCCTTATTGGTGATGTCTTCAAGGGTAGAGAGGGCGGTCGCTTCAGCACGAACATCACCGTATTCATCAATACTCTTTGCAATATTGAGGAGCGCTGCGGCACGTGCGGTCTTGCGCTTCTTCACCTTGCCGTCAGCAGGGTCGGTGTAGTCCTCAGTTTCGGTAAATGCCTCAGCAATACGCTTCTTCTGCATATTCTGTGCTGCCTGTGCACCCTGAGCCTCTGCGGCGAGGTCTTCAGTTTGCGCAACCATGTCGCGAAGCAGTACTTCTTCGGCGTACGAAATGGCGGTACCGTTAATAAGGATGTTGCCAGCGGCATCACGTTCACCACCTGCGCGGTATTCATCAAGAATACGGCTTAGCTTGCTTTCGGCAAGTTGCGCATCACGCTTCGCCTTGTCGGCGGCAACGGTTTGAAGGTGAAGGGTAGAACCTGGAGTCGCCTTAAGAGTGTTGAGGTAGGCGCTGACTTCAGATTGACCACGCTCAGCAATAACCTTGCTGCTGGCAAGATCACGGGCTGCAACGTTGAGAACGTTTGGCGTTGGGTCGCCAGGAGCACGTTCGGTAACGCGGAGGTCATCGAACATAGCCTGTACGCGGTTCTGCGCTGCTTCAGCGTGGTCCTTGCCAGCTTGTGCTGCCTGAGAAGCCAGGTAGAGAGCGTTGCTTGGGTCGGTCTTCATGGTGTCAACCATGGCAGTGTAGCGCTGCTGGCTGCCTTCGAGGTGGAGCTTTGAAGATTCAAGCGTATCAACAACAGCATTAAGCTGAGTGCCTCGTTGCTGGCGCTGCTCGCTAATGTAGATGTTCTTGTCGTTTTCGCTAATTTCAAGTCGCGCTTTACCAACTTCATTGTTGATCATAGAACGGTTCAAAGCAGAGCCACCAATGGTGCGCTGTGTGTTGAAGTGCGTGTTAGTGCGCGCCTGAGCGGTCTCAAGAGAATCTTTACTGACTTGCTCGTCGATTGCACGGTTGTACATCATTGAGCCAGGGCTAATCTTGCTGTGCTCGACGTGTGCTGCGTGGCGGTTGTGGGTAATGTTTTTGTCGGCTTCGAGGGCTGCCTTTTGAACAGCCATGTCGTATTTGACTGAACCGTTTCGACGAGTCTTTGAGTAAAGTGGACTGTTTTCGTACGCAGTTTGCGTTGCAGTTTCGGCATTGCTTGTGCGGTCGCCACGGCGGCGCTTACGTTGGTCAAGGTAGCGCGCAGAACGGCGTGCGAAGTTACGGCCAGTGAGGCCACCTGGGATTGGGTTGCCGTTGCGGTCGAGCCCACCGGTTCCGCGGCTGCGGTGCCAGTCGGCGTGGCTCTTTGACCAGTTGCGGGTACGGTCGATAAGTCCTTTGTTCGGGTTATTGACGATACGAGCGATATTACCAAGGACGCCACCGCTAAACTTCAGGATGAGCGGTGTAATAACCAATGGTGCAACCTGTACGGCCATACCAAGCAGCTGCATAGTCACTGAGTTTGCGTTCTTAATAATAATTGAACCCGCAAGCTGCGCACCGCCAAATACGAAGGCGAAAGCTGGGAAGAAAATCAGCATGGTCATAAAGAGACCGCGCCATTTGTCAAACCACTTTTCGGTGTTCGGAAGGAGGTAGGCGACAATCGCGATTGGAGCGATGATTACCAGGATGATGATAAGTGCCTGGCGAGCAGCAAGGATAAGGAATACCACGAGGAGGGCGAGGATAAGACCAACGAGAGTAGGGAGGAGGAGGAAGGCGATTGCGGTCAGCATACCACCTGATACGGTGAGTGCACCAACAATACCAACGGCTGCGGCGGTACCACCCGAGATAATAAAGGCGGTAAATGCTGCCCAGCTGGCACCACTATTAAGATCGGCTTGGTTGGCTGGATCGACGGTTCCACCGGCCACCACCTGTTGTTGCATGCCGATAAGAAGGTCCTCGATTGAGTAGCCAAGGATGTTGGAGATATCGACTGCCACTGCGGCAATAAAGTACGAGACGTTCACTGCGACCGCTGCGATAATCAGGCGAGGCAGTAACTTCTTAAGGCCGTAGCTGTTGACTTGGATGTTCGTCAGCTGTGAGTAGATGATAATAATGAACACGATAATGAAGGCGATGTTTGCAATACCGCGCATTGTGTTCCAGGTCTGGTAAAGGGTACCGGTGGTGTTACCGGTTTGCAATGGCTGCACTTCCATGAAGCCAGCGATGATATCGAAGATACCGTCCATACCCGCAGCGAGCCAGGTCATAGCAGGACAGGCAAGCCAGCCGATTCCTTCAATGGCACACGCGGTACCACCGGAGTTCGCACTGTCGGTGTTAAGGGTGATTTCCTGTTGATTGGTAGGGCTTGTGAAAACCTTTGTTGTAGCGTTGTAGGTGTATTCTGCGTAATTCGCGCTTGCTGATGCAGGAGGGGATACTCCTGGTGCAAAGTAAATCACGTAGGCTTTATAGCTACTGTTTTGCCCTGCAGAGCCAGTGGTAGGGGTGCTAGGGCTGTAGACGTAGTAAGGGGACTTCTCGGCAATGCCTGGTAATTGGCCAGCCTCAGCTTCGCCAGCATAGGTGTATTGGTTGCCTTCGTACAGCAAAGCAGAGCCATTCCACTGGGCGTCGACAGCATGTGTCGGTGCGCTAGCGAGAACTACCCATAAAAGTGCCGTGACAAGCACGGTCAGAGCAAAAGTAAAAATGCTTCGTACGGAGAACCCTCCGCGCGAAGGAAACCTCACGAGTTCCATAACGTTTGAATTATACCACGTAACAGATAAAAAGTCAATGCTTAAGC
>CAMLKA010000021.1 GCA_946480535.1 uncultured Candidatus Saccharibacteria bacterium | reverse complement strand
AGCGGGCTAAGGCCTGTGGTGAGTTTTTCAAAAATATTCATGTAGGCAATCTCTTTACCAGCATGATCAACACTCTTCACCTTCGAGAAATCAATATGGTATGCAATTGAATACATCGTTGCCGAGGTTGCCTGAAATATAAGCGACACGAAAAGCAGCCATGTGCCGTAGGTGGGAAGCAGCGCAAACGCCACCATCGCAGGAATATAGAGCAGATTTGAAATGAGAATGGCGTGCTTCGGGCCAATCCAGGCAATAAAACGTGCTACCGGGAGTGCAACGAGTGTTTTGAAAAAGAAGAACCCAGCCCAGAAAAGTCCGATTGCAACAATGCTGTAGCCCAGCTGGTACAAGTAAATCGACATGAAAGAAGCCGCCAAATACAGTGCGGCCATACGCAGCATACGCGAAACGTATAGTTCAGATACTTCGCTGAACGTTGCATACCGCCAAAAATGGCGGCGTAGTAAAAGCGTGTGGAAAAATTTTCGTACCATGTTTGTGTGTTAGTTGCCCACTGATGTTCTCTTTCATTAAAGCATGTTCACCCCTGTATAACAAGGGAGGTGGTGGTATACTGATGACATGCATATTTATTTCTCTGGGATTAGTGGCGTTGCCATCGGCCCGCTCGCTCGGATTGCTCGTGATGCAGGACATACCGTGACTGGGTCTGACCTTGCAGAAAATCTTGTGACTGAGGAATTACGTCAAGCGGGTATAACGTTTACCATTGGCCAGGATGGAAGCTATCTGCGTGAGGTGCACGCCGCTTCCCCACTCGACTGGTTTGTGTACACGGCCGCTCTCCCGGCAGATCACCCAGAGCTGGCCCTTGCAAAAGAACTTGGCATTCGCGTTAGTAAGCGTGACGAATTCTTAGCCGAGTTTTTTAAGGAACAAAACCTAAAGCTTATCGCTATCTCGGGCACCCACGGCAAAACTACAACTACCGGCATGACGGTCTGGGCACTCAAACAACTTGGCGTACCTGTCAGCTACTCAGTAGGAAGCACGCTTTCATTTGGACCAAGTGGTGCCTTTGACCCAGACAGCGAATATTTCGTGTATGAATGCGATGAGTACGATAAAAACCTACTCCACTTCTCGCCGTACCTATCGCTGTTAACGTCAATCGATTATGACCACCCCGACACCTACCCTACCGAAGAGGAATACAAGGCGACATTCCGCCAATACGTTGAACAGTCGGCGCACACAGTTGGGTGGAAAAAAGATATCGAGTATATCGAACAGCCTTTGAATGATTCAATTTGGGCACTCAACGACAGCGAGGTCGCCGAAGTGAATCTTACGGGCGAGCACAATCGACGCAATGCAACGCTCGTTCTTAAAGCGCTTGAATACCTTGGCCTTGGAGACGCCACCCAAAACGCCGCAAATCTCGCAACCTTCCCTGGCACCGACCGACGGTTTGAAAAACTTGGCGATGCACTGTACAGCGATTACGGTCATCACCCCGAAGAAATCGCCGCAACCCTTCAACTCGCTCGTGAAATTTCTGACCACGTCGTACTGGTGTACCAACCGCACCAAAACTGGCGCCAACATTTTATTCGCGATCACTACACCGACCAGTTTGAGCTAGCCGAAAAAGTCTACTGGCTCCCTACCTACCTCACCCGCGAAAACCCCGACCAACCAGTACTCACTCCACAAGAGCTGACGACAAACCTTACCAATAAAGACGCTATTGAATATGCCGAACTAAGCCCCGAGCTTTGGACCGCTATTCAAGCGGCGCGTGAAGCCGGAAAACTCGTGCTCGTTATGGGTGCGGGTACTATTGACGGCTGGGTGCGCGAGCAACTCGACTCATGAAAAAAGTCTACTTCGCCTGTGCAATTCGAGCCGGCGGCGACACATCAAACTACCGCGCACTGCTTGCATCAATTAAAAGTGCGAGCGGCGATATTTTAAGTGAAATTTTCGTCAACGACGCGATTCAATATGGCGGCAGCCCATTACCCGAGCCCGCTATCTACAAGCGCGACATTACCATGATCCAGGAAGCTGACGTTATTATCGCCGAAGTCACCAACCCGTCGTTAGGTGTTGGATACGAGCTTGGCTACGCCGAAAGTCTTAAGAAGCCAATTTTATGTCTTTTCGATACTGCTTCTGAACGCAAGCTGTCCGCGATGATACTCGGCAACCCCGCCATCGAAGTTGCGCTCTATACGCCCGACTCACTTCCGGATGATGCAATTGCCGCCTTTTTGGAGCAATAGCTACTCGCCTTGCCAGTCGACCGTATATTCTTCAAAGTAAAACGGATCTTTAAAGAATGTTCGCGCCATTACTTCTTCTACGGCTGGTGCTAACGTGAGCTGGTCTAACTTGTGTGGGCGAGCCCAAATCAACTCATCACTGGTCGCAATATCATCTTTATAAAACCGGAAGACGTGCGCGAGTGTTGTCGAGAGCAGTTCGCCGTGAGCGAGCACGCGGATATAACAGTCACCAGCATGCTCCATTTCCTGGTTTTCGAGGCCAAGCTTTTCAAATGCTTCACGCTGAGCAGCTTCCTTTACCGAAGTGTCTTCAACGTGGAGCTTTCCATAGGGCAGCGTCCAGGTATCGATATACGGCTGCTTGGTTCGGCGTTGCAGTAAGATATCACCATCACCATTTTGTATCACCAGCATTGTAATGATTTTTGGCTGGGTGCGAATGGTTTTCTTTTCGGTACTGACGCGGTCAACGTACGAAAGACCCGTTGGACTCAACGCATAGCCGCCCTGGACTTTATCTACCATCCCCTGTTTTACCAGGCTATTTAAGTGATAGGTAAAAAGATTCGTATCAACCCGTGGCGGACGAAGGTCACGAAAACGAGCACTTTTTTGGTACATCAAAACGTCAATTATAAACTTCTGAATGTGGTGGGTAACAGATACAGACTCAATCATATTTGACTCAAATTAAACTTGCTAGATGTTTGCATAATACCACCATATACTAGCCTTGTCATCAGTTACTAAACAAAGGAACCAGGCCATGACATTAGTCGAAAATGAAATTACCCAAGGAAATCTTGAGCGCGCTCGCAATAACGAAGTGCTTCAAAGCTTGAGCGAAGTTGAGCAAAAACACACCCCTACTCGCCCAGAAGTTTTCGTAGAAATGTTTAAAGAGTCTGCGGTGCCCATCGAACAAATCTATCTAAGCAACCCTGACGACGAATTTAGCCTTCGCCTTCGGCGTGTTGGAAGTGGCGACGATGCAGAATACACCGCAACACTCAAAGACCGTGGCGAATGTGTCGATGGAGCACTAAAGCGCACCGAAGTAACAACCGAAATTTCAGCTGAAGCCTACACACGGTACCAATCTATGGAGCTACCCCGAGTTTCTAAGCTTCGCGCCGAAGCGCTGCCTGGTGTGACCGTTGACCTGTACGAAGGCGGCCCGGACCCTGTAGTGGTGGAGATTGAGCACCCAGATGCAGAAGTACGCGACTATCTTGAAAAGGTACTTGAAGAAATGACAGGCGAGACTCTCGTAAATCGCTCGGAGGACACTTCGCTCACCACCGAGTCAATTGCCCATCAATCATCAAACGTTGAGCGCACAAAGACTCCAGAATCGCTTGATGTCTTCGTTGATCGTGTTTTTGCAGAAGCGGTCGCCCACTACGTGTCAGGAAAGGACCACGTTGTTATCACCCTCAAGGGTATGTCGGGGTCTGGTAAATCTACCGTCACTCGCCTGCTGGAAGACCGGTTCGTCGAACTGTACGGCGAGCAAATGAAGCCAAATGTCATCTCAACTGACGATTACCACTTCGGCAAGAAAAAACTCGAAGAAGAGCACGGCGCACCGTACGTCGAGTGGGACGCCGCGAAGACATACAACACCGTCGAGCTGGCTGAAGATTTGGCCCGCCTTGCAAACGGTGAGCCAGTTGCAAAACGCCACTTTAGTTTTGAAACTGAAGAGCCCGAGCTTGAGGCTGAATTCTTCCCCCGCTCCCCATTTGTTATCGTTGAGGGGCTCTACGCAGGTAGCAGGGACCTTTCCGGTGTCCGCGACGCTCACTTCGAACTCCCAACCAGCATTGCAACCAGTGTTGGCCGCGATGTGCGTCGACTCGTCATTGACGACCGTGCAAACCGCGCCTTCCCAACTCCTGGTAGTCGGTTGCGCCACCAAATAGAAGTTGCGCTGCCGACCTATCTCGACCAAGAACAGCCAGAGCGAAAATCATTCAGCGCAAGTGTTCGTCCACTTGCCGAGCGCGCCTTTATGCTCGCCGATGTAAACCGCTAGGTTACTCGCCGGCTGGAATGCCGAACTCAAGCACCTCAGGGTTAAGCGGATCGCCGTTAAATGCGTCGACCGCTTTAGCCTTGGCGGCTTGGGTATCGTACATTTTAATAAATTCTTCGATTGTTTCTTTATTTACAGGGCCAGAGGCGCTGTACGTATCAATTTCATCGGTCTTTTCAACCTTATCGCTCACCGAAAGGTAGCCAGGACGGCTCAGGTCGAGCTGTGCAGCACCGGTGGTGTTATAGATAACCACGCTAATAACCGTCATAACAAGGGCGATTGCAACGGTACAAATAAGCAGCAGTGAAAGACGGTGCCTATCCCAGAATGGCAATTGCTCTTCAGGCAGCTTTACGACAGGCGGGGGTGTGTTCGCATCCATTATTCGGAGACCCTTTCGTAGTTCAACAAGAAGTCGCTGACGGCTGAGCGGTAATCATCGACGATACGGTGGAGTTTTATAACATCTTCGTGTACTTTCACGCGAAGAGCGCGTGCTTCCAGTAGTGCATTATGAAAGGTGTTCGGCTGGGTCGCACAATCGATACGAATTGTTTCAGAAAGTTTTTGTTCATAGGCAATGTAGTCGCTTCGGAAGGTATTGAGCGCAGAGCGATAGTTCGTCGTAACAGTAGTCATCGCCTTGTTATCGAGACGGTTGCTACCAAGGCGATCATTAAAGGCGTCCATGAGCTTAGTGCTCATTGCTTCGTACACCTGGCCACGGTTCACGCGAAGCAGCGCGTCGCTGGCATGGAGCTGGTTAAGACTGTTTTTTATCGAAACGCAGTTCGCCTTTACGCGCTCCATTTGGTCGGGTGAAAGATCTTCGGCTTGCGCAGGACTCCCGGCAAAAGGAAGCAATAGCCCTATTGAGAGGATACTTGCAAGTGCAACGAAAATAACGCGACGCATATCTTATTTATTATACCACTCTGCTCGCTGGTGGCCTTATTCGGCCAAGTGAAATCGGTCGCTCTTTTTTACGACCAGGCCGTCGCGGATCAGCCCTTCAAGCGCACCTTCAAAGCGCTCATCATCAAATGTTTCTTGGCGCAACGCCTCCTCGGTTTTGTCGCGCACGGCGAGCACCTTCAAGATTGCGCCGCGCACTTCACGCACACTCCCCTTCAGTGCAGATTGCTTTTTGTAATGATGGCTTTTATCATTTCGCCCCACACCCTGTCGTTTCAAATACGAACCGTAATCCATAATTCCCCAGTACCACTCGCGTGGATGTTCTTGGTCGACCGTCTCAGCTGCAATCTCGCGCAGCTGCTTGTCGGTAACGGTCGTATCGTCATGAAAATAATGGTGAAAATAGACGGTTCGGACATTTGTTTCAATGTAAATAACCGGCTGGTTGAAGCTGTAGGCCAGTATCGCCCCCGCCGTATTCACCCCAACGCCTGGCAGGCTCACTAATTGCTCGGCTGTTTCTGGAAAAATACCGCCAAACTCTGTCACTACTTTTTTCGCTGCTTCGTGGAGAAATTTTGCACGTCGGTTATAGCCAAGACCACTCCACAAACGAAGCACTTCAGAAAGCGGTGCCGCTGCAAGCGTCTCAACATCGGGAAATGCCTCAATAAAAGCTTCAAACTTTGGAATCACGCGGTCGACCTGCGTTTGCTGCAGCATAATTTCGCTCACCAACACATAGTACGGTCGGGTATCCCGACGCCATGGCATATCTCGGTAGAGTTCACGCGCCTTTTCCCACACCAGCTCCTGAAAATCAGTCGTATTCATTCGCTTCTAGTGTAGCGGAGTATACTAGATATATGAAGCTTACGAAGTACCAACACGCCTGTTTTGTCGTTGAAAAAGATGGTTCAACGATTGTCGTTGACCCGGGAAATTTCACGCACGACTTTATTGTCCCGAGTCACGTTGACGCTATTGTTATCACCCACGAACACGCCGACCACCTTGATGAATCGCACATGCAGACAATTTTGCAGGCCAACCCAAAAGCAACCGTTATTGCCCATGAAAGCATTGCCGGACGCTACACAAACTACACCTCCATTGGGGCGAAAGTGGGCGAATCGTACACGCTCGGTGCTTTCTCGCTACGGTTCTTCGGGGGTACGCACGCGAACATTTCCGATACCATGCCGGTTCCGCCAAACCTTGGCGTCTTCATTGACGAGCGTCTGTATTACCCTGGTGATTCGTTTACCATTCCAGAAGGAGTGCAAGTAAAAGAACTCGCCCTTCCCGCAAGTGCGCCATGGCTCAAGATTAGCGAGCCGATGGCCTTCCTGGCCCAAGTGAAACCTGAGTTTACCTTCCCTACCCACGATGCAATTCTTTCCGACGAAGGCAAGCAGCTTGCCGATCGCCTCCTTGGTGCGGTTGCGAGTGGCCAAAACACCACTTACAAGCGACTCGACGGTCAAACGGTAGAACTTTCATGAGCGCCTGGGAAGAAAAACTCGCAGAGGGTGCCGAGCATCTTTCTGCAGTTGATCCAATGCTTGCGCAGGTCATTGCCGACGCACCGCTTCCTAAATTTTCACCTCACGATAATTACTATCAAGAATTAGTTGAGAGTATCATCTCCCAACAGCTCAGCGTTAAGGCTGCGGCAACAATTTTAAAGCGCTTTAAAGAATTATTTGGCGACGACTTCCCTTCGCCCGAAGCTATTCTTACCCAAGACATCGAAACCTATCGCGCCGTTGGCCTTAGTCGCCAGAAAGCCAGCTACATTCGCGACCTTGCCGAAAAAGTACTGGATGGAACGGTGAAATTCGACCACCTCGACAGCCTCACGAACCAAGAAGTGGTTGATGAGTTGATTCAAATTAAAGGGGTTGGCGTCTGGACTATTCACATGTTCTTAATGTTCTGCATGGGCCGGCTCGACGTACTTCCTGTTGGTGATTTGGGAATACGAAACGGTATTCAAAAACTCTACAACCTTCCAACGCGTCCAAACGATATCGAAATCGAAGAGATTGCACGACTCAATAAATGGAGCCCGTACGAAACCATTGCCAGCTGGTATATTTGGCACTCGCTCGACAACAAACCGGCGCTATAAGCCAAGTTCTTGCATTTGTTCAGGGCTCAACCCACCAGGATTCAGGCCATTGAGCATATCCATCCCAGGCAATGTTCCGTCCTGAAGGCCCATCATCAACTGGGTCACCGCAGCAATAAGGAAGAGTCCGTTAATCAGAACAATCAGACCCAGGACAACAGCAAAAATAAGCACGGTCTTGAACGCGAAGGCCTTATATTCAGCCGTCTGAAGCATTTCACGCCCCTGCTTGTCGCGCATTGAGCCCGACATAATCAGCACAAGGTCAACGAGCACCCAAATACCAAACCCTCCGGCGGTAATGAGCTTCAAAAAGCCCGTTCCCCATTTGCCCAAATACATACGGTCAACACCAAATGTTCCCCACATAAAACTTATGAAGAATACAGCCAAAAAATGACGCTGTTTTGGAAATTTTTTTGTTTGAACGTTTGCCATACCACCCATTATACGCTTATGGCTACTTGCTGGTTGGCCAATGATCTAAAATAAATGACTTGTATGCAGCGCTGATGGCTTCAATCGCCACAACTTCATCCTTTGTACGCCATACAGCATGCTCTTTTGTCGGACGTGGAGGAAAGGTTTTAAAATCTGTCGGCACAATTGCGGTATAGCCGAGAATAAGACGCTTTATATAGAAAAAGTCAGCATGCACCGCAGTGTCCACGGACACGCCGAGCTCTTCTTGAAGCTCTCGTGCCATTGCCGTATCGGCCTCCTCACCTTTATCAATATGCCCACCCGGCAATCCATAGATGTCTTTTTTCGGATAATACATTACCAAGACGCGCTGAGCGTCTTCACTATAGAGGGCGATTTTCGCAGAAATGCGGTGACGAGCGTGCATTACGGAGTCAATCGGTTAATATCGCGCGGGAAGAGGGTTGCCTCTTTCACGTTACCAAGACCGAGTGTCTTTTGAACCAAACGATCAACACCGAAGCCGCAGCCACCATGTTGCGGAAGGCCGTACTTGAAGGCTTGAAGGTAGAACTTAAAGCCGTCGTGTGTGACATCGAGACCCTTTGCGGTCATTTGTTCAATCATCTTTTCGTAGTTGTTTTCACGAAGTGGAACGGTGGCAATTTCGAGGCCACGGAATAGAAGGTCGCCCCAAGCAACAGTGCCATCGTCCTTAAACTTGTGGTAGAACTTGCCCGCTTCAGCTGGGAAGTCAACGGCATAGACAAGGTCGCTGCCGTGGTTCTTGCGAGCGTAGTCAGCAATCCAGCGCTCTTCATCTGGCGTGAGGTCTTTTTCATCCGTTGTATCGGTCTTCGTTGCCTTGGTGTAGAGTTCGTGAATTTCAGCAATTGTGAAACGAGGTACCTTGCCGTCTTCAGGCAGGGCAAGCTGCGGCGCGTTAAGCGTCTTAAGATCATCGGCATGTTCGTCGTAAACGCGGCGAAGTACAGTTTGAGTCATGTCACCAACGAGGTCGAGCACTTCATCGTGGTCTTTTACAAAGCCCATTTCAATATCGAGCATCGTGAGCTCGGTAAGGTGGCGTGTTGTTGCACTCGGCTCGGCACGGTAGCTGTGGTTGATTTCAAACACACGCTCGAATGCACCCACCATGATTTGCTTGTAGAATTGCGGGCTCTGTGCCAATGTCGCGGTCTTTCCGAAGTAATCGAGCTTGAATACCTCAGCACCACCTTCGGTTGCCTCAGCAAGCAGCTTTGGCGTGTCGATTTCAACAAATTCTTGGGCAGTCAGGTATTCGCGCAGGTAGCGCGTTAGGCTTGCGCGCACTTTGAAGATCTTTTGCTCTTGAAGGTTACGAATGTTCAGTACTCGGTAGTCAAAGAGTGTTTCGAGGTTTTCAGATTTGTGTGAAATTGGCTTATCAATTTCGATTGGCGGTTCGTCGGTAACGGGTACGAGCACTTCCACCACAACGTCGTGGAGTTCGGTGCCACCCGGTGCACGCTCATCAGCAACAACCGTACCGGTCAGTGTCAGGACGGTACCAATTTGAAGGCCTCGAAGCTTTTCAAGCTCTTCTTTGTTGTCAATCTTAGTTTGTGCAATACCGCGACGGTCGCGGATAGTAATAAAGTTTAGGCCGCCAAGGAGGCGCTTTTTGTGGAGCCATCCTTCAAGGGTAATTGTTTCGCCGACGTGGGCGCTCATTTCGTTTGTAAGCGTTCGAGTTGTACTCATATTCTGGAGTCCTTTATTTAGTGCGTAAGTAGAGATGGACTTGCATGGGTCGTATGCGTACGAGTTCGTCCTACTCGCCGCTGACCCGGATATTGCTGTCGTTTTGCATGAGCCATGTCATAATTGCACTCATTGTACCAGATATGAGAGGTCGACACTAGAGGTCAACGTGTTCGATCGGTGCGTTGTTGGTCTTGCCTTCACGCTCTGCAACCGCGCGAAGATCAGCATGAATATCATCTTCATCGACAATCTTGCGCCCAATCAGCGCTTCGGTAACGTCTTCAAGCGTCAAAAGCCCCACCGTTTCACGGTTCTTGTTAATGACAATGAACAGATGGTGACGGGTGCGAATGAAGGCGGAAAGCGCGTGCTCAAGGGTGTCGTCCTCACGAATGTAATACACCTTCTTCTCCATGGCTTTTTCGGCGGTCACTGAACGCTTCACATCGAGCGAAAGAAGGTCGCGTAAGTGAAGCACCCCTACAACGTGGTCGAGGTCTTCAGCGATAACCGGAAGGCGGCTGTGGCCGAGAGCGTGCAATTCATCGAGTACTAATGGCCCCAAGAACTCACCCTGCTTAATAAAATCAATGACGGTTCGAGGTGTCATGATGGAGTCGACGGTTTTTTCTGGAAACGCCAGCGCCGATACAAGCAGTGTCCGCTCATTCGCGTTGACAACATCGTGCGACCGCTCAATAAGTTCAGAAAGTTCCTCGCGTGAATGCAAACGGCTTGGCACTTCGTGAACAGTGAGGCCCGGCTCGCGTAGCCCATGGAAAATATGCTCAAACTTAGCAGCACTATCAAGAAGGGTTGGCTCAATCTTGCTGTACAGCCTTTGGCTCGCGTTCGCGATTGCCTTTATACGAGCAATCATCGGATAGATAATGGCGACAACCAGCGCAAAGACAATCCCCCAGAACCAGCCAAAGCCACCGATAAGCAAACAGACAATACTAACAAGGAAAATAGCGCGGATGCTTCGGAGCAATGTCACCAAAGCCGCATGCAGTTCGTACCGGTCGAGCTCCAATACATATGCCTCAGACTTTTTCGCACGGCGCTTTAACTCAGCCTGGCTATACGGTGGTCGAACAGGGTGCATAGCAGCGGCAAGTACGAGACCAGCAAAAATAATAAGAGCTAAGAACACAAGAAATACACTCATCGTATGCATTATTGTACTACGGGGTGAGCATAAGAAGAATGTATTTCTAAAGAATAAAAACTTACTATACAAACGTAAGTATTACGCAGTACAGTCTGATACAATAGGAGAGTTAATTTGTGGAGGATATATGAACAAAATTGGCTGGATTATCTTTAGTGTGGTTGTCGTGCTCGTGCTTGGAGGCCTTGTTGCCTGGACACGCATTGCAAACCCGCCTATCGACCTTACCGGTGTTGAAAATAACAGTGTTATTGCTGGAACAGAACAAAACGGTAATATTGCCGACCATACCAAGGGCAGCGACAGCGATAAGATTCTTCTTATTGAATACGGTGACTACCAATGTCCAAGCTGTGGAAACGCACACCCGAACATCAACGAGCTCATGGAAGAATACAGCGATGACGTTACCTTCGTCTTCCGCAACTTCCCTCTTACTGCTATTCACCCGAACGCCCGCGCAGCTGCTGCTGTAGCCGAAGCGGCTGGCCTTCAAGGCAAGTTCTGGGAAATGCACGACAAGCTTTACGAAACACAGAACGACTGGAGTGGCGTTGATGCAAAGAAGCGAACCGAAATCTTTGATAGCTACGCAAAAGACCTCGAACTTGATATGACCAAGTTTGCCGAAGATGTTGCAAGCAGCCCAGTAAACAAGAAGATCAACTTCGATCTCGCACTTGGTAAAAGCGTTGGTACGTCTGCTACCCCAACCTTCTTCCTTAATGGCGAAAAGCTTAACGAAGAAACTTCAGGTGGCATTGTAAACAGCGACCTCACGAAGATTAAGGAACAGCTCGACGAGCTTATTAAGCAAAAAGCCGAATAGTATTTATTCAGACAAACTAAAAACACCCCGGTGCCTTGGGGTGTTTTATTTTTTTGCTTAGTGAAGTCGCTGCGACTAATCCGGGGATTAGTGAGCGATAAAGATTCGCCATTCGGCGGGCACCACATCCACTGCGATCTTTTTGCGCCGTGATGGCACAAATTCGATTGCTATTGGCATGTGATTTATACTCCTTGTACTACGTACAGTCCCTCGCACTCCGACCTTTATAATTTAGTTTTGGCGCTGGACACATCACCTATAGTACCAAACGATGTTGGCACTGTCAAGAACGCGCATGAAAGCGCTAATGTATTTATAGTACCGTAAACTAAATAGCGCTTGCAATAAGGACAAGCGCTATTGTGTAGTAATTTTATCTACATCTCGCCAGGAGTGGCTTCTGGCTTGGCGGAACGGAGGGTTCGTTCCTTCAAAGTGAATACGAGTACAGCGGAAAGACCGACAAGACTCGAAGCAACAATGAAGATTCGCTGCAGACTGTCAGAGAAGGCCTGTTCAACCTTACCCGCAAACTCTTCTTGGTTCTGCGTAAAGGCTTCGCTCGCCTTTTGCGCGGCAGGCTCTGGGAGCTTACCAAACTGCTCATTCGCGGCTTCAGTGATCTGATGCTTAATATCAGGCATGTTAATCGTCAACAGTGTGTTCGGGTCATCAATTGCACCCAGTTGGCTCACCTGCTCGGTTTTCGCAAGCGACTGAATATATGCCGTATCGCGCATAGCTGGTACCTGTGTAAGGATACCTGCCGTCAGCATTGCACCAAATACTGCCGTACCTACCGTAGAACCAAGGCTGCGGAACAGTTGGCTTGAGCTCGTTGCTACACCAAGATCCTTTTGCTCGACTTCATTCTGAATCGCAAGGTTCAATACCGGCATCGCCACACCCATACCAAGACCAAGCGCCACCATCACCACCGCTTCAAAACCGTATGACATGTCTGGGCTTAGGAAGGTCAAGGCAATCATCGCGAGGGTTGCAACGATAAAGCCTACCTGCATAAAGATCTTGTACTTACCGGTGCGAGATATAATCTGTCCCGAAAGAATACTCGAGAGCATGATACCACCCACCATTGGAAGCAGCATGAGGCCCGACTCGGTTGGCGTCGCACCAAAGACCTGCTGGTTAAACTGAGTCAGGTAAAGGATTGAACCCATAAACGCCGCACCAAAAAGCATGGCAATCGTGAGGACCGTCACATAGTTTCGGTTCTTAAAGAACTTCAGTGGAAGAATTGGCTCCTTGGCCTTGTGCTCAACATAGATGAACGCCGCCGAAGCTACCGCAACAATCATAAACATAATGATACGGAGACCAGCAAGCGTCAGGCCCGTTGCGCTCATGAGATCGGCGAAGATAACCTCGGTGTTATCAACTGCAAGAATAAGCGTTGCGAGAGCAACAGAAAGTAGCGCCGCACCCGCGTAGTCAATCTTAGCCTTCGCCGCGTGACGAAGTGCCGGGGTGTAAATGGCAATCAGAATAAACGCCACAATACCAATCGGTACGTTAATGTAGAACGTCCAGCGCCAGTCGGTCATAAGGCCAAAGAAGGCGTGACCGTCGGTAAGCCAGCCACCAAGCAATGGGCCAACAACCGAGGCAAGTCCGAAGACCGCACCAATAAGCCCCTGCCAACGGCCACGTTCGCGGGCTGCGAAAAGGTCACCAACAATGGTGAAGGCGTTGGCGGTAATAATACCACCACCAATTCCCTGTACCGCTCGCCAAATAATAAGGTCGGTAACGTTTGCACTGAGGCCGCTCATGAGTGACGCGGCAACAAATATCGCCACACCAATAAGAAGGATGTTTCGACGACCAAACAAGTCTGATAATTTACCGGCGATTGGCACAGTAATCGTTGTTGTAATGAGATACGCGGTCACAATCCAGCTCAGTGAACTGAAGGCGTTAAACTCTTCGACAATCTTGCCAAGGGCCGTTGCAATGATGGTTTGGTCGAGCGCAACCAAGAAAAGGCTGGCCATAACCGAAACCATAATAATCAACTTGCCACGCAAGCTTAAGTGGTGATGCATAGATTCCTTTCGGTTACTTTTTTAGGAGGTCTTTGTATTGCTCGATATTATCAGTGAGATGAGTGAGCATCTCGCGAAGTTGCTCTTCTTTAATGAGCCCGAGCCATTTTTTGCTTGGAGAGCCCATAACGTACAGACGGTCACCGGGTTGGATTCCCAACGCTTCACGCGCATCGGCAGGAATGACTACCTGTCCTTTCGTTCCAACGGTTGCAGTACCATAAAGTTGTTTATCGTGCATATATACCCAGTATGCTCTGGTATGAAAAGTATGTCAAGTATGACTTGGGTGCTAGGCAGCGTTTTTGTTGGCTTTTCGCTTCCAGCGCGGAAGTTCTTGATAATAGTCGAGGTACATTTGGATAGAGGTGACGATAACAATCATAATGATTGGACCGTAGACCACACCAATCACGCCGTACAGTGCAATACCACCGAATGCCGCCAGCATCGTAAGGCCGTTCGTGAGCGTAATCGACTTTGGAATAAACTTTGGACGAAGGAATGATTCGATGTTGCTGACCGCAGTTACAACAATGAGCGCACCAATTGCAGGCCAGAACTGACCAAACAGCATGAAGATGAAGATAATCGGATAGAACAGAATGCCCGCACCAAGCGGCACCAGGTTAAAGAGAGAGAACGCCACTGTCATAAGAAGGAAGTAATCCCAAATACCAAAGAAGAACGCCAGCGTTGCGGCTTCGAGTGTTGCAACGATGACTGAAATCATCAGCTCACCCTTCGACATCGCGTTTGCCATCAAGCCAACGCGCGCCAGGTACATGCGAGTCACTTCTGGTTGGAATGGGCTGAGCGCAATGATGCTTGCGATAATCTTCTTACCGTATACCAAGAATTCAAAGAACAGGAAGATGTACATAATCGCGAGGATAATCGTCATCGGCAGGCTACCAATGAAGCTTGTGATAAACCCAGCAATTCCAGCAACAACGTTAGGAATAGTCGAGCGAAGGAACTCGGTCATACCCTCATTGGTAATAAGCTCCTGGCTACCACCGAGCCCCGCAACGAGCGCGTTCACACTATCAATCGCACCTTGCAGCGCCGCCGGAACCGACGTGAAGTTCGAACCGAAAGTATTCGTTATGTCAGTAATGAGTTGACCAAGCTGGAAGATGGTGAAAAGACTCACAAGGATTAATGGCACCAGCACTACAAGCAGCGAGAAGAAGAATGTCAGCGTTGCAGCTGTCCCCGCTTTTCGCTTTTGAAGCAGGCGGCTATAGGTGCCGTAAAACAGAAAGGCCATCAACGCAGCGATAGCAATCACACCAAGATACGGCAAGACAAACCAAATCCCCAGAACGATTGCAATGCCTGCAACTATCAGCCAATTCCGTGCCGTTAGGGGGTGGGTTTCCATGACCCTAGTGTACACCTATTGTTGTGCAAATCCATACAATAAAGACTACAATATGAGTATGCCGGCAGATATCATCTACACGTTGGTTGTTTTCATATCGACACTGATTAGTGTATCGATTCTTGGACTTGTGGCTGGATTTAGCCCAACCCTGTACGTGACGCAGGTTGCGATTACATCGAAGGTAAAGCGCCCGGTTGCCTATGCAACATCGCTGATGGGCGGCGTGCTCGTGGCGGTTCTTCTGCTTATTATTCTCTTCCAGGTTATTCAGCTGGACGCGCTCGTTACCTTTATTGATACGACCGTTCGCGCCATTATTTTGAGCGTGGTATTTAATGTGGCGATTGGCGTTGGATTTATCTGGGGCGGTATTTGGTACCTGCGGCACCAAGATGTCCTCAAGGGACCAAAGCCCTCAAAGGCTAAAAAAGTTGGCGGGCTTATTTCCGTCTTTAGCCTGGGGTTTGTGCGTACTTTTATTAGTATTAGCGGCGTAACGGCAACCTATTTTGCAGCGAATATTATCGCCAATGTAAGCCTTAATTTTGTCGAGCGACTTGTGTTTACCCTTGTTTTCTTCGGCGCTGCAATTGTGCCATTCATTGGTATTGTGATGTATATGCGCAAGAGCCCAGAGCGTATTCTGAAGGCGACCGAACAATTCCGCTCACTCCTTCACAAAGTGAACTATCGCCTGGTTGTTGGCGTTGGCTCCATCATCCTGGGAAGCTGTATTCTTGTCTTCAACCTGATGATTATTTTGTTCTACTAACCCTAGCGCGGGCGTTCGAAGTGGCAGGTGTAGCCGCCTGGATTCTTCTGGAGATAATCTTGGTGATAGTCTTCGGCTGGCCAAAAAGTCATCAGTGGTTCGAGTTGCGTCACGGCTGGCGATTCCCAATAGACTTGATTCCGCTTAATTGCCGCTTCAGCCTCTGCCTTTTGGGCTTCGTCTTGGTAAAAAATCGCCGAGCGGTAGCTTGAGCCGATATCGTTCCCCTGTCGATTCATTGTGGTTGGGTCGTGAATCTGGAAGAAATAATCGAAGAGTTGCGCGGCGTCAGTAGCGTTCGGATCGTAGGTGATCTTCACCGCCTCGGCATGACCTGGGTGCTGCTCGTAGGTTGGATTACTATTTTCACCACCAACATACCCCACTTCGGTATCAACAACCCCGGGCTGCGTACGAAATAATTCTTCGACGCCCCAGAAACATCCGCCAGCAAGTACTAACTCTTTCATAGTTCTATTATACGCCCGAGGAGTATAATAAGAGTATGAAGAACCCAGACCTCACCGATGAGCAAAAGGCCGTTCTCTTCGATAAAGCAACCGAAGCTCCGTTTAGTGGAGCCCTCATTTACACCTTCGATACGGGCACCTATGCCTGTGCAAACTGCGGAAGCATTCTGTTCGACTCGAGCGCTAAATTTGATAGCGACTGCGGCTGGCCAAGTTTTGATCAAGCCGTTGAAGGTTCTATTAAAACCGAGACCGATACGACGCACGGCATGGTTCGTACTGAAATTATGTGCGCGCACTGTGGCGGACACCTTGGACACGTCTTTGATGATGGGCCAAAAGACACCACCGGGCTGCGTTACTGCGTCAACTCACTTTCGTTGAATTTTACCCCTGAAAAATAGCCTCGAGCTCGACCTCCGTTCCGCTTGTGCTTCACCTCTAAAAGGACTATACTTTCCTTATGACGAAAATGTCCGCAAAGCGACATTTGAAGGAGTTGCAGTGGCGGTTTATGCTGATCGCTTTATTCTTCGTGGTCGGCGCAACCCTGGCTTTTGCATATCGTGACATTGTCATGCCGATTCTTCTTAATCCGTTGAATGGGCAGAAGCTTGTGTACCTCACTCCAGCCGGTGGATTTACCTTTACCTTCCTGGTCGCCGCGTACGCTGGGCTCGCACTGGCCTTTCCAATTCTTCTTCAGCAACTTTACGCGTTCCTGAAGCCAGCGCTGCCAGAAAAAGCACAAAAGAAATCGGCAGTTATTCTTGTCAGCTCGGTACTTCTATTGACCGCAGGAATCGTATTCGGCTACCTCGTAGCGGTGCCGAGTGCACTCACCTTCCTATTCGGCTTTGCAGATCAATATGTTGATTCGGTACTGACAGCCGATTCGTATTTGAACTTTGTGGTTGCATATACCATTGGTATCGGACTTGTGTTCCAGCTCCCCCTTTTGCTACTTCTGATTCACGCCATTAAACCACTCACACCTGGCGGCCTTATGAAATCTGAAAAATGGGTAGTGCTGATTGCCTTTATCGTCGCTGCGCTCATTACCCCGACACCCGACCCAGTGAACCAGGCGATTATTGCAGGACCGGTGATTGTGGTGTATCAGATTGGGGTTATTGCCGTCCTTATGAATATCGCCCGAGCGTCCCGCCGCTCCAAAGCAGAGGCGCGAGAAGCCGCCAGGGCGCATGCAATTCATGAAGAGATTGTTGCTTCGTTGCCCGTTGCTATCACCGAGCCGGAACCGACCGCCGAACCAGCACCCACCCTTGCTTTTGAAGAGGCTCCTGTTCCAGAACATATCTCTGTAGCTGAGGTAGCACCCGAACCAATTACTCTTCCTGTCGAGCCGACCGCCGAACCGCTCACCGAATCACTTGAAGCAATTGCGGAACCTGAGGTGCTCGAAGAAGCGCCCGTCGTACCTATTGCTCAAGAAATTGTAGAACCACAAATTATTGAAACACCAGAAGTTGCGCCGACCCCAGTTGCTGCGCAGCCAACTCAACTAAAAGTTATCGATGGGTTTGTACGTCGCTCACCAGCGAAACTTGAAGTACCACAACGGCCAGTACAGCCTGCTCGCCCTCAGGCTCGACCAATTCCACCGGCACCAAAAGCCGGACCAGCTGGTGGTTTTTACGTCGACGGTATTATCGCCCCTCGTATTGCGTAAACTATTCAGTAGTGTCGGTTGCGGTATCTTCTACCGCTGGAGTTGATCCATCCATGACCGAACCGGCAATATCGTGGACGGTATTTTTCAACTCTTCACCAGGGCCAACGACAGAAGTAATAATTTCTTGCTTCAATTCATCAATGCCGTCGGTTAATTCGCGGAC
>CAMLKA010000020.1 GCA_946480535.1 uncultured Candidatus Saccharibacteria bacterium | reverse complement strand
GCGCCGACAGGGTCTTTGAATGGGTTACGGAAGTAGCGGTGCCCATTTCCAAATACACCAAGGTACTTTACGGCATAAATTTGCACGGTCACAATCGTAATAAGCGCGAGGCCGAGGGTGAAGTTAAGGTCGGCAGTAAGGCTGCGGAGTACCGGAACATCATTCCACTTCACCGTGTCGAGGCCTGGAATCACTGACACCCAGTAGTTAATAAGAACAACAAAGAAAATTGTTACCGCAAGTGGAGTAATTTTGCGTGCAATCTTTTTATCAGGGATAACATCGGCAATTTGTTTCAAAAGACCTTCGAAAACCCATTGCACGAGGCCGACAAAGCGATTGTATTTACCTTTTTTCACACGGCTGGCCGCATACCAAAGGATCCACACAGCGATAATTGTTCCAACAATACCCGTTAATAGGGCGTTTGTTACTGGAAACTCACCAATATGAAAAAGTGGCTCGGCGGAAATCGAGATGTGCAGTTCAGTAGCGGCAAATAGAGAATTGGTCATTGCAGTGGTTTCCTAATATCACGAAGCTGTTTAGCGATTAATAGCGCGCTCGTGACGACACCAAGTACCAGACAGACAATCGTTGCAATGGGCGCAATATTGAACAGATGGTCAATACCTATGCCCAGGAATACTCCTCCAAGTGTTGGAAGAAATGCCCTCCAGGTAGTGTCAAGTGCAGTAATGAAAATCAGCATGGGTGCTGAAATTCCCGACTGCGGCTTGGTCGTCCGGCCTGGTTTCGATTGCGGTCGAGGCGACTCGGTCATACCCAGCCATCATACCAAATTTTCAACCACTTGGATAGTGCGCTTATAGCAAACGCATCATTTAGAGAGCAGTGATATTGAAGGTGCCGTTCGCCGTATAACGATAGATAGTATACCCAACGCCGTTCAAGGTGACATTTGAGACTGCAGGTGAGCCAGTCGTCGAGACGGTCATAGAGCCAGTCTTAATACGTACGATGACCACACCAGCACCACCCGCACCACCTGCACCACCACGGTTCAAACCGTTACCTCCACCACCACCGCCGCCGGCACTCGCGCTTCCATTTGTAAGAGCCGTGTTTGTAACAGCCGGGTATCCGATGCCACTATTGATATTCTGGTTCACGCCGTCTCCAGCGCCCGTGTCGCTCGCGCCCGCATAGTTAGTCGAGTACGCGGCCGCACCGCCACCGGCGCCCACCGTCAGGCGAGTCCCTGTAATGTACGTAATAAGGCCAGCGCCGCCATTACCAGCAATTGCACCAGAACCCGAGATGCCAGTGCCCCCGGCACCGCCGCCGCCACCGCCGCTAAATGGGTCTCCGACGCCACTACCACCAGAGAATCCCTGTCCAGCAATACCGGTACCGCCCGCACCTGCAGCAGGGGAGCCGCCACCGGAACCACCACCACCACTACCACCATTAAGACCGTTTGTGCCAAGTTGAGCACCACCACCACCGCCGCCGCTTGCCGTAATAGTACCAAACACAGAGTTACCGCCATTACCACCATTTGTCCGCGATGCACCACCAACACCTGCCGAACCACCAGCACCAACAGTTACCGTCCGAGATCCGGTTGTCGCAACGACTGATTCTTGGTGAATCACGCCACCGCCGCCGCCGCCGCCGGCACCACCACAGGTGGCACAGTTTCCACCACCGCCACCACCGCCGGCCACAACAAGCACGTCGTAGGTCTTTGCACGAGCAATCTCGTCAGGGCTTGGAATGAACGAAGCCTCATACGAACGAATGTCCTCAGTTGTCTCATTTTTTCCCGACGTCCATATATTTGCACCTAGCCACGAACTATCGGTACGCGCCAGTACTTGTCCTGTCGATTTCACGACAATAGAGACTGCGGCGGCGGCAGGGTTTACGACACCTCCGCTGTTATAGACACGAATTCCCACACGGTGTGCACCAGGGGTGAGTGTCAGTGTTTGCTGGTTAATTGCCGACCACGGAGAGTTAGCAATCACCATTTCGCCATCAAGGAAGACGCTACAATCATCGTCACAAAGGGTAGAGACCTGCACCTCCGTAGGAGTTGTCACGTAGAAGTCTTCATCGTCTCGAAGGTACCCCGAAGAACTGTACGGACAGGTTGCCGAACACCCATTCCCGGCAGGGGATACAAATCCTGTAAAAATATCACTCTGCGTTGTCTGCCAGGCAGAACTTGCTTGTTGAGCTGAACGAGCCGAGTGCTCAACCACCGGAGTCCAGATTGATGGATCGGCATAATAGTCGGGTTGCGAGAAGTGGACGCTATTACCAGAACTCACACGCCAACTTGAATCAGTTGCAACAATCGCCGCCGAGCCAGGTCGTTGAATCGCCGCCGTAAAGCGTGAAGCACGTGGAGTGAGTGTCTTATTCGTAAGTTGCGCCGTAACAATATGACATCCAGCAGTCAAGGTAATTGGCACGCTCACGAGTGAGCCGGTAGCGGTTGCACGATAGGTTCCATCGACATACACGAGCACCTCATCACTCGATGACGGGCTTGTCACACTTAGGTTATAATTTCCGGCTTCGAATACCGTAAAGTCTTTCCTGAAGTACATTTTTCCTGCAGAGATAGTAGAGTCGACGAGCGTGATTGATTGGGCACTCCCGGCACTTGGAATAACCTGCTGGCTCGACGCTACAATGGCATTTTGCCACCCGAGCGAACTCGAAGCGGCGCCTGAACATAGGTCGGGGACAGCAGCAACCTGCACGGCCGGTTGGCGATACGTACGCCACACTTGCCCCGTAGAAGATCGAAGGAGCTCAACGTAGCCACTGTTTGGAATAGTCACTGCTCGTCCACTCGAATCAACGGCCGGACGTGCCACACTGAACGAACTTCGAAGCTCAGCATTCACCATCACCGAACAGCGAGGATCGGTTGGACAACTCGAAACACTTGCTGATGACACCGTAAAGGTGCCGCTGCTATTAAAGACGTGGATCTTATTAACGCCCGAAGTGTAGACTTGGCTTCCACCCGTCGCGTTGATTGCACCATTGTTAGGGTAGGAAATAATAACCACGCCAGACCCGCCGTTACCACCTGCATTATAGCCGCTGTACGAGCCGCCGGCACCACCACCACCGGTATTCGCGGTTCCCGAGCCACCAGCAGATGCCACCACCGAACTACCGGCACCGACGCCACCAACACCTACAAATGTACCGTGAACCTCACCGCCACCGCCACCGGAACCATACGTTACCATCGCGCCTGAAATACCATACATAAGGCCAGGACCACCATTACCAGCGCCACTCGAGTTGCCACCGGCACTTCCTTCGCCACCTGCGCCACCACCGCCTGCATTTGTTCCAACCCAGCCAGCGTCCATGTATCCCGTTCCGCCAGCGTTACCCTGTCCAGGTGTCGCAGCGCCAGGAGTACCCGGGCTACCGCTGGTGACGATTGTGCCACCGCCACTCGAACCACCCGCCGCACCAGCACCAGTCTGTCCGTGCGTGCGCCCTGCACCACCACCATCAGCGACTAATCCAGCAAATGATGAGTCACCACCATTCGCACCGTTCACTGCAGATCCTTGAGCACCGCCCGCACCACCAGCGCCAACAACAATAGGATATGCCGTTGCCGTCAGTTGAACGGCGTCATTATAAATAACACCACCGCCACCACCACCAGAGCCAGTGTTACCACCGCCGCCACCACCGCCAACAACAAGGGCTTGTGCTTGAGGATCAAGAATTTGATTACCGGCACAGTCAGAGCTCGGCGTTAAGGGTTTTGCATCGGTCCAAAGCGGCTTATTACCGTTCTTAGATAGACAGGCCTTTGCGTAGGCAACACCGGCTTCACCAGCCGCTTTCGCAAGCTGTTCATAATACTGCGTCTTAAGACTCGTGCGCACAGCGGCAACTGATGAGACCGACACAGCAAGTATCGTCAACATCACAACCGATGCGATCAGCACCGTTGGTAAAGCAAAACCACCTCTATTCACGTGTCTTTTTTGCATCTCTTTTCAATCACCCAATATTCTAGCGTTTATTGTAGCACAAGCAGTATAATTATTGGCAGGAAAAAACGTTTACTGTATAATGTATAGTGAATTAAGGTTAGGGGAACAGAAGGAACTAAAATGAGCACCGACACAGCAAACACTGCAACACCACAAGTCACCGTATACCGCACCAGCTGGTGTGCGTTTTGTCACACCGAAATGCAATGGCTTGACCGCCTTGGCGTTTCTTATGTTGCAAAAGATATTGAAGCCGACCAAGCAGCTCACGACGAGCTTATGGCGAAGATTAATGGCGACTTCCGCGGCGTCCCTGTTACCGACGTAGCAGGCGATATCATTCTTGGGTTCGACCGGCCAAAGCTTCAAGAAGCAATCAAGACACACGGTCTTCAACCTGCGAGCGCCTAGATATCGTTTGTAGCGTATAATAGATACGTGAATAGAAAACCTCAGGCCACCACAGTCGCCGCGCCGCGCCGCACTGCGCCGGTTGCAAAAGTCTCGACAAAGCCAACAATCGTCATGATTCATGGTTTCCGTGGAACACACCACGGCCTTCTTCCCATTGCCAAATATCTTAAAGGGAGCGCTAATATTATCATTCCCGACCTCCCTGGGTTTGGAAGGGGAGCGCATCTCAAAACATACGACCTCGAGAGTTACGTTGAGTGGCTCCATACATTCATGGCAAAACAGGGCTTTAAAAAAACGCCCATCCTCATGGGACACTCATTTGGAAGCATTGTCTGTGCGGCCTACGCAAAGAAATATCCCAAGACCATTCAAAAGCTTATTCTTGTAAACCCGATTGGTGCACCAGCACTTGAAGGGCCAAATAAGGTGATGACGAAGCTTGCCGTGACGTATTACAAAATTGGTACAAAACTTCCCGAGAAAATGGCCTATGGCTGGCTATCGGCAAAACCGATTGTACGTATTATGAGTGTAACGATGGCAAAAACCCACGACAAGGGCCTTCGCACCTTCATTCATCACCAGCACGACCGCTATTTTAGCCGTTTTCACAGCGCACAGTCTGTGCTAGAAGGCTTTACAACCTCAATTAGCCATAATGTTGGCGACTTTGCGAAAAGCATTCCCGTTTCCACACTCCTTATCGCCGGTTCGCTTGATGATATTACGCCCCTCAGCGCTCAGTACGCCCTTGTAAAACGGTTCCCGAACGGCCAATTAAAGGTCATTAAGAACGTTGGTCATCTTACTCATTACGAGACACCCGAAATTGTCGCCAGCCTGATTCAGGCTTTCATCAAGTCACTGTAAAGCGTTTCGAATCGCTTCAACGTCGTTTCAAGGTCGTGTGTTCGCGCAATCGCAAGACTTTCCTCGCTCATTGCTTGCTGCACCGTCGGATTTTCGAGAATATGAAGGACCGAACGTGCAATTGCTTCATCGTCGTCTTGCTCAACAAGATAGCCGTTACGTTCGTGCTGACAAAGCTCACGAAGCGCACCGGCGTCAACCGCAACAACTGGCTTGCCACTCGCCATAGCTTCAAGTGTTGCAATACTTTGCAGTTCGGCAGGGGAAGGCATGCAGAAAACGGTGCCAACCTTGTGGAGCGCCACGAGATCTTCGTCACTCACGCGACCAGTAAAGGTTACCTGGTGAGCGATACCAAGTTCGTTCGCAAGACTCTCAAGCAGTGGGCGTTCCGTACCATCACCAACGATTAAAAGGTGAGCATGTGGCATGACTGATTGCACACGAATAAATGCCCGTAAAAGAATCGGCAGGTGCTTCTCGGCATCAAGGCGTCCAACGTAGGCCAGAATTGGCTGATCCTGCGGAAGCCCAAAGCGGCGATACAGCTCAGCAGGTGCTTCGCCAGGAGTAAAACGTGACAAATCGATACCGTTTGAGACTGCCTCCATTGGGGTCGTAATCTTGCCGACATTGAACATTTCAATTGCTGATTGTGTTGGCATAGTAATGTAATCTGCCTTCGAGTGGAAACGAGCGCCGTATGCCTTCAGGATGTAATTAATTGGCCGTGACACCGGCGCCAAAAGACGAAGGTTATCCATAAGGTTTTCAGGCATGGCGTGGTTCGTACTGACAATTGGAATACCGTACTTGTTGCCGTATTTCATGGCCGCCTGGCCAATCCACATCAACATTTGAATATGAATAACATCTGGGTCGAAATCATCAATAATTTTCTTTACTTCACGAGCCGGGTTCAGCGAAATACGGAAGTTTTGGTAGAAAGGGAAGGGAACAGAAACGGTTCGAGCAATGACATAATTGCCATCAACCTCTTTGTACCGTTTACCAGTCTGGCTTGGTGCAATCACCAGTACTTCATGTCCGTGTTCAGCAAGCCCGCGGGCAAGATTTCGACTGAAAGTAGCAACACCATTGATAGTCGGGTAGTGTAAATCCGACGCGATTAATATTTTCATAGCTTATGGGTAGTATACCATACACCTCTTTAAGCAGTCTTTTGCTATACTGGCAACTATATGAGAACGATCGAACGAAACATCGCGGGTGCCTTTATTTTGTCTAATGACGGCTATATTCTTATTGGTCAAAATAAGAAAGGTGGCGTCTTTGAAGATAAATGGGTCGTGCCAGGCGGTGGTATCGATGAAGGCGAAACACCTGTCGAGGCTATGCAGCGCGAAATTCTCGAAGAAGTAGGCATTGATGTTTCGGGTGCACGCATAGAAGCGCAAGACGATATTCAAACGGGCACCTCCGAAAAAACACTTCGCGATACAGGTGAGCGCGTCAACGTTATTATGCATTTTAATGATTTTGTCGTTACTATCAATAAGCCCGCAAGCGAGATTGTACTCACTCTTGAGGATGATTTCGGCCATGCAGAATGGGTCAAAACAGAAACGCTGAACGAACGCCAGTACTCACCAACAACAGAGTATCGCCTCAAGAAGCTGGGGCTTCTCAACTCATGAAGATCTTCTTTGACGCCCGCTACACCCGCACCGACTACCACGACGGTATCAGTCGCTATTCAGCCGAGCTAGGCAATGCACTCGCAAAGCTCACTCCCGTCACCTTCCTTATTTCAGATGAAGCACAGAAGCAATGGTTTCCAAGTGACGCACAGTTTATCAAAATTCACCCCGGTACTTCAATCAAGGAGCCATTTACAGCTTTTATATTAAATAAGTACAAACCTGATGTCGTGTACAGCCCGATGCAAACAATTGGAACCATGGGGCGGAAATACAAATCAGTCCTCACTCCGCAAGATATGATTTATTACCGTCACCCGCAAGCGCCCGGCTTCCTGCCAGCGCACGTACGGTTTGGGTGGCGCCTATATCACCTTGCATACTGGCCGCAGCGTCTTATTTTGAAGGGTGGAGATATCATCACAACCGTCAGTAAAACTTCTGCCAGCGACCTTCAGAAAGCAAAGATGACGAAACTCCCGATCCACGTTGTCTATAACGCACCTCAGAAATTCTCGACCTATCCTGTTCACCAAGAAAGCCCTATTAAAAACATCGTCTTTATGGGTTCATTCATGCCGTATAAAAATGCTGAAACCCTCATTAAAGGAATGGAGTGGCTCCCAGGTCGCACACTGCACCTTTTGAGTCGTATTCGCCCCGAACGAAAAGCCGAACTTGAAAAGCTTATTCCAGCGGGTGCAGACGTGGTGTTCCACAACGGCGTCACTGACGACGAGTACGAGAAACTGCTGGCAGACAACGCAATTCTCGCCACCGCCAGCCGCGACGAAGGGTATGGCATTCCCGTCGCTGAAGCTATGAGCATTGGGGTTCCAACCGTCATTAGCGACATGCCAGTGTTCCATGAGGTAGGGGCGGATGGCGCGCTCTACTTTAGCCCTGACAGTCCAAAGGAATTTGCCGAACAAGTAGTAAAGCTCGACGACGAAGCGTTCCGAAACAATCTCATAGAGCGTGGCTACAAACACATGCAGCAATTTAGCTGGGACGCTTCCGCAAAGGTCCTCTTCGAAGCCATCAAGTCGGCCGTCTAATCTGTTACAATAGACCATTATGGCTACAAAGAAAAAGAAGCAACAAAAACCACAGGCAATCGTCAACCGACGAGCTTCTTTTGATTATGCCCTCGGCGATGACCTTACGACGGGCATTGTCTTGAATGGACGCGAAGCACGTGCCGCACGTGATGGACGCGTACAGCTGAAGGGCTCTTTTGTGACCATTCGCAACAATGAACTCTGGCTTAACAACGCCAGTTTTTCACTGAAGCTCAACACAAAGGGCGTGAATGAGACCTCTGTTGACACCACCCCGCGAAAACTCCTCGCGAGCCGCAAACAAATCGATGAACTTGCCGTACGCAAGCACGAGGGGATGTCGATTGTTCCGCTTCGCCTCCTCACGCAGGGCCGCTACATTAAGCTCGTGATTGCACTTGGTAAGGGTAAAAAGCTCTACGACAAACGCCAGGCCATCAAAAAGCGCGACCTTGAACGCGAACAAGCACGCTAGTTGACATTTTAGTAAAAATTTAGCATAATATTTTTTGATACTTTAGGGCTCATAGCCAATGGCCAGAGGTGTCGCACCCAGACAAGGTACGTAAGAAAGGTCACTGCATGATCGCAGCGTCCGTCGCAACCAATGCGACAGTCAGTGTCGAAGAACGCCTCGTGAAGATGGCGAAGGTCCTCGTGGACAATTCGCAGCAGCGCCTGCGCCAGATGTTGACCGACCGCATGTCGGTCGATGACGTCACGGAGCAGGCGTGGACGCACATCTCGAACAACCTCATCAAGGGCTACTCCGACGCTGAGAACCTCGACGAGGCCCTCGAACACGCCAAGGGCCGCCTCGACAGGCTGATCGCCGAACTCACTCCCCGAGATCGGCACTAGTCCGTCTACGACGGGCGCCTTCGGCACAACGTCGAAGGCGCCCGTCGCCAACACTCTCACGTACCTTGTCCTTTTTTCATTTCCGATAGCACGCTATCGGCAGCGAAAAGAGACATGCTACACTAGTTCTATGAAGCTATATTCGTGGAACGTCAATGGAATTCGTGCCGTCATCAACAAAGGTACCTTCCAAACTTTTATTGCAGAGCATCAACCGGATGTCTTGTGCATGCAAGAAACAAAAGCTAAAGAAGGCCAAGCCGAAATTGACTTGCCCGACTACCATGAATATTGGAATAGCGCCGAAAAAGCCGGCTACAGTGGCACGGCTATTTTTAGCAAAACAAAGCCACGTCAAGTCATCAACGGCTTTACTGACGACCTCGCCGCAAAATACGGCCTCGCAGGCGACAGCTACGGAGACCCTTCAAAAGAGGGCCGTGTCATTTCGGCAGAGTTTGATGACTTTTGGGTGGTCACTGTCTACACGCCCAACTCAAAAGGTGACCTAAGCCGCCTCGACCTTCGTCACAAGCAATGGGACCCAGCATTTCTTGAACACGTTCAGGAACTTGAAAAGACGAAACCTGTTCTATTTTGCGGCGACCTGAATGTTGCACATAACGAAATCGACCTCGCAAATCCAAAACCAAACGTTGGCAAACACGGCTTCACGAATGAAGAGCGTGAAGGCTTTGATGCCTTTGAAAAAGCCGGCTACGTGGATACCTTCCGTAGCGCCTATCCCGACAAGGCTGACGCATATACCTGGTGGACCCACTGGGCAAACGCCAGGGCGCGTAACGTCGGATGGCGCATCGACTACTGGCTTGCGAGCAAAGGCATTGCCGACAGAATCGTCAGTGCAGCAATTCACCCTGATGTCATGGGGTCTGATCACTGCCCAGTCAGTATCGAAATAGCCTAGATGCAAGACTGCTAAAAATATTGTATAGTATCACTATGTCTAGGAAGTTTGCCGTATTCGATATTGATGGGACGCTTTTCCGTAGTGGATTGTACCGTGAGGTATTTTATGAGCTCTACAAGATGGGCGTACTTCCAAACGATCTTACCGAACAAACAACCGAGAAACACCGCGAATACCGTCACCGAATTCACGGAAACGCCTTTGAAGAATTTGAAAAAATTATGGTCGATGGACTTGATTCGTACCTTCCTAAACTCCGCGTTTCCGATTACGACGAAGCAGTCAAGCGCGTCCTCGATAAAAAAGCCGAAAACATTTACGTCTATACGCACAAGCTCCTAAAAGAACTCCAAAATGACGGCTACTTTACCATTGCCATCAGCGGCTCTCAGCAGGAACTCGTTGAGCCATTTGCACGACGTAACAATTTTGACGCCTGGGTTGGCTCGGAATGGGAGCGAAAAGGTGAATACTTTACCGGAAATACAGTAAAAACCCACACAGGAAAAGACAAAATCATCCACGGCCTAGTTGAAGCATACGATTTAACGTTTAAGGATAGCTACGCAGTGGGGGATAGTAACGGCGACAGTGGCATGCTGTCAATCGTCGAGCACCCAATTGCCTTTAATCCTACTTACGAGCTGCTCGAAAAGGCGCTCGCAAACAACTGGAAAGTGGTGATTGAGCGTAAAAATATTAGTTATGAATTAGAGGGTGGAGACAATGGACTTTTCCTACTGGCGCAAACAAACAAGCACTGAGCCGCTCTTTCCCGACATCGAGTGGAGCAAGCCTGAAAACCGCACGCATGCAGGCAAGCTTGGTATCGTGGGTGGCAATAAGCTCGGCTTCGCTGGAGTGGCGGAAGCTTATTCGGTTGCCTCTACGGCCGGCGTGGGGCAAATCCGTGTACTGCTCCCGGATGTTTTGAAGAAAACCATTCCATCGGCCATTACCGATGCCGTCTTCGGGCCAACCAACCCTTCAGGAAGCCTCATGAAAGAAGCCTCTGCCGAGCTTGCTATGTTAGGGAGCTGGGCCGATGGCATCCTCCTGATTGGTGACGCTGGCAGGAGTAGTGAAACCGCAATCCTGTACGAGCAGTTTCTCCAAGACTACACCGGGCCGCTCACCATCACCCGAGATGCTATTGATCTCGTTAAAAACAGCTCGCAAACCCTCGTCGACCGTCCAAATACGCTCCTTATTATATCGTTCGCGCAGCTCCAAAAGCTCTTCCAATCCGTGTATTACCCTAAAGTTTTGACATTTAGCATGCAGCTCACCAATCTCGTTGAAGCACTCCATAAATTCACTATTACATACCCCGTGAGCATTGCCGTTTTGCACCGCGAAACGTTCATCGTCGCTCACGATGGAGCAGTTACGACCACGCCCTGGGACAACCCCATGATGATTTGGCGAGGCAATGTCGCGGCTAAAGCGGCGACGTACTGGCTTTGGAGCCCAAGCAAGCCTCTCGAGGCCACCTCAACAGCAATAGTTGCCCGCTCGTAAGTATTCCTGTATAAATAACAGATATGAATGCACGACTGCCAGAGGGCGAACCCTCGAACCAGCCCGATGCACGGCGTGACAGGAGTGGGGAAACACCGTCGCACCATCTCCTTGATGATGTCATGAAGGGTCCTCGAATGTGGGCTTCTTATTTTGATGAACAGCTCGACCTACGCTTTCCCGCGGGTGGCTACGACCTAAAAGGGGATAAGACAGAAGCGGCTGCAACGCGAAAACTCTTCGGACAGCTCAAAAGTTATGAACTCCATTGGCTGAAAAAATATGCTGCCCAAAGCACAGAGAGCTTTCGTTCGATTGGCCTTTTCGAACCCGAAGAGCTTGCGGCATATAACGAGCTCACATTTCACGTCATTAATCAGCACGTTATGCCACACTGGTACCGAGCCTTCGACCAACGAAGCACCTCGAAACCAGAGGTCCGTACACTTAACGCTGCACAAATTAAACTCGCACTAGAGACCGCGACGTTACTTCGATTTAAAAAGGAGCAAGAAAAAGAATTTGAAGATAGTAGCTACGTTGACCAACAGCTCGCCGATATCGACACGGCGATAGCACTGCTTCAAGTTATGATCGACGCTCCCTACGAAGGACTCGACGACGTACTTATTACGCCAGCGCCCCTTTTGCCAGACCCTAACCAGCGCCCTGGCTTTCTTGTCTTTGAGCCTGACTACCAGCAAGCCTATCAGATGGACCGAATTGATTCTATTGAGCTTCAAGAGAACATGCCGTCCCGCGCACCAGGACACCTTGCGCAGATTGCACTCGCTCGTACGAAAATTAGCTCACTGTCATTTATGCCCGAGTTCAACGACCGTGTCACGCTTCATTCTTTTATGAGTGCGAAGATGGACACCCCTCATGACGCGGCGGACGACTCTGCATTAGAAGAAACCCGCCAAATTCTTGGCGGGGTCCTGCGCGAACGATTTTTCTAGTATGATTTCTGGTGGGCGAGGAGGGACTTGAACCCTCACTCCATTGCTGGAACCAGATTTTGAGTCTAGCGCGTCTACCGATTCCGCCACTCGCCCTTATTAGCCGAGCTATCGCTCAAATAACTTTAGTATTGTACAATAAAAGGCAGTAAGATAACAGAGTATGAATCCAAATAATGGTAGCCAGAGTGGGGGCGGGCCGAATCCTCCCACTCCGCAAGATAATCAGTCGGCTGCTGCGAACGTACTAAGGTCGCAGATTGATGCTCTATATGGCGATCGTCCAGTCGCGGTGCCAGAGCGTACCGCACAGGCGCCACAAAGCAGGGGAGCAAACCCTTACGATCGTACGCACGAGGCGCACCCACAGCCCGAGGCTGAACAATGGAAAGCCTACCACAGCGCTTGGCAAAATTATTACCAGCAGTATTATGCCGCATATTACGCCCACCAACAGGCCCAACAGCAGGCTATTCAAGGTCATGCTGCTCCACAAGTAGAGACCAAGGAAGAACCAGCCCAACAAGGCACTCAAAGTTACTTCTCTCAGCACACCGATCTCGAAGAAACCGCAGAAGACCTCTCGAAGGACCAAGCCCTCTACGAACTTCGTCAAAAACTCCTCGGCAAAGTGCGTCATCAAGCAAAGAAAATTCGTCGCAGTCGTCATTTCGTGCCAATTGTCGCGTCGCTTGCCGTCGTGCTGGTATTTGTGTTCCTTCAATACAACCGCGTCCTCTTTGCGGCGGTGAACGCCTATGTTTCACCTGGCTCAATTGATCCACAAAATATCGTCATCGACCCAAGCGGTGGTACAGCGGTCAGCCGAGACCCGCGGCTTATCATTCCAAAAATTAACGTCGACGTTCCAGTGCTTTACGATGTCGGCAACGACTACGACTCGCAAATGGCCGCCATGGAAAAGGGCGTTGCTCACTTTGCAATCCCAGGGGCAAGCAGCCACCCGGGCGAACTAGGCAACACAGTAGTATCGGGACACAGCAGTAACGACCTCTTTGATCCAGGTGAATATAAGTTCATCTTCGCGCAACTCGATAAGCTCAACAATGGCGACACCATCTACGCTAACTATGAAGGCAAGCGCTACACGTACGTGGTCACAAAGAAGGAGGTTGTTATGCCAAACGAGGTAAACAAGCTCGTCTACCCAACCAACAAGCCTGTCATGACACTCATTACTTGTACGCCACTTGGAACCTCGCAGAAGCGCCTCCTGGTCACGGCAGAACAAGTCAGCCCAGACCCAGCACAAGCGGCCGCAGCGCCAGCTGGAAGCGGTTCAGGGTCGAGTGATGCATCTATTCCAGGTAATTCACCGACACTTATCGAACGACTCTTCGGCGCCTAGCTGGTACTGAGTAAAAGATTAATCTAGAACCATTTTTACGCGTTGCAAGTGATAGCCACTATCATTCTTACCAACTGCGTAGAAGAAGCGACCGTTTTGGCTGAGTGAAGCATCAAAACCAGTCTCGACTTTCATAATTGAGTACACGTTACTACCATCAAAGTCACGCATAACAAGAGAGCCACCATCATCATTCCAAAGGTGTGCTGTATCGAGCCATTTTAAGGTCGAAGCAGGCTTTCCCTCTGCGGCAACAATCATACCAACAGCAGGACGGTTGTGTTCGATTTCATAACTCTTATAACTTTCACCTGATTGCGCAAATACATAGTCGCCCTTAGGACTAAATGAAAGTGCAGATACCGTGCCGGAAAGCTCCATATTTGCAAATTCCTTCAAGCTACTATTATCTTGTGCGCTTGATGATGGGTAGCTACCCTTCAGAATTGAAACAATATTTCCTTCAGCAATCGCAACGTAGTCGTTGCTAAAGTAGCGTCCGGTTGCAATTTTGAGTGCTGTATCGAGATTCGCTGTTTCACGCAGAATATGTGACGCTTCATCACCATCGCGGTACACACCAGCTACGCGGTGCGTCGCCTCGCTTGGATCAATACCAACATAACTAAGGATTGTATTGTCGAATACCGAAAACGCCTCGACATGCGTCACAAGAGCACGAGAGAGCGTACCCGCAGATAAATCAATCTTTCGGAGCGTTCCATCATTCGTAAGCCCAAAGAGTACCTTGCCGTTTGTACTTGCAAATTGCAAGCTACTAAAACCGACGCTCAGAACCTGTGTAACATTCACGGTTTCAGAAACGTTTTGCGTATCGACAACAAGCCATTCCGTTTGGTCACGATACAAATGCTTCACAAGTACATAGCGGCTTCCGCTGTCCCACGATGTTGCCATAAATGAATGAGTGACACCTTCGGTACCAGGTTCGCTATAGCTCGTACGAGGAAGTTCGAGCGTGCTGGTCTTTACATCCTCAGCACGAAGGTCAACGAGCTGAAAGCGAGGAGCTTCAGCGGCTTCGTGCGCCAATGCCCACTTGCTGTCTGGTGAAATCTCGATACTTGCGAGCGTGGGGTATGTCGTCACGGTTTGTACGGGGCGATTTGTCGGAACAAAACGCGTGTAATCGAGCCATGTGAGGGTACCGGCATTAATAGTGAGGGTGCGCTTCCAGTCCTGGTAGCCCGCCTTGGTCATCTTAATGGTATGAGTGCCCGCTACGACCGTCTGCTTCGTTGCAGTACGGCTGCCTATATTACGACCGTCCACATAGACATCGGCGCTATTTGGCGACGAATCAAACTGAAGCAGCGCACCTTGTTCAAGGCGGCCGTTGTCGCTATCGAGGCGGAACCCGAGCATAAAAAGAATCGCAGCGGTGGCAATAATAATGACAGATAGGGTCGCGATACTCGAGAGAATAATACGACGAATAAGAAACTGTTTCTTGGTTGGCTTTTTAAACATAATGTATCTCAGTAAAGTATAGCAAACTATCTTAAATATTCGTTAAAAATAGGGGTTGCATAAGCGTGATGATGGCACTAGTATAGAGAGTAACACTGCGTGGGCAAAAAAACTTATTTTCCCACCTGTATTAATGCGAGAACCTGCGAGGTAAATTTCATTCATGGCACCACACAAAACTGTCACTATTAACGGGCGTCAATACGATGCCGTTACTGGTCTTCCCATTGCAGAAGTACAGGTCACTGCACCAGATAAAACTCCTATCAAAAAACCGAAGGCTGCACCAGCGCCAAAGGCAACGCCACGCACCAGCCGCGGAACAACAAATTCTGAAATCGTTCACAGCACCGCACAGCGTTCACAAACACTTCACCGTCGTGCGGCAAAGAAACCAGAAGCTCCAAATAAGCCTATTACAAAGCGAAATGCTCCAGGCCGTCACATGGATTTTGCAAAAAGCTCAAGTGTGACACGGTTTGCAAAGCACCCAGAAACAAAGCCAGCAGCTACAGCAACACCGAAAACCGTTTCAGCACCAGCTCCGAAGCCAGCAGCGAAACCTGACAAGCCGGCAAAGACGCACCCAGTTGCACAGCGTGCACTTGTTCGTGCAAGCGAAAAGAAAAAGGCAGCAGCTCCAGCAAAACCTGTTACTGCAAAACAGGTGAAGGACGCTGAGATTTCAAAGGCGCTTGCCACACCAAAGGCGAAAGCACCGAAGCGCGAGAAGAAGAATAACAAAACACTTCGCCGTGTATTGATTATTGGCGGTAGTATTCTTGCCGTTCTCGCCATTTTATACGCCGCATGGCGCCTGATTCCAAACTTATCAGTCAGCGTCGCTGCAGCACAAGCGGGTATTGAAGCAACCTACCCAGAGTACACGCCAGATGGGTATAGCTTGAGTCAGCCAGTGACGTTCAGCGATGGGCAAGTCACCCTTAAGTTCGCCTCAAACAGCAACGACAACTATTACACCGTCGACCAAGTTCGCAGCTCATGGGATTCATCAGCCGTACTCGACAACGTCGTTACGCCAGAAGCCGGTGCAAACTACGTCACCACTAAAGAGCGTGGTTTAACAATTTACACCTTCGAAAGCAGCGCTGCATGGGTAAACGGTGGCATCCTCTACCAGATTGATAGCAAAGCTCCGCTCACTGGCGATCAGATTCGTCGAATTGCAACAAGCTTGTAGTATCTACCTCGAAGCGGCGGCAAAATAGCCCCTAGCTTTCCATGGAACTTACTTCGCGCCACGAACTTTAAGGGTCTCTACGCCTTAAAGTTCCCGGGCTACGTGAAAGTGTCCTTTGGAAAGCTAGGGGCTATTTTGCCCTCCACCCCTGAAAATATGCTATAATGAGAGCAATTATGACTACTGTTCGAACTCGATTTGCACCGAGCCCAACCGGGTTCATGCACGTAGGAGGTGTCCGTACGGCACTTTTTGCGTGGCTCTTGGCACAACAAGCAAAACTTAATGGCGAAGGTACATTTATTCTTCGTATTGAAGATACGGACAAAGTCCGCGAGGTAGCGGGAAGTATTGAGCAAATTGAAAATAGCTTGAAATGGCTCGGCATTCACTGGGATGAGGGAGTCGACCAGGGTGGACCTGACGCACCATACAAGCAATCTGAGCGTCTCGACATCTACAAAGAGTGGGCGCAAAAACTCATCGACAGTGGCCGTGCGTATGCCGACCCGTACACGCAAGAGGAGCTCGAAGCGTTCCGCGAACAAGCGAAGGCCGAGAAGCGTCCGTTCTTGTTCCGTAACCACCGTCCAGAGAACCCACCAGCTTGGGACGGCTCACAACCGCTCCGCTTTAAGTCTGACCCAAAGCCCTACCAATGGACCGATGCCGTCATGGGCGACCTTTCAACTGGTGAAGACGCAATTGACGATTTCATCCTCATTAAAAGTGATGGCTACCCAACCTATAATTTCTGTCACATTATCGACGACGCGATTATGGGTGTGACGCACGTGCTTCGCAGCCAAGAATTCGTCAGTTCAACACCTAAGTTCCTCAACTTGTACGAAGCACTCGAAGTTGAGCGCCCCACGCTTGCAACACTTCCATTTGTCATGGCAATCGATGGCAAGAAAAAGCTCGGCAAGCGCGACGGCGCAAAAGACATTCTTGAATACGCCAAAGAAGGCTACCTTCCTGAAGCAATGGCGAACTTCCTCGCAACCCTTGGTTGGAACGATGGAACCGAACAAGAAGTATTCACCATTTCAGAACTTATTGAAAAGTTCTCGCTTGATCGTGTCCAAAAAAGTCCGGCTCGTTTTGACGAGCAACGCCTGCTTTGGCTCAATGGTCAACATATCCGCGCACTCAACGTCGATGAACTCTACGAACGTGTAACAGATTTCTGGCCAGCCGCCGCCAAAGACGCAAGCGAAGAAAGCAAAAAGCAAGTTCTCGCACTCGTTCAGGACCGTCTTAAGACACTTGCAGACCTTCCGACACTTACAAGTTACTTCTTTGAAGAGCCGACTCCAAACTGGGAAATGGTGCGTAGCAACAAGCAGCTCTCAAAACTTTCAAGCGAGGAAATTCGCAGCCTTCTCCAGGCGACTGACGGCGCATTAAGCACTATCATCGACTTCACGGCCGAGAACGTTCAAGAAGCGCTCAATCAACTGCTTGAAGCGACAGGGCAGAAGCCAGGTATCCTCTTCAGCCTTATTCGACTTTCAGTATCGTGGGCGCCATTCAGTCCAGCGCTCAACGAAACCCTCGCGACACTCGGCAAAGAAACGACTAGTCGTCGTCTTCAGGCGAGCCTGGCAACGCTTTCGTAGTTTCACCCAAAAGCACCCGGCTACGACGGAGCGCTTCATCCGCAAGCTTATCCGTCCAGTCGTCGAGACGATGAATGTCCTCAACCGTTTCAGCCTTCTGAATGGCGGCGTGCATTTTCTCGTATCCAGCAGAGGGGTGACGGTCGTTCATATTCCTTTAGTATACTCCTGTAACTCTGC
>CAMLKA010000019.1 GCA_946480535.1 uncultured Candidatus Saccharibacteria bacterium | reverse complement strand
ACATTACGGTGTGTTTTTACTTCGCCTGCAAGTTTATGCAAATGCAAACTTGCCTCGTGCACACCAAGGTTCATTTTCCAGTTGCCAATAATCAGTTTTTTATCGCGTGCCATAGTGCCTATGCTTTTCTTGTCCTTTAGTGTAGCTTATCTCGAAGCGTCGAGCAAACTCTCGACCCCCGGAAGTTTTTTACCTGCCATGAGCTCCAATGATGCTCCGCCGCCCGTTGAAACGTGCGTGAAGCTCTCACCCCCGTTACCATCCCATTTCAAAACGAAATCTGCAGTATCGCCACCACCAATAATTGAGGTGATTTCAGGGTTCGTCGCCAACTCGAGCGCCAAACGGGCAGAGCCGTGAGCAAACTCAGGAAGCTCAGCGTATCCGAGCGTTCCATTCCAAATGACCGTTTTCGCGCCTTTTACGGCTTCGACGACGTTTTCAATGGCCTTTTCGCCAATATCAAGAATTTTGTCATCGGCGGCCACATCACCAAGGCCAACGTTACGACGGGATTCACTTTCAGAAATCTCTTTCGCAACCGCTACATCTGCGGGAAGCATAATGAAATCGTCGGCATGACCGTGCGATTTTTCATGTGCTGCAGAATAGATACCGTCAAGCACCGACTCTTGACCTTCTTCCACCATACTCGCACCAATGTGATACCCCTTATATTTCAAGAAAGTATTTGCCATTGCGCCGCCAATAACAACCCGATCGGCAACACCAATGAGCTTTTCGATGACGGTGATTTTATCGCTGACTTTCGCGCCCCCCATCACCGCAACGAGTGGACGCTTTGGGTGCCCCATAGCACCAGTAATGGTGACGTACTCACGCTCGAGAAGAAGCCCCGATACCCCAGGAATGAAGTGTGTAATGGCTTCGGTGCTCGCGTGCGCGCGGTGCACAACACCAAATCCATCTTGCACAAAGTAGCGTGCACCGGTGGCTTTAGCAATTTTTTCGGCAAACTTGCTGTCATTCGCCTCTTCTTCTTTGTAATAGCGAAGGTTTTCAAGCAAAATAACCGCGTTCGCAGGGGCTTTTTTGACCGCTTGCACTACCTTATCGCCAATACAATCTTCGACAAAAATAACGTTACGACCAAGAAGCTCAGAGAGTCGCGCCGCAATTGGCTCAAGACTCTGCGACTTGTCGCGGCCCTCAGGACGCCCAAGGTGGCTCATAATTACTACTTTAGAGTGGTGCTTTAAAAGATACTCGAGTGTCGGAAGACTTGCTCGAATCCTTAAATCATCACTAATTTCACCTTGTTTGTTTAAAGGGACATTATAATCAGCCCGTACGAGAACGGTTTTGTGATCAATTGGAACGTCCTTTATAGTTCTTTTGAAGAAACCCATACCCACCCTATTTGTTACTTGTCTATATTGTACTACGAAATACGTAAATTGAGACTATTCAAGTACACGAACTTTAATGGTGTCGGTTGTACCGATAACACCTGGCTGTTGACCACTGACGATAATAACCTTCGCCTGGCCTTCACCGAAGAATCCTTCGCTCTTTAGCTCCTTAAAGAGATCGAATCCTGCCTCAGGAGCGTCTGGGCGAACATAGCTACGGTTTGCGTAACTGAGACCGAGTTGTTGTGCGGCCTTTTGCTCACTGGTAACGCTGATGATTGGAAGGTTTGGACGGTGCGCAGCAATAGTAGCAGCAGTTGCGCCAGACTTCGTTTCCGCAATAATTGCATCAACCTTGAGTTGTTCCGCAAGCGTAACAGCAGCGGTACTAATAGCATCGAGTTGAACATTCTTGGCGTTAATGTCGTGAATTGGAGATACTGGTGCGTTGTCTTGGGTGTAAAGAATCACCTTTTTCATTGCAGCAACAGTTTCGAGAGGGTACTTACCGTTAGCCGTTTCGTCTGAAAGCATCACCGTGTCGGCACCTTGGATAACCGCGTTTGCAACGTCGCTTACCTCAGCGCGTGTTGGCTCTGGGTTATCAACCATACTCGCCATCATTTGGGTCGCAACAATGCTGAGCTTACCGTGCTTACGGCAAAGAGCAAGGAGCTTGCGCTGTACGATTGGAACGATTTCTGCACCCGCTTCAACCGCGAGGTCACCACGAGCCACCATAATACCGTCAGTCGCCTTCACGATTTCTTCCATCACTGCTGGCTCTACTGCAGCTTTGGTCTCGATCTTAGCGATAATTTGCGCCTTTGAACCACCAGCTACAAGGATTTGGCGAAGGTTGTGAATGTCTTCTGCGCTTTGTACGAAGCTCAGTGCTACGTAGTCGATATCTTGACCAAGGCCGTATTCGATATCTTTAAGGTCTTTAGGGGTAAGAATGTCACCACCAAAGTCGGTGTCAGGAAGGTTAATACCCTTCTTGCTCATAAGTACACCGTCGTTTTCGATACGAAGCTTGATAGCAGTTTCAGAGGTAATTTCAAGAACAGTGGTGCGAACCTTGCCGTCAAAAATGTAAATTGGCTCACCAACCTTTACCTTTTCAGCGAGGTTGTACTGCACCGGGAAAGTAAGGCCGTTGTGCTCTGCGGCATAATCAAGAATAATTTCATCACCGGTCTTTACGGGAGTGTTTTCGTTGAGCATACCAAGACGAATCTTCGGACCCTGAAGGTCTTGAAGAATTGCAACTGGCTTGCCAATCTTTGCACTTGCTTCACGAATCCAACGAATCTGCTCGGTTCGTTCATCGTAGTCACCGTGACTAAAGTTAAGACGAAGGCCGTTTACACCTGCGTTAATAAGATTTTCGATCATCTCCGGAGTACTGGTAATAGGTCCAAGAGTTGCAAGAATTTTTGTTCGCTTAAAGATAATAGCCATGATGAGAAACGCCCTTCATTTTAAATATAAATATGCCTTTGGTCGGTTCTATTGGTGACCTCACGGAGAATCGAACTCCGATTGCCAGGATGAAAACCTGGTGTCCTAACCGTTAGACGATGAGGCCATCAAAAGAACAAATCAAAGGCATTTTTCTTTTTTACCTGGGTTATTTTAACAAAAAAACCTCTGTTTGGCTAGTGCCTAAGAGGTATTTTACAAAAAATAGTCGTGTGGGGCGGCATGCAATGCACACCGCCCCACTCGAACCTACCCCACTCAGCCGTTGACGACTCGCTTGCGGGGCTGCGCCGACTGCTGGCGGCTGCGAGCGCGTTGCTCCCGCTCAGCCTGGTTCAGCTGAGCCTGGTACTCGCTGGTCGACAGCTGGACCATCAGGCGACTCCCCTTGCGGTGGATGACGATGATGCGCTTGTCGGCGACCGCGGCCTTGAAGCCCGCCTTGACGATGCCGAGACGGATCGTGTTGTTCTTGACGACTGCCTTGTCGACGACGCCGCGACGCGTCAGAACGAGGCACAGCTGGTCGGTCGAGGACCGGCGCGTGGCGTAGTCACCCCCGTACTCCTGGAACAGGAGCCGGCAGATGTTGTCCGGCGCCCGCTCGATCTGGAGCGCGACCCGTGCGGCACCCTCGCGCGAAACATCGAAGTTCGTCTCGCGGGTGGTGCCCTGACGGCGGGAGTGGATGGGAGTCACGGACTGTTGGGGCACGAAAACTCATTTCGCTAGGTTCGATTGCTTACCCCTACGGGGCCGATAAGGAATCTGTCCTCTTCGTATAGCTAAATTATTATATCATTTAAATGAATTAAGTCAAACAAAAAAGCCCCTATGGGCCTCTGAGGTGTTGTGTGCCCCGTCGGAGCCCAGGCGAAATGCCCAGGCCCCGACGGAGGGTTGCCAAGAAGGTGTTCGAAGACTCCTTAGCGGGGGGTGTTGCTCAGCGCGTCCTTGCGAGGCGGGCGTCGAACTGCTTGTTCAGCTTGTCGCGCTCCTTGCCGACCATCGTTGAGATTGAGCGGTAGGTGTCCCTATCGCCCGGCTCGAACGTCAGCGTGATGTGCGTCAGCGCCGACGGATGCATCTTCAGCACAGCGCGCCCGTAGACGGCCAGCTCGAAGAGCAGATGGTAGCGCTTGGGCGGCTTGAGCTTCGTATCGTTGTCGATGCTCGCCTTGACCGCCTTGACGACCTCATCCGCGAAGTTGCTCGCCGACTCATCCCGCGACACCTTCGCGTCGACGATGCGCCGAACGAGATCCCTCGAGACGACGGTTCGCTTCCGCTCACTTCCGTGAACGATCTCGATCCTGCCTTCGCGCTGAATGACCGTGATGCTCATGCCACCGCCTCCTTCGCGTCGAGCGCGGGAGGTGCGATGAACACGAGTTCGCCGGCCGGAGGCTCCTCGCCATTCACCGACAGCATGCGCTGCCGGAACTTGGCGAACCAGTCCCTCGGGTAGACCGAGGAACAGGAGCTGTAGGCACGGGCGAGCAGGCGGATCGCGTTGTCGACGAGCTTGCGCTGCTCCTCGGGCTCACTGCTGTGGCACTCGAGGAGGTACTTGAGATCGGCGTTGTCTTCGCTCTCGCTGGCTGCGAGAACGGACTCCGCGAGCCCTTCCTGCATCTCGAGCTGCTTCTGCTGCGAGATCTTCGGCGTACAGAAGGACTCCGTCAGCTCGCGGTCCGGGATGACCCTCGTCATCACCTGGGCCACGTTCCAAACGACGTCCTTACATGACGGCGTGGTGAATACCATGCTACCCCATTGTTAATCGGCTCGGATTCATCCGAGCGTGCTGCCCCTATTGGCAACGTCCTCCGGGGGGCGGAGGTCGTTAACTGCACCTTACAGTTCGCACTAGGGGTGAAATATACTATTATTGACAAAAAATGTCAAATATTGTGTTATTTGGTGCAAAATATGCCTAAAAACCACCACATGTAGCGTACGGATTTCTCTCAGCTTCCCCTCACCACAGATAAAGCTTGTGCTTTTCCTATATATATTGTATAAAGCATTGACATTTTCAATGTTTTGTGATAAATTAAGAACATCATTCACGGGTGAGGTATGAGAGACCCCGCCAGGGTGAGGAGGTCGTTAACAAGTCAGATCATTACAGTGCATGTCTGAATGCGCTTTATTTGCTATTTCAAATACTGCTAATTCGCGCACTGTACGCTATAGAAAAGTCACCAACCCTTTCATGATTGGAAGCAGCGCGCCAGTTCGCTTACACGGATTGACGCGCTGCTCCCAACCCCCTGGGCTGCAGCTGCGGTAGTCGCATTCAATTGCGCATCCGCGCAGAAAATCCCAAGGGGAAATCAACCAAAGGAGTTGGCCATGACCGCCACCACCACCTCGGCTCGTCCCGTGCACAACGCTCCGGCCGTGCCGCTGGTCCTCAGCACCAAGCGCGTGCTCATCACGACGTTCCTCGTGCTGTTGCCGCTCAACCTCGTCCTGCTCGTCTTCGCGTTCTCCATCGGAGTCACGACGGGCTTCAACGGCGAGTTCGGCTTCAGCTGGAACGACGTCGGCACGACGATCAACGCGATGTTCGGAAGCTTCGGCAACTTCATCACGCTGATCGGCGCACTGGCGCTGCTCGCGTTCATCTACTGGATTTCCAACAAGCTGTCCCGCAAGTACGGATGGCTGCCCGGCGTTCTGGTACTCGCCGCTCTCGCTCTGGGAGTGGTGGTGTACTGGTCCGGCTGGATCAACCTCGAGGACATCAACGTGTTCGGCCTCGTGCCGTTCCTGTTCGTGATCCTCTTCACCGCACTGCAGGCCGCAGTGATCACCCTGGCGCTCCGCTACATCAAGTGGAAGACGCCCAGCAACTGAAAGGAAGTGCCATGAAGCGCAAGTACGCGGCGATCGCCGCAGTGGCGCTGGCAGCACTCCTCATGTCGGGGTGCGCCAGCGTGTCCTCGGATGAGGACCTGCCCAACCTGTCCAGCGCCGCCGCCCTCAACGCCCTCTGTGGCGAAGAGGCGGAGGCTGTCCTGGCTCGGGTCGCTCCCAGCGCGGAAGCAAAGCCCAACTCGGGCAAGCGCAACCAGCTGGCGTCCATGGGGTTCTCGAACCCGAAGGACGACGAAGCGGTCGCCACTCTGGTGTCCACGCTCGAAGAGCGTGCGGCCACCGAGTGCCCGACCGAGGAAGAGCTCGCCCAAGCCGCCGCCGACCTGGCCCAGTGCCGGACCGACGCGGCCTTCGCCTACATGCGCGAAGAGGGCTTCACCGACAACGAGTTCGTCGTCGGTGAGGAGCGGATCGACTGGGAGAACGAGGTCCTGAACAGTCAGGGCGCCGCGGGATTCCGCGGTGATGAGAAGGTTGCCACTTCACGAGAGGAGCTGCAGGAGTCGTTCGATTCCGACAACCCCGACCTCGTGCTGGCGGCGAACGCTCACCTCGCCCAGCTGCCCGATCTCGATCGTGCGGTGGTGCTGAACGCGGAGAACTGGGAAGCAATCCAGATCACCGTCGACGCAGAGGTGGCCGGCAACACCGGTCTCAACGGCGACGTTCAGGTCGCGGTCGGGAACACCCCGACCAAGGCTGGCGACGCCCAGTGGTTCTTTGTCGACTCGGCCACCTGCAAGGTGACCCGAGCCAACTTCGATGCCGCTGGCAACCCGGTCGACCCGAACACCCCGGAAGCGGATAAGCCCGTCGTGGCCCACCGCCCCGGTTGCGCCAACCCGACGGCCGGCTTCCACAAGCCGCCGCCCCCGCCGCCGGTGACCCCGGACACCCCGGACACACCCGAGGGCCCCGGCGGGAAGAATCCTGCAGAGGATCCTTCTCGTACGGGAAGTCTGCCCACACAGCAGATGCCCAACGTGCTGCCCGCTCGTCCGGACCACTACCAGCCGAGCGAACCGGCCAACCCGCCCGCCACGTACGTGCCGCCTCCCGCAGCACCCGCACCGGCACCGGCACCGGTTCCCGCCCCTGGTGGAGGTACCATCCCGGCTCCCGCACCTGAGCCGTCGCCCATCGTGGTGACGCCTCCGGTCGAGCCGGCCCCGGCCCCGTCGGATCCGGGCACCAGCACGTCGTGCGCCCCCGGGCAGACGACCTGCTGATCCATGTGGGCGTGCCGGCCTCAAAAACCGGCACGCCCACACTGGGCCTTTTCCATAGCAAACAATCCGAGGAGTTAGATTCCAAATTAGTGTTTTACACTTGTATGTCGAGTCTGGCTCCTCGTGAGTCACCTTTCGTCACTCGACGTGCACTTGTGTAATGATCTGATTTGATAACCTTTAACAACCTGGCGACAATGTTTCACATACTAGTGCGATAAATATATTTATTAATTGATTCCATCTGCGAGACGAATCAAGAAATGGAGAGAATTATGAGTAAGCTCACTTCACTCATCCGTCGTGCTCCAAAGCGCTTTACTGCTGCTATGCTCATGGTTGCTGCTGCAATCATCGTGCCTGCTGCTGTATTGGCTTGGGGTCCAGACCGCCCAACCTTTACGGTTAACAACCCTGCGACATATAACACCTTTAACTCAATCACGGACAACCCGAACTACGGCGACGAACGCAACTTTGTGCGTATTAAGGACGCTGCTGACACGGGCCCAGGCAACTGGAAGGACGAGATTACCGTAGAATCTAACAAGGAATACCTTGTGCAGATGTACGTACACAACAACGCCCGCGACGACCTAAACCTCGTTGCGGAAAACACTCGTGTTATGGCTAATGTCCCTAACACGACTGGTAAGCAAATCCAGATTGACGGATTTGTTACCTCAAGCAACGCCAACCCAAACAAGATCTGGGACCAGGCAATTTTCAAGAGCAGCCAAGACTTCAACCTTACCTACGTTCCTGGCTCAGCTGTTCTTTACAACAACGTATTCAAGCAAACAGGTGCAAAGCTGAGTGATGGTATCGTTACCAGCGCCGGTGCTCTTGTCGGTTATGACAAGCTCGACGGTAAAATCCCTGGATGTTTCAAGTACTCTGGCTACGTAAGCTTTAAGGTTAAAGCACAAGTTGGCGGAGTTATTAACTTCACTACAAACAAGCTCGTAAGTAAGCACGGCGAGAACAAATGGGTTGACGACTACAAGGCGCAACCAGGCGAAACCGTTGACTACCTTCTTGAATACCGCAACGTCGGTACTGTTCAACAAGACAACGTCATGATTCGCGACATTCTTCCTGCTAACATGACCTACGTAAACGACAGCACCGTACTTGGTAACTCAAAGCACCCATCAGGTGCCCCAGTTTCTGACAACGGTGTTACCAAGACCGGTATCAACATCGGCTCATACGCACCAAACGGTAATGCATGGGTAATCTTTAGCGCTAAGGTAGCCGACAAGGACAAGCTTCCTTGTGGTCCATCTAAGCTCATCAACAAGGTTCACACCTCAAGCGGTGGCTACTACAAAGAAGACACTGCTAACGTTACTGTTGAAAAAGAATGTCAACCAGAAGTTAAGTACGCATGTAAGGCACTCGGTATTACCCAAGTGAACCGTACTACGTTCCGCTTCAACACCAGCTACACTGCTCAAAACGCAACGTTCAAGAGCGTAACCTACGTTATCAAGAACGCAGCTGGTGCAACTGTTGATACCAAGACTTCAACTTCAACCTCACTCGACTACACCCAAGCAACTGCTGGCAAGTACACAGTTCAAGCTACCGTTACCTTCACTGTTGACGGCCAAGACAAGACTGCTACAAGCGAAGCATGTAAGGGCTCATTCGAAGTGAAGGAAGAAAGCAAGAAGATCAAGGTTTGTGAACTCTCAACAAAGAAGATCGTTACTATTGACGAGAAAGACTTTGACTCAAGCAAGTACTCAAAGAACCTTGCTGACTGTAAGGAAACTCCACCTTCAAAGATTAAGGTGTGTGACCTTACTACTAAGCAAATCGTTACTATCGACGAAAAAGACTTCGACGAAACTAAGTACTCTACCGACCTTAGCAAGTGTGAAGAAACACCAGTAACCCCACCAGAACTTCCAAAGACTGGTGCAGGTGAAAGCATTGTTGCCATTGTTGGTCTTGGTGCACTTATCGCAAGCGCTGCTTACTACATCGCAAGCCGCCGTGCCCTCAACCAATAATAGAGTCTGACCGCTCATTCCTTGTCTCATTCGAGACAACAGAAGCAGTCTGGCTTCAAAATCCTTAAACCCCGCTCATTCCGAGCGGGGTTTTTGGTATACTAAGGGTAATTATGGCAAATAAGATAAAGAAGAAACGTAATAAGCAGTACCGTGGCGCCGATGCCGCACTTACCAAACCAAGCGTAACACGCATTAGTGCCGCCAACCGTTCAAAGTTTGGGCAGTGGTGGTTCGAGCGCAAGCGTATCCTCAAGCCAGTGCTTATCACCGTAGCAATCGCGATTGGTGTCTCTTGGCTTATTTTCGAACTTATTCGTATCGCAAGCAACGCTTAATTTTCTTCTTTTGGAAGGGGAAGGCGGAAGCCAAAGGTACTCCCCTTCCCTTCTTTTGACTCAAAGATAATACTTCCGTGGTGATCATCGATGACCTTTTTCGCAAGGAAAAGCCCTACGCCGGTTCCGTCTGGTCGAGCACGGCGCGCATTGGTGGCGCGGAAGAACTTATTAAAGAGGTGTGCCTGCTCCTCTTTCGGTACGCCAATCCCCGTATCAATCACCTTAAATTCAATGGCATCAGCTGTTTTTTGCAGGGTAACCGTAATCTTTGACTTTTCTTTCGAATAATAAATGGCATTATCGGCAAAGTTCATCACCACTTGCTGGATTTTATTTTCATCAAGATCAAGTACTGGAATGCCCTTCGGCTTTTTATAGATAAACTTCATACCACGCGCGGCGGCATTCTGCGCGAGACCATCGATTTCACGCTCCACCAAAAGTGCCAAATCAACCGGATGCTTTTCAATCACAAACTTTCCGGTTTGGAGGCGCGAAACGTTCAAAAAGTCACCGATAAGTCGGACCATGCGCTCACTACTCACGAAAGCTTCATTCAGCATATACTTTTGATCCTTCGTAACTGGCCCAACGTCCCCCTCAAGCATCATGCTAATGTAGCCCTTAATGCTTGTTAGCGGCGTGCGAAGTTGGTGGCTTGCCATGCTAATGAACTCGTCTTTCGCTTCATCCAAACGTTGCAGCTGCGCATTACTGGTGCGTAGTTCTTTCGTTGCCGAGCCAATACGTTGCTCGAGTGTGTCGTTCAATTTTCGCACTTCTTCGACAGAGAGCGCATTTTGAATAGCAATCGTTAGTTCATCAGAAATGGTTCGGAGCGCACGCAAATCACGGCTCGTATAGCCCGCACCCTTTGACCGTCCGAGACAAAGAAATCCGACCAATGTTTCACCTTTATACAGCGGCATAATAAGCCCTAATCGATGGCTGACCATCATCCGATGCATAGGGTGCGCCGAGTCAAACTGAGTAATAAGCAGCGAAGAAGGCTTTTTTGATCCTGTATCAATTGCATCGAATTCGACAGGGCTTACCTTTGAATGCCCGTCAGTTCCAGCAATCATATAGCGATCCTCGAGCAGATGTACGAAGAAAAACGCCTGGCTTGCCCGAAGCGTAGAAGCAATCACGTTCGAAGACCGCTCAAGCAGTGTACGGAGATCGTTTGTTGAATTGAGCGTCTGGCTTATCTGAACAGTAAAAGGATTCAGTGAGTAGTTATCCTTATAAAGGAATGTGTCGCTATATTTATTAAAAAACCGACGGAGTGGCTGAAAAGCGAGCGCCGTCACAAGAGCGGCACCAATTGCGACGGGGCTCAAAAGTGCTTCAGCGCCCGATTCATCGTGTACAAAAACGGTGGCGAGCGTGTACGCCACGACTGAAAAGATAGCTACAGCAGCAAGGACCGTTAAAAGATACGAAACAGTTCGCACCGCCACAAAGCGAAGATCGAGCACGCCATGTCGTCGGTGATAGACACTTCGCACTTGATCGATGACGTAATAGCCAATCAATACAAAAATACTCGTAATAAATACGATAAGTGGAATCGTTCCCCACCCAGCGTTAATAAACGGCTCGCCGTCTACAATATACGCAGCCGGGAAAACAGCAGGCGTAAAACAAAGAATAATCAGAAGAAGTGCGCCCCACACCACACCAATACGAAGGCTCTTCCCTATCGTGTCGACTCGCGCGTCTTCCACAAGCTCTTGAATTAAGAAATACAAACACGTGAGAGCAACCACCACCGACATTGCACTCAGACGTCCATACCAAAGCAACGCTACGGGGCTTGAGGCATCAAGTGCATAAAAGCCCGATACCATCAACACGACAAGCGACGCGGTAATAAGAGCATACAAAGCACTCGACCACCATTTGGTCATTCGCCCCGAAACAGAAAGCCCTACGGCTGCGACTCCTATTATCCCACCAATAACAATAAGCGCTTCAATCACACTCACAGTATAATCCACAAATCGCGCTCATGCTATATATCCTCATGATATAATTTCAGATATGACGAAGATTGCAATTGTTGAAGACGACCCAGTAATTAGCCAAATGTACCGCATGAAGTTTGAAGCCGATGGCTTTGACGTGCAGCTTGCAGATAATGGCAAAAAAGGCGTCGCGCTTGTCGAGCACTTCTCTCCAGACATCCTTTTGCTCGACCTTCAAATGCCTGAAATGGGCGGCGACGAAGCGCTTGCTGAAATTCGCAAACAACCTTGGGGTAAAGATATCCCTGTTATTATTCTTACTAACCTCGGCGAAGAAGAAGCACCAAAAGGTATTCGCAGCCTCGGCATTCATGGCTATATCGTAAAAGCCGAACTCACCCCTCGCCAAGTGGTACAGCGCGTCAAAGACGCACTCGGCGCTTAAGTACTAAGCCTCTTCCGGTGGAACCGTTTTTCGAGCGGCTAACATTACATTATCGAACAATGCAGCGATAGTGAGCGGACCAACACCTCCCTTTTGTGGAGTGATTGTAAGGTCTTGGCGATCGCGAACATCAGCAGCGACATCGCCAACAATGACGCCGTTTTCAGAGGCCGTTCCCGCGTCTACCACCACCTTGCCGGGCGCCACCATAGAAGAGGTGATAAGCCCTGGCACACCGGTTGCAGAGACAATAATATCTGCGCTGCGAAGAGACCCTTGAAGATCGGTCGTCGTATCATCGTAGGTTGTAACATCAAGCCCGGCGCCAAGCCAGAGCTGCGCAAGTGGAGCGCCCACTAAGCGCCCTCGTCCAACGATAGCGATTTTCCTATCACGAAGTGTGACGTTATACCCAGCAACAAGCCAGTCAATTGCCGTTGCAGTTGCTGAAGTGTACTCGGCGTTCGGGCCAAGCCCATCAACATCTTTTTGCGGGCTAATACGTGCCACAAGTGCATCTGTTTCCGATGGATCAGACAATGGAAGTTGCAAGATAATACCGTGAACAGTTTCGTCGTCATTCAGTCGCTCAATTGTTGTCCGCACTTCCGCTTGGTCTACCTTATAGACGTCGACGTCAATTAAGACATCTTCACCGTATGCCTGTTTAAGGCGAACAAATGTATCAATCACCTGGCTATCATTTGCAACCACGATTGCAAGCTTCGGAAAGGTATTCCAGGCTTGGCGAAGTGCCCTCACCTGTTTTGCTTGACGCTCTTTTACATAATCGGCCAGTTCACGTCCATCAAGAATCTTCATACTCTAAGCCTAACAAAATGCGTGCTACAATAAAACCACTAAGGAGAACACATATGGGAATTCTTTCAACATTTGCACAATACGAGACGTACGATGAAGCGATGCTTTATTCAACCACCTACGAAGGGGACCCGGCTGTTGCGGCAGCGGCGGCGCTCATGTTTAGCTTCGTTTTCTTCATTTTCTTCGTGGCCATCTACGTGGTCATGGCGATTTGTCTTATGCAAATCTTTAAAAAGGCTGGTGTAAAACCATGGATTGCATGGGTGCCATTTTATAACAACTGGAAAATGCTCGAAATCGGTGGCCAACAAGGTTTCTGGGCTGTACTTACAATTTTGCCATTCGTAAATATCGTCTCAGCGGTATTTATGTATATTGCTATGTACAACATCGGCCTGAAGCTTGGTAAAGACGGCGCGTATGTTCTGCTCGCCATCTTCCTCTCACCAATCTGGTTTATCCTTATGGCGGTTGATAAATCTCCGTGGAATGATGCAGCCGGTGCGCCGAGCCTTGCGCCTGAAACGCACAAGAAACCAGCGGCAAGTTAAATCTGCAATACAAAGAAAAACGTCCTCGAATGAGGACGTTTTTCTTTGGAGGGTCAGGTGGGACTTGAACCCACGACATTCTGCTTAAGAGGCAGACGCTCTAACCAGCTGAGCTACTGACCCATATGTTATTTATTATAACACAAATGTTAGAATAAATCAACTTGGTACACCCGGCAAGATTCGAACTTGCGACACCTGGTTCCGAAGACCAGTGCTCTAATCCACTGAGCTACGGGTGCCCATGCGCGTCTTTTTGCCAGAGCCGCCCGGGACAAACCCAAATGACTAATACCAAAAGTACAGAGGTAATTGTAGCATAATAATTTCAAAAAAGCTATAATTTAGTTCACCTATGGATATACACACCAACATTTCCCTGAAAAGTCTGACAACAATGAAACTTGGCGGCCCGGCGCAATACTTTGCCGAAGCCCATACCGTACAAGAGTTACATCAACTCTACTCTGACGCGCAGGCCAAAAATGTTCCGGTCTTCGTTCTTGGAGGTGGAAGCAACGTTATTGCCCACGACGAAGGCTACAAGGGCCTTGTGCTTCGTATTAAAATTCCTGGCTTTGAGACAATTGCCGACGACCTTAACTCGACAACAATCAAAATTGGTGCAGGTGAAATTTGGGACGAAGTGGTCAAGCGGACTGTCGATATGCGCCTCAGCGGTATTGAGGCCATGTCAGCCATTCCTGGAACTGCCGGGGCTGCTCCTGTGCAAAATGTCGGCGCGTACGGACAAGAGATTTCCGAGACACTCGTGTCGCTTGAGGCCTACGACACGCAATCGCACAGCATGGTAACGCTGCAGAACGCCGAGTGTGAATTTACGTACCGTCACAGCATTTTCCGCGGCAGCCAACAGGGGCGTTATATCATCACAAGTATTACCCTCAAGCTCTCGAAATCACTTCCCGCCCCACCATTTTACGATTCGCTCCAGAGCTACTTTGACGAACACGCTATTTCGGTTTTCACCCAGCAAACTGTTCGTGACGCCGTCGTCGCCATTCGCACCGATAAACTCCCCGACCCTGCCGTGCGTCCAAGCGCTGGGTCATTCTTCAAAAATGCCATCGTTGAATCATGGAAAATGGAAGGTCTTATGGCGCAATATCCTGATATGAAGGCCTATGAAATGGGCAACGACACCTACAAGGTATACACCGGTTGGCTGATTGAAAAGACAGGCCTCAAAGGCCAAACACTCCATGGCATGCACGTAAACGACAAGAACGCCCTCGTTCTTATTAATGAATCGGCTCAGAGTTACGCCGATCTTGCAGCCGCCCGCGACGAAATCATTGGTAAAGTGCGCGATATGTTCCAAATCATCATCGAACAAGAACCGCTCGAAATTCCCGCTCAATAACCGCGCAGTATAACCTTGCGAAATACCCCCAAACCCCTTATGCTATATACATGATACGGCGTGGGTTCACGGTGGTAGAGCTTTTGATAATTATTACCATCATGGGTATTCTCTTAACTTTGGCCGTCGTTAACCTCAATTCAACCCAGGCAAATGCCCGCGATTCCGAACGAAAAGGCGACGCCGAAAGCCTCGCACTTCACCTCGAATCCTACTATCGCAATCAGGATCCTAATATTGTGAAGAGTGGAGGTTCATATCCTGGCACCACCTATCTTACGACTGCTCAAATTAAGCAATACCTTCCCGATCTTGATCTGAAAAACGTTTACGCGCCCGGTAAAGCCGAGCCTGACACCATTAGCCTCCAAGCGGCAACAAATACCCTTACCGATCCAGCGAGTATCGACCCTGCCCCTTCAACCTCAAACGACATATATGTCTACCAACCCCTCACTACAAGTGGCGCCCTCTGCACCGACCCTTTAACGGATGGTGACTGCCGTCGTTTTAATATTTATTATTACCAAGAATCAGATAGTACCGTCCACGTAATTACGAGTAAAAACCAATAATGAACCATAGGCGAAACCAGTCGGGATTTAGCGCAGTTGAGCTGCTTATTACGCTTTTCGTGGCTGCAGCCTTTCTTATTGCCGGCTATCAGCTCTTTAATGTCGTTATTAAAGATGGCGGTGAAACGCGTGCCGAGGCAAAAGCTAGTAATATCGCCTACGACTATCTCCGTCGCTACTCAAACGCCGCAACAAACCCCTGCACCTCACAAACAGCACTCGCCAACTTGCCCATTACGGTTCAGGATCTTGTCGACGTTAGCGTCTCGGTAAACATTTCATGTCCGCAAACCGACACGCCAACCCTCAGTAAAGTAGAGGCTATCGTTACCTATGGCGACGCCAGCTCAACCGTTCGCTACGCAACCTTTGTTGATAAATCAACCGGCGCCACCCCTAACCCCGATATCACCGATGGCTTAATCGCCTGGTGGCCACTCAACGGAAATGGAGACGCGGCGGCTGGCGGCTATAACCTTACAAACACCGGCGCCACGCCAACCGACGGTCAAAATGGACAGCCCAACAATGCATATTACTTCAACTCAACTACGCTCAACCCCCTCTACGTCAATAATTTCTCCTCTGCAATGGTTGGGCGAAGCGCCTTTACGATTACCGCCTGGGTTCGTCCTCCAGCAGCGCCAAGTGGACACTCGGGTATCCTTGGCTTCCGCGATGATGCCGTAGGGGGAGTTCATCTGCTCCAGCTCACAGGAACCAACACAGTTGAATGTCGTATGCGTATCAACTCTTCTACCTATTACCAGCCGGCGACCGCACCTACCATCACGCCAAATACCTGGCAACTTATTAGCATCGTCTATAGCGGCACAACATTGCGTTGCTTTGTGAATAACACCGGCAGCACCGCCGTCGCAGCAACCTGGGGTGGCTTCACTTCTACGACGCTCCCTATGTACATTGGCGCAACGCACAACTCAGACCTTCATGACATGCAAAACGGCTCTATCGACGATGTTCGCGTGTACGACCGGGCGCTCAGCGCTTCAGAAATCTCGCAACTTGTTACGGGAGGCGCAAAGTAATGAACCGCCTCCGCCAAACAATGAGTCAAGGCTTCACTCTGGTAGAAATGATGGTGATCGCGCCTATTGTCATTCTTATGATTGGCGCTTTTATTGCACTGCTCGTTAACTTAACGGGTGAAGTGATGTCCTCTCGAGGGTCAAATGTTCTTGCTTACGACCTTCAAAGTACCCTTAACCAAATTGAAGAAGATGTAAAGCTCAGCACCACCTACCTCGCACAGTCGAACGTTACGCTCACAAACACAAAACAAGGTGTGGGTGGTGATACAACAAACGGGAGTACTGTACCATTTAATAATATTGAAACAGGTGGCCAGCCAGAAAGCCTTATCCTCAATGCGCTCGTTACGAACGGTAACCCGATTTCTTCAACAACAGGTTTAGTGTATCTTGCGAACAAACCGAACTCTTGCAGCAGCCTGGCCGAATATTCGAAGAACACCCCAATGACCATGAATATCGTGTACTTTATTGATTTAAACGATAGCCTCTGGCGACGCACAATTATGCGTGAAGATTACGCCAATGCGGCAATCCGTTGTGGCGCGGCGCCATGGCAGCTCCCAAGCTGCATTAACGGCTATAACGCATCGACGCTCACTCACTGTAAGGTTAACGACACGCTCATGCTCACAAATGTCGACCCAGCGGATTTCGACATTGCCTACTACACCTCAGCCGACTCAACAACAGCATCAACCACTGCCAACAACCCCTCTGTCAGCGACTACACCGTACGAAACGCTGCTCTTCAAACCACACCGACCATTGAAGTGACCATTACCTCAAAGAAAACTATTGCCGGCCGTGACCTCGAACGCTCAGGGACCCTGCGCGTGACGCGACTCGACTCAAACGCTTCGGGTATTGCTATCGAGACCCCGCCAACAGCCGTACCAAATACACCAGCTATCTCAAGTACTGTATCTGACGGACACAACGTTAACTTCACATGGCCACGCGTAAGCGGTGCCGAGTCGTACGACCTTGAGTACCGTATTAATGGTGGCGCCTGGCAGAGTACAACCGAATCAACCAACATCGACAACAATAACCGCACCTACACTGTCACAGATGGTTGGCACGAAGATACCGTTGAGGCCCGCGTCCGCGCGACGAACTCGTTCGGAGACTCGGCCTTTGCCTCAAACTCACTCACCATTCCGCTCTGGGCACCACTCATTCTTAAGGGTGGCTGGACTGATTATGCCGCCGGTTACACCACCGCAGCATATACCAAGACGAAGACGGGCATGATTATGCTCAAGGGCCTTGTACGCAATTCTGGCGCACCAGCAAGCGGTGATGTCATCGGAACACTGCCAAACGACTACGTACCTTCTGCTCGGCTCATCTTTGGAACACTCACCGGTAATGGCGGTAACGATCCAGGTCGTGTTGATGTCGACTCATACGGAAATGTCATCTTCAACACGGGTGGTGCTGCTTGGATCTCACTCGAACCTGTTCGATATGTACCAAGTGGAACTTCAATGACCGCACCATCACTTCTTAATGGATGGGTAAACTACGGTGGCGACCTTGCAAACGCAGGCTATACGCAGCTCTCTAATAGCCGTGTCGTTATTCAAGGACTTGTAAAGAGCGGTACCATTGCGGACAATACGGCAATATTCAACCTCACAGCCGCGCTGACACCAAACCTCTATCATCACATGGCTTCTCGCTCTACCTCTTTCGCCGGAATCGGTGTTTCGGCGAGCCCAGCAGCACTCGTGACAAAGGGCAACGGTACGAACGGGTACCTGTCACTGAACACCACTTATATGCCAAACACTGCCCCAGGCACAACCTGGACAAACCTCACTATGGTAAACAGCTGGGTAAACTATGGTGGTAGCTTCACAACCGCTCAGTACAGTAAGTCTTCTGCTGACAACGTCGTACAGCTTCGTGGACTCATCCGTGCCGGTTCAACGACATACGACAGTGTCATCGGAACATTGCCTGCAGGGTTTAGGCCAAAAGCCCGCGTCCTCACAGCCACCTCAAGCAATGCCACTCATGCTCGTATCGACATTCTTGCAAACGGCGAAATCCACTTTATGGGGACATCGAACGCCTGGTACTCCCTTGA
>CAMLKA010000018.1 GCA_946480535.1 uncultured Candidatus Saccharibacteria bacterium | reverse complement strand
AAGGCGAGCGGTACCACACGGTATTTGTGAAGGGCGGAAAATCGTACGACCTCATCTACCAATATCCATCGAATGGAAGCGCTGAGACGTACATGGATGGATATAAAATGATGGTTTCAAGCTTTAAGTTTCTAAGCCCACCTGCAAATGCATCCTAAATACCTCCTCGTCGATATCGGTGACGTCCTCCTTGTGAAAAACACGAGCGTTAGCTTTACTGAAGCGCTTGCACGTGAGCTTGGCGTTTCACTCGATATGGCACAGGAAATAAACAAAGCGCACTACACTACTATGGATACAAAGTTTGTGCCGGAGCATCAATTCGTGTCTGAGCTTAAAGAGAAATTTGGCTACACGGCACCGGCGAACATCTATTCCTATTTTGAGCATGCATATGCAGAAAGGGTTATGCCGAATGTTCAAATGCTTCATTTCCTCAAAGAAATTCGTGCCATGGGCATAAAGACGGCTGTGCTGTCGAATACCATCGGCATATATCAGCGAGTACAAGAAAAAGCGGGGATAAGTGCGGAGGGTGGTTTTGGTCCGATCATTTATTCTTGGCAAGTTGGTATGCTCAAGCCTAGTGCGGATATCTTCAAATTAGCTATTCAAAAACTTAATGTACAGCCTGAAGAAATTATCTTTATCGATGATAAAGCTGAGCATATTCAAGGAGCTCAGCAGCAGGGTATTCAAACGGTTTTGTTTAGCGATACCGAGAGTGTCATCGCCCAAGTGCGCAATCTCATTGCCTCGTAAAAACGGCTGTAGTACTATTAGCCTAATATGAAGCATAAACAAAATGGTTTCACTATCGTCGAACTTCTTATTGTCGTGGTAGTCATTGGTATTCTTGCTGCCATTACCATCGTTGCCTATAACGGCATTCAGGCGCGCGCTGAGGGTGTAAAAAATAGCTCAACCGCGAGTCAATTCGTTAAAAAGATTGAACTTTGGAACACCTCACTCGGATACTATCCTTCTTGGGAGCAGTTGCTTACCAATTCTGTGACGCCAACCTACAACGGGGTGCAGTGGAGCGCTGGTGGCGCGCCGGGGCCGCTTGAATCAAAACTGCCAACGAATATTACACTTAGTGGCACCTATCCTGATAACGGAAATACTATCGCATATATCATCTGCTCAACACCAAATAAGCGCTGGGTAATCTATTATGACCCAACCAGCTCCAACACGATTCGCACTATTCCTATTAATAATCCACCAGCCCTTGATATTACCGGCTCAAGCCCCGTGTGTTCATAGCTGCCCCTAGCGATAAACACAAGCACTACGCATAATTGCAAAAAAGTAAAATATATTACAGTCGTGTATATCGCGCCACTGCTATTGTTTGAATATACCTAAACAATATAAAGGAGGCGCAACATGAAACGACTTATCATTGCGGGTACGATTGCACTCTTGCTGACAATCATCGTAGGCTCGACAATTGGGCAGGACAGTTTAATCCAGGCTCTCGTATCAAACGACCCACTTTCTCATATCGTGAGGTTCATTATTGTCGGTCTGTTGGCGGGACTACTATTTACAGCTCCGCCCCGAAGTATCGACTTTCGTACGGCACTTATGATCGCATCGGGAATGCTGACAATTGGTGTAGCAGTCATGCTTTCGCAGTTCTATATTGCTCCACTCGACGCGATTCTGTTCGTCGAAGTAGCCATTATCTTCGCACTTGAGGCAATTGAATCACCAATGATTGCAAAGCGCCCGGGCAAGAAAATCCCCGTGGATTACCGTCCACAACGTCAGAAAATCAGTATTTAGTGAAATTTTTAACAGTTCAGGTTAGGAAGTCTCGGTAAGCTGAGTGCAGTACTAACATAAAGGAGAAACAATCATGTTATTAGACATCGTACTATGGATCCTCTTCGGAGCATTAGCCGGTTGGATCGCATCAAAGATTATGAAAACAGACGCAGAAATGGGAGCAGTGGCGAATATCGTTGTCGGTATTATCGGTGCCTTTGTTGGCGGCTTCCTCTATCGAATGTTGACAGGTACTACCGTCGAAGGGTTTAACCTTGTAAGCCTGATCGTAGCAATTATTGGAGCGGTGATTCTCCTCGCTATCGTGAAGGCATTTACGCACCGACGCGTTCGTGCCTAGTACCTTATAAGGAACCAAATGGATGTGGGGGCCTCGTGCATGGCCCCCATTCCAGTGTCTCTGGTTAATTGAAGTGATTCACGTATACTAATGGTAAGAAGGGCGTCAGGAGTGACGGTGGAAAAAGTAACAACACAGACTGATAAAATTCAAATGCTTGATTTTCAACAATTATTTATGTCGTTAGGCACAGCCTACATCATTTTTGATGCAGATGATCCTGACTGCACAATTATCGAGGAGAATGAAGCGCACGCCGACATGGCATTCGTGAAGCGCGAAGAGGTGATTGGAAAAAAACTCCTTGAAGCTTTCCCTGATACCTCAGAGAAATTCAAGAGAACAGGAAAAAGCGATTTGGTCGAATCCATTCGTGGTGTTGCAAAAACGGGCGTGGCCGATACGATGCCGGTGTTTGGCTATGACATCAAAGATCAAAAAGGCACGCTTCAGAAGAAGTTTTGGGAAGTAACGCACAGTCCAATTTTCCAGGGCAAGAAAGTCGTTGCTGTTATACAGCAGTCGAAAGATATCACGCAGCGTGTTGTGGCGGAGCAGGAATTGGCGCAGGCCCAGGAACAACTTGCGCAGGCACTCGCCTATAGTGCGGTCGGCACGTGGCTATGGGATATTCAAAACAACCTTGTCTTGGCAGACAAAAACTCAGCGAAGCTGTTTGGATTATCTGACGGCACCCAGCCCGCCGAAGCGCCTATTGAAGACTTCACGAAAGCAATCCACCCCGATGACCGAGAGCGGGTGTCAAAAGAGATTCGAGCCGCCGTTCGCAGCAAGGCGCCGTATGAAAGCGAATATCGTTTGTATGATGCGGAAGGCAATACGCGCTGGCTTTTGGCCAGGGGTCAGGTAGAGCTGGATGAGGAGGGGAAGGCTGCGCGTTTCCCTGGGCTCATTGTTGATATTACCGAGCGAAAGCAAACTGAGCGAAAACTCCATGTATTAGCTGAGGCAAATACACAGTTCCCAGCATCATATGGCTCACATCAAATTCTTGAAGCAATTGTGACAAAACTGGTACCTGATGTTGCTGACTGGTGTGCCATTGACCTTCTTGAAGATGGAAAAATTGAACAGGTCATTGTTGCGCACAAAGATCCTGAAAAAGTGAAATGGGCGATTGAGCTTCGAAAAAAGTTTGGTCCTGTCGATGTTGATGCACCGACGGGAACGCCAAATGTGATTCGAACGGGCAAGGTAGAGCATGCCCCGGTGATTAACGACGAGATGTTGGTGGCGGTTGCTGAAACGAAAGAGCAATTGGAGCTGCTTCGAAAGGTTGGTATGACCTCTGCCATTACTGCACCGCTTAAGATTGACGGTAAGGCTATTGGTGCAATCACCTTTATTTCAACCGATCCAGCACGTCACTACGGATTGAACGACGTTGAAATTGCGAAAGGACTTGCTAACCGCGCAGCACTTGCCGTATATAACGCGAAGCTTTTCCAGGAGGCTCATACAGAGATTCAAGAGCGAAAGAAGCTTCAAAAAGAGCTCGAGAGTCTTAATGCTGCGCTTGAAAGCCGTGTGAAAAAACGCACGATTGAACTTGAAAAAACTAACGCCGGGCTTGAACGAGAAATCGCGCGTCGTAAAAAGGTCGAAGACGAATTGCAGGAATATAGCACGAGCTTGTCACGCAGTAATCAGGAGCTTCAAGATTTCGCCTACGTTGCATCGCACGACCTTCAAGAGCCACTGCGTAAAATCCGCGCATTTGGTGATATTGTCCAGGCGGAATATAGCGAAGCGCTTGGCGACGGGGCGGAGTACTTGGTGCGTATGCAAAATGCTGCATCGCGTATGAGCACTCTCATTCAAGATCTTCTTGCCTTCTCTCGTGTTTCAACCCGTGAGCAAGTGACGGAACCGGTCAATTTGCAAAAAATCGTCAGCGAGGTCGTTGTTGATCTTGAATGGCGCATCGCAGAGCTTAACGGTACTGTTGAGGTAGGGAAGCTGCCGGTCATTGCTGCCGACGCAACACATATGCGACAAATATTCCAAAACCTGATTGGAAACGCATTAAAGTTCCATCGCCCAGGGGTAGATCCGATTGTAAGCGTATCGCTCTGTGAAGAGACTGACCCTAACATGTATACAATTTGTGTGAAAGATAATGGCATTGGCTTTGATGAACGCTATCTCGATCGTATTTTTTCAGTCTTCCAAAGGCTTCATGGCAAAGACGAATATGAGGGTACGGGTATCGGATTAGCGGTAGTTCGTAAGATTGTTGAACGATATGGTGGTACAATAACGGCAACTAGTAAGAAAAACGCTGGTTCAACTTTTAAAGTGAGCTTTCCAAAGGCTCTAGAGGAGATACATTAATGTCAGAAGTAAAAAAAGACCCAATCGTGATCCTCATGGCCGATGATGACGATGATGATTATCTTCTCACTAAGAAGGCACTCAAAGAGAGTAAGCTGCTCAACACGCTTATTCGTGTAAATGACGGAGAAGACCTTCTCGACTACCTCTATAAGCGGGGTGAGTATGCGGAAACGGCAGTGCGCCCTGGTGTCATCTTGCTTGACCTCAACATGCCACGTAAAGACGGTCGCGAGGCGTTGAAAGAAATTAAGGCAGACCCGAAACTTCGTAATATTCCAATTGTTATCTTTACTACCTCTGGCGCGGAAGAGGATATTTACAGGACTTATCAACTGGGAAGCAATTCATTTATTACAAAGCCGGTGACGTTTGAAAATCTCATTTCTGTCATGAAGACACTTGGTGCGTACTGGTTTGAGATTGTGGAGCTTCCCCAGACGGATGAACGATCTTAACATAAAAGACATACGGGTATTGCTTGTTGATGATGACGAGGACGACTACCTCATATTAAAGCGTACATTTACGCAAATTCCCCACCAGCCTTTCACCCTAACCTGGACGAGTCGTTTCGAAGAGGCGAAGGAACTTGTAAAATCAAAAGACTTTGACGTATTTCTGATTGACTACCGGCTCGGTGCGCACACAGGGCTTGAATTATTGGAAATTGCGATGCCGAGTAAGCGGTCTGAGCCGTTTCTCCTCCTCACGGGGGCGGGCGATACGGCTATTGAGCATAAATCAATTCAACTAGCGGCAGCAGATTACTTGGTTAAGGGTTCGCTTGACGCAAACAGCCTCTCGCGTGCGTTGTATTATGCTTTAGGACGTAAGCAAATTGAAGGCCAGCGGTTGAATCATTACATCGAACTCAACAAAACGAAGGATGAGTTTATTTCGCTCGCTTCTCACCAGCTTCGCACCCCTGCGACGGGCGTGAAACAGTATCTTGGCATGGTCTTGCAAGGTATGGCGGGTGAAGTGCCAGACGCGCAGCTAAAACTACTCGAGAAGGCGTACGAAAGCAACGAGCGCCAGCTCACTATTGTTTCTGATCTCTTAAAGGTCGCGCAGGTGGATGCCGGCAAGGTACATATTCGCAAGCGGCCGGTTGACATTGTTGAATTGGTGCGTGATGTTGCCAAAGAGCAAGCCGAGACGTATGCCTCGCGTGAGCAAACGCTTTCGGTGGTGACGGATCGGGATTCACTCGAAGTAGAAGCCGACCCGGGAAAGATCCGTATGGTATTTGAAAACTTAATTGATAATGCCAGTAAGTACTCCGACCGAAACAAAGAGGTGTCGGTACGGGTGAGTGAAGAGCCGCATTGGGTTCGCATAGATATTTCCGACCAAGGTGTCGGCCTGGCGCCTGAAGATACGGGCAAGTTATTCGAAAAATTCAGTCGCGTATACAACCATTTATCAACCCAGGTGGGAGGGACAGGCCTGGGTCTTTATTGGGCAAAGAATATTATTGACCTTCATGGTGGTATGATAAGAGTAGAATCAGTGCTCGGAGAGGGCTCTACCTTCAGTGTATTCTTGCCGACGGACGCAGAATTCACCTCTCAAGAAAGCGAAAGGAGTTAATTATATGAAGAATCCAACGATCTTAATTGTCGAAGACGACATCGCTTTGAACGAGGCGTATAAAACAATTCTCGAAACAGCAAACTATACCGTACATACGGCATTTAACGGTGAAGAGGCACTTGAAGTAGCCGCAAAGCATACCCCGGATCTTATTTTCCTTGATCTTCGCATGCCGGTTATGGACGGTATTGGATTCCTGAAAGCGTATGAGCCAAAAAAGAATAACCCTGATGCGCACATTATTGTGTTCTCAAACTACGATATGCAGGCCGAGGTAGACGAGGCCTACGAACTTGGCGCTGAGCGCTATGTCCTTAAGGCACTTGCTGCACCAAACGACCTTCTGAAGATCGTAAAAGATCTCTTGTAGCTATTTCAAGCTAATATCTTTGAAACTGTCTTCGCCGATGAATTGTTCAAGCTTCTTTTTATCGATAACGTAGATGAAATTACTGTAGGTGACAACGCCACGTTTCTTAAGTTTTGCAATTGTAATTGCCGTACTTTCTCGGGTAATTCCCACGAGGCTTGCGATGGTCGATTGGGTGAGCTTGAGGTCAACAGTGAAGAGGCCCGGTTTACGTTCCATGCCGTGACGCATAAGAAGGTAGTAAAGGGTGAAAGCTACTTTTTCACTAGCGTTTGATTGCTCGAGTGCGGTAATCCGCACCAGCTGTGACGTATGTTCATTCACGGTATACCGGAGCATGAGCTGGGTAAATTCAGGAGATGACTGGACGGTTTCAAGAAAAATACTCTTATTAACAAGGTCTACTTCAGTATCAGTACCGGCCTCGTAGTAGAAGAGGGTGGTATTTGTCTCTCCGTAAATCCAGGAAAGAGGCAAGACGTCACCTCGTGTGTAAAGGGCGACGATCCGCTCGTCACCCGAAGAGGTAATGGTGTAGGCGCGAACAAAGCCTTTGCGAATAATAATTGCCTGACGAGGAATCTCACTCTGATAGAGGAGGGTCGTACCGCTTTTAACGGCGCGGTGAGTGAGGTGGGGACTGAGCGCCTGAAGTAAATCTTGCATACGGGTAAAAAGTCTTAGAATTATTTTACCCCGAATCGAGAAACGAGTACAGGAAAACGAACATTATGTGAAATATATCACATCAACATATATCGCTCATGGATATAGTGGAGGGTAGTAAAGGCATAAGAGGGAGGATATATGCAACAAGTAAGTTCACAAGAATTAGACCGTCGCATTAATACATTTCTAACCAAAAAGCACCAAGAGTTTCCAGAGCTTGAGCTACGCCCTCAAGAGGCTGATCGTAAGGTAGCCCCTTCAGTTGCTGATATGTTTGCTGATTTGATTGCAGGAGCGAAGTGGGAGTTTGGACGATAGATATCAACTCTCAGGTCATATGATATGCCGCCCTGTGCGAGAAGGCGGCATATTTTCTATTTTGATGAAAGCACCATGCTATACTAAACCCAATATGGCCAGCTCTACGTTCAAGCCAAACGTTCGACGCTCGCTCTTCTTAGCGCTTATATTCCAGATTGCATGGATTGCGACGGGACTCATCGCCCTTCTTTTGGGGGCGGAGGTAAAGTGGCCGCTTCTTTTTGCTAACCTTTTGACGTTATGGGTACCGGCTCTCTTTGAGCTCATCATGAAGGCTCGACTGCCAGACTCATTACAAATTCACTATTACCTGTTTATTACCGCGAGTTCTCTTGTGGGGAGTGCGCTTGGCGGCTATGCCTTTATTCCAAACTGGGACACCATTGTGCATATCGACTCAGGAGTGCTTTTAGCGTGGCTGGGTATGTATGCGGTCCGATATGTTGAGGAAACGCGTGACATTCGTTTTCCTGCCTGGTTTGCGGCGTTCGTTATTCTTGCAACGCCATTGGCGTTCGCGGTGCTTTGGGAGGTCTATGAGTTCATGAGCGACCTTCTTATTCATACCACCATGCAGGCGGGTGGGCTGGAGGACACGATCGTTGACATGCTTGCAGCGCTCGTTGGTGGCCTTATTGCTATTATTCTGGCCACATGGGGCTTAACCCCAAAGACGATGGCGCCACGTGTTTGGGTAAGGCAAGACGGTACGAAAAAGTAATATGCCTTCAGTGATAACACGGAAGAAGGTCGGAAGGTCGTACCAATACTTTAAAGGCGAGGTGCGTATAACTGACGAGGCAACCCTCGAACGTATTAAAGGGCTTGTGATTCCGCCCGCCTGGAAAGATGTAGAGATTGCTGCTTCAAAGTCTGCAAAGGTACAGGCGAAAGGATATGATGCGCAGGGTCGGCTTCAGTCGCTGTATCATCCGAAGTTTCGAAAACAACAAGAAAAATTAAAGTTCGATCGCATTTTGCGATTTGCCGAAAAATTGCCTGCACTCCGAAAGCAGGTCGAAAAAGACTTATCGCAAAGGAAATTATCAAAAGAGAAGGTACTTGCGTGCATTGTGCGGCTTATTGATGAAGCGTATTTTCGCGTTGGAAATGAGCGCTATGCTTCAGAGCACCGAACGTACGGAATTACGACGCTTCGCTCAAGGCATGCAAAAATTACAAGTACAACGGTAGTATTTGATTTTGTTGGAAAAAGTGGCAAAAAGCACCATAAGAAAATTAAAGACCCAAAAATCGCTCGAATTATTAAAAAGCTGGATGAGCTGCCGGGTCGTGAAATTTTTCGCTACCAAGACGAAGACGGCAAAATGCATGATTTACACGCAGCCGATGTGAATCTCTACATAAAAACCTATATGGGCGAGGAATTTACGGCCAAAGATTTTCGCACTTGGGGCGGTACATTGTTGGCAACGGGTGCGTTACTTGAGGATAGTCTTGACGGCAAGGCGAGCCAGACGGCGCGAAAGAAAGCGGTGACAAAAGTTGTAAAACGCGTGGCTAAGAAGCTCGGTAATACACCAGCTATTGCACGGGGCTCGTACATCGACCCTCGAGTTATTGCGGCCTACGAGGATGGCGTGTCGATCCCTGAGATTCGCGAAGCAATGGGTGAAATGAAGCCTCGAAAATATATGAGTGTCGATGAGCAGTGCGTATTGCGGCTCTTGAGTCCGAAAACATAAGCGGAGTCCTCAGTCACTTCTCAGCAAATGAACTATAATAAAGTAGGATACCATGACAAAATACACTCGTATCAAATCATACAGCCCTAAAAAGAAGGCTCCGGTAAAAAAGACACAGACGTCTGCAAAGCCCGCGAAGAATTACGGTAAAGTCGGTAACTTCTTTGTTGGTCGCTGGAACTGGTTTAAAAAGCTGAGCAAGCCAAAGAAAGCGCTCGTTATTGGTGCGCCTATCTTGGCATTTCTTATTTTGACTCCAATATTTACCTATATTTACTACGCGAACGCCATTTCCGACCCTGATCGCCTTATGAACTACAACAATACTGGCGTGGTGTTGCTCGATAAGAATGATGAAGTATTTTATAGTTTTGGTACTGCTGATCGTGGTGAACGGTTGCCGCTCGACCAAATTTCAGACTATACCGAAAAAGCACTGATTTCAGCCGAAGATAAAAACTTCTACGAGCATGGTGGATTCTCACTGATTAGTATTCTTGGCGCACTGTATGCCAACGTGCTAAGTGGTGATGCAACGGGTTATGGTGGTTCGACCCTTACGCAACAACTTGCAAAGAATACGCTCCTCTCCGATAACCAAACGATCCTTCGTAAGTACCAAGAGCTTACCGTTTCTATTGCCATTGAGCAAAACTACAGTAAAGATGAAATTCTCGACCTTTACCTTAACTCGGTCTATTACGGCGAGGGAGCCTTTGGTATTGGAAATGCCGCAAAGACGTACTTTGGGAAGTCTGCGGCTGATTTGAACCTTGCCGAGAGCGCTATGCTTATTGGCGTGCTGCCGGCTCCATCTGCCTATTCTCCAATTTCCGGTAATGTTGAATACGCTAAAGAGCGCCAGGCGACGGTACTTGGACGAATGGTGGATAATGGTGTTATTACTCAGGCTGAAGCCGATGCTGCCAAGGATCAGGTGCTGGCGTATGCACCACCCGAAGACGGGGCGAATGGCTCGGCGCCGCACTTTGCCGAGATGGTCCTCAGTGACCTTTATAAGGAATACGGTGAAGAGCGCGTGACGCGTTCTGGCTTCCGCGTGACCACCTCGCTTGATATGAATCTGCAAAAGGCTGCAAATGAAGCGGTAGATAAGCAAATCGGCTTCATTCAGCGCAACGGCGGTTCGAATGCTGCAGTACTTGCCATTGATCCTAAGACGGGTGAAATTCGGGCGATGGTGGGAAGTGCCGATTATACCAATGACCAATTCGGTAAGGTGAATATGGCAACGACGGCACGTCAGCCGGGTTCAAGTATTAAGCCGCTCTACTATGCCGAAGCAATGAATCGAGATGTGATTACACCGGCAACAATCTTACATGACAAGCCAACTGATTTTGGCAATTACCGACCGCAAAATGCCGATCGTAAATTCCGGGGCGATATTACAGTGCGAAATGCGATTTCACAGTCTTTGAATATTCCTTCGGTAGAAGTTATGCAAGACCTTGGTGTTGAGAATTCCGTCGCAGCGTTAAAGCGCCTTGGACTCAGTACCGTAAGCAATGCGACCGACTATGGTCTCTCACTCGCGCTTGGTTCGGCCGAGGCGAAGCTGACCGACATGACCAATGCGTACGCAGCGTTTGCAAACGGCGGTAAGCAGTACGACCTCACAACGGTTATTCGTATCGATGATAAGTTTGAAAAGCAGGTCTTTAAAGCCAAGGCCAATTCCGCCAAAGAGGTCATGGGTGAGGATGCGTCCTTCCTTATTTCGGACATTTTGAACGATGAAAGCGCCCGTGCGCCAATCTTCGGAAGCAGCCTTAATACAAACGGGTACGATGTTGCCGTGAAGACTGGAACGACCGACGAAGCACGCGACGCCTGGACGATTGGCTATGCAAAGCAACTCGCTGTTGGTGTGTGGGTAGGAAATAATGACAATGCTGCAATGCGTAACGGTGGTTCGAGCATGGCTGGGCCAATTTGGCGCGCCACAATGATGGCTGGGCTGAAGGGCCAGAAGAATGAACCATTTACCGCGCCAAGTAATGTCGAGCGAATTTCGATTTGTCGGAGCAATGGGCTCCGCGCGACGGGCGGCGGCACTGAGGGTACCTACCAGGAGTACTTCATTAAGGGTACCGTTCCGGCAGGAACTTGTGATGTGCCAGTTGAGCCGGTCGATACCGACAATGATGGTGTTCCAGACGAAGACGACCAATGTGCCGATACTCCAGCGGGTACAGAAGTCGATGAATCAGGCTGTCCGGTCGAAACCGACGACGAAGAGCCAGAAGTGCCAACGGCAACGGATACCGATGGCGATGGAGTACTTGATGTAAATGACCAGTGTGCGGATACGCCATCCGGTACAGAAGTCGATGCGACGGGTTGTCCGGTCGAAACCGACGACGGAACGACGCCACCAACAACTCCGACCAACGGACGGGGCGTCAACTAGATCTTCTGACGGAGTATAATAAGAAGAGCAGAGAGTGCTGCAGAAGGGAGGAGTGATGGAACCTAGCGGAACCGTAAACGATCCAAGAAAGCAACATGAAAGTAGAGATGGGTACCCTCATCTAAAGGCGGTGACATTGGTGTGTACCTTGAAGCCATCGCCAGCGACCTCGTCGGCCGATAAGCTTGCACATGACTTAGCGTCGGAGTTTGAAAAGCATGACGTCGAGGTTGAGTTTATTCGCCTTGTCGATCACCTTATTAAGCCCGGTGCTGAAATTGATATGAAGAACGGCGACGAATGGCCGATGATTCGACAAAAAATAATGGCAGCGGATATTTTGATCGTTGCAACCCCAACGTGGGTAGGGCAGATGTCGAGCGAGGCGCTACGAGCTATTGAACGGCTCGACGCTGAGCTGAGTGAAACTGATGGTGAGGGGCGCTATCAGACGTATCCAAAAGTTGCCGCAGTGGCGATTGTCGGGAACGAGGATGGCGCACATAAAATTACCGCCGATGTTCTGCAAGCCCTGAATGACCTTGGCTTTACATTTGCCGCGAATGCCGCGACTTACTGGAACGGCGAGGCAATGCATACCACCGACTACATTGATTTAAAGGAAATTCCAGAAAAAGTAGCCCTGGCTAATAAAATGGTAGCCGCCAATACGGCGCACTTGGCACGGCTTCTTCGCGGGGCGCAGTACCCAGCAATTGAGTAAGAGCATGTTTGAACACCCAGCAGTTTTTGTAGACATTGAAACAAATGGCGGCAGTGGCGACCGTGGGCGAATCACCGAGATCGCCCTGCTTCGCGTTGAAGACGGCGAGGTGGTTGAGGAGTATCAGACGCTTATTAACCCAGGCTCACCTATTCCATATTGGATTACGCGCCTCACGGGTATTACGAACGACGACGTTGCCGACGCGCCCTATTTCGATGAAGTAGCGGGTGAGATATACCGTATTCTTGAGGGCGCTATTTTTGTAGCGCATAACGTGCGGTTTGATTATTCATTTGTGAAGCGACAGCTCGAAGCGCTTGGCTATACATTCCGCCCAAAGTTGTTTTGTACGGTTCGTATGTCGCGCGCACTGTACGTTGAACATAAAGGCCATAGTCTTGAAAAGATTATTGCCAGGCACGGCATCGAAACCGATGCTCGCCACCGTGCCTATGCCGACGCGAAAGCAATTTTCGACTTTACGAAGCTCGCGATTGCCGAAAAAGGCGAAGAGGCATTTCGGGCATCCGTCGCGCTGCAAATGAAAACAAAGACGCTGCCGCCAAACGTTGATGAGGCAGATTTCGCACGTATTCCACAGACACCCGGCGTGTATATTTTTGAAGATGCCGATAAGCGTCCACTCTATGTAGGGAAGAGCGTGAACCTGCGGTCACGCGTGATGTCACACTTTGCAAATGACACGAAGATTGCGAAAGAAATGAAATTATCACTGGGGAGCCATTCAATTTCTTTTATTGAAACTGAGACTGAGATTGAAGCGTTGCTGCTGGAGTCGGCGAAAGTAAAAGAGCTCCAACCAATCCATAATCGGTTACTTCGACGCAAAACAAAACAGGCGGTGCTGGTGAAGAGTGAAAATGAAGATGGCTACACGACAATTGGCGTCGAAAATAAAGAGCTCGATGATGAGACGGAGCTCGAAACAATCTACGGTGTCTATACATCGCGCATGAAGGCCAAGGCGCGCCTCGAAAGCCTGGCGAAAACCTTTCAATTATGTCCGAAACTTGTAGGGCTTGAAACGGCCAAAGGTGCGTGTTTTCGTTATCAGCTAGGGCTGTGTAAGGGTGCTTGCATTGGCAAGGAGCCTGCGGAACTTTACAATCGTCGCGTTGAATATGCCCTGGAGCGATCGAAGATTGAAGCCTGGCCGTTTAAAGGCGAGCTTTCAGTGGCAATCAGCGAAACAAAGGCGCTCATTATCGACCAGTGGGTGGTAAAGGGGTACATTACCGCTTTCGATGACGGCACAACACACCTTGAACGAATTGCGAACGGGTTTGATATGGATACGTACAAAATTATTCGCTCCTACCTCCGAGCACATAAGGATCGTATTCAGCTCCTCGACAGCTAAATCTTTACAAACGGTTTTGGCAGGCCTATGATGAAAATAACATACACACGCTCTCCAAAATCAGCAACCAGGTGGCATCATAAGGAGGTAACTATGAAGAAACTTATGAAACTAATGGTGGTGGCGGCAATTGCGATATCGCCGCTGTTGATGGGGGCTTCGGCTTCGGCTCAACAGGCCACATGTGAGATTGGCTTCACGGGGCCTAACTCTGACAACATGTGCGTCTCAACCACAAAGTACGAATGTTCAGTATCGAACGAGAATGTAATTACTGTCGTCAATGAGACGGGTCAAACGGTTGCAACTGGAACGGCTACCTCGAGTGGCAATACAACGGGAGGTGGTGCAACATCGGGCACTGCTTCTAACGAGAATGGTACAAACTTTGTCGTTACTATTACAAACGGCAACCCTGACTCAGAAGAGCCGGGCGTTTGTACGGCAGCGGTTGTCGTGCCTCCAACTACAACACCTGAAGAACCTGTGGTTCCTACTGGCGGTGGTGGTGGCGCGGGTCAGGTAGAGGTGCTCCCGGCAACGAGTAGCGACGCGACACTTCAAACAACTGCTTGGATAGCGGGTGCGCTTGTACTGCTTGCAGGCTTGAGTGTCGGTGGTGTCCTTTGGTACCGTCACAATAAAGCGTAGGTACTATGAAAAAACGGCGTACACAGAGCAACACTTCTGTTTATGCTGTACTCGGTTTTCTTAACTGTTGTCTCATCATTATGTTCGCGGTCATATTGCAGCCAAAGCCCCATGTGGTGGTGGCTGCAATTGGACCGTCGAATGTTTCGTATGTCGAGCAGACGACACTCCCAACGCTTCGTGTTGCGAAGCAGGGGGTGCCAACGCGTGTTGTGGTGCCAAGTATTAATTTGAACCTAGCCGTGAAGCCGGGCACCTACGAACCGGAAACGCAAACCTGGACGCTCGACGACCACTCGGCGTTTTATGCCGATCGAACCGTGCCTGCGAATACGCGCAACGGCACGACACTTTTATACGGACACGGCACCGAACCGGTTTTTGGGGCAATCCCTGAAATTACGTCGGGCGCGGTGGCAAAAGTGTATACCGACACTGGCCTAACCTTCACGTATGAGTACCAGTCGAGCAGAGAGGTGCTTCCAAGTGACACAAGCAGCCTGACGAGCAGCGGCCCACCGACATTGGTCCTTCAAACCTGCTCGGGAATTTTTGATAAATACCGCACATTAGTTGCGTTCAAGTTGGTAGGGGTGACGGGCTATGAGTGAGAATGAACTTATATTTAGTTTTTTAATTGGGCTGATGGTCGTAGCGCTCGGCACGGTGCTCATGTCATTCATGCAGTGGCGACGTATTCAGCACGAGGAGAGTGTCGCAAGTGCTTTGCGGCGGCTGCGTCGAAAAGACCTTCCGGTTATGACGGTGCTGCTGTACGCACGCAACCAGCAAGACACAGTCGAGCAGTCTCTTCGAGTACTCAAAAACAATAAGTACCCTGAGTACGATATTGTGGTCATTGATGATGGATCGGGTGATGAAACTGCCAATATCGTGAGGCGGTTTTGTGCGAAATATCCACAACTTCCTATTCGGCTTCTGCGACGCCGTTCACAAACATCCGTCAGCGAGGCGCTTCGAGCTGGGTATCGGAAGAGTCAGAAGGGATCGGTAGTGCTGGTGGTGACGCCCGACCTTAAGCTCGACACTCGAGTAATGAAGCGAGCGATTGCCGCGCGTGGTACAAGCGCTATGTGGCGCGTGGCGCTCCATGAGAAGTTGGGCGATAGGTTTCACCTTGGAGATATCGGTGTGTTCTTGGAAAAATACTTTTGGCAATCAAGCCAATATGCCCGAGGTTATGATAAAGAGACGTTTTTGCGCCAGCATGCAGCGCTTCCAATTGGCGTACGCTCCGAGACGGACACCGCAGGTGCGTTGAGCGTTTTGTGTGCGACGCTTCTTATTGCGGGAACGATTGCCGCCTTTGGTCCCCAAGCGCTGTGGTACGTTTGGGTGATTGCGACTGCCTATGGTTTGGCGGTAATATGGCTGCGCTATGGCGAATCATTGCGTGGTCGGCTCGTATTAACGTTGTCGATTCCACTTGCTCTTTTCCTGATTCCGGCTACAAGCATTGTGAGAGGATTCTCTCAGCTTTCTTCCAGGAAATAGTCCTTATGTGAGAATTCTCGTATACGCTGCTTGGCTATTCACGGTATTCTCAACTTGAGTCGCGAGGATGATTCATGAGTAGGTCAAATGAGTGGAACGCGAGCCCTCATTGTGAGCCGAGAAGAAATTTACCCTGCGGGGAATCGGTTGAGCACCTATTTATGGCAGTTTGTGAATGCAGGTACAGTGGAGTCTTGCTGAACGAACTGACACCAAGTGACAGTAATGGAAGGAGGGATGCATGAAGGCAAATATCAAGAAAGCAGCTGGTGCAGGTCTACTGTCACTGGCGCTCGTCGTTGGTGTAGCCGGTTTCGCCGGAGCAAGTACGGGTACTATTGGTACCACCGGACCTGACTCCGAGAACGAAATCACTCACGAATCTGACGTAGACTTTGAGCTACGCAATGATAACGAGGTGGACCTTGACAACGACGTCGAGCAGCGCGCATATAGCGGTGACGCAACTGTTCGCCACAACACAACCGGCGGCAATGCCGCTGCTGGTGCTGCTGGCAACACGAATAGTGTGAGCGCAACCGTTGAAGTGAACAACTCGGCTGCTGCAGGCGACTGGAGTGGCCTTGGCGGTAATGGAGGAAGCAACAGTGGAACTATCAACAACACTGGTCCTGACTCTGAGAACGAAATAAAGTTTGAGAACCGTGTTGACGTTGACATCGATAACGACAATGACATCGATATTGATAACGACGTTGATCAACACGCAAGCTCAGGTGACGCACGTGTTTCAGACAACACCACTGGCGGTAACGCCACAACTGGTGCTGCAACAAATACAAGCTCATCAAGCTTTACAGTTCGCGTTACTAACTAGGGATAGATCGCGCGCCGCCCACGCGTGTATCAAGTGGGGAAGTGGTGCTCTTACCGCCACTTCCCCTACCCAAGGGAAATGAAAGGGGAGCTATGCGAGGTATACAGCGAAAAGAAACGAGTGTGTTCCAACGAGCCGTATTGTTTGTCCTAGCGTTTGTTCTTGTGGCCGGCTATCCATTTGTAGCAATGGCCGACACGCAAGAGCCAACGACGCCACCACCAACCGAGACACAGCAAACAACCACAGCACCGACGGAAACGTCGACAACGGCTGAGGCTGCGCCAGCAACCACGACCACTGAAACTCCTGAAGAGCCAAAGTTGACGTATACCTACAATAAAGATACGGGCTATTGGGATAGTGAAAAGTGGCAGTACAACCCACTAACAGGAAAGTATGAAACGCCTCCCGCCCCTGTTGTTATCGAGCCAGAAGTAAAAGACGAGAGCTCGACCGAAATAGATAAAGATATCGATACAAATGTTACGCTGAATACCGATATAAAGTCTGATGCGCAAACGGGCGACGCGCTGGTATATAAGAACACCACAGGCGGAAGCGCAACTTCTGGTGACGCAGCCGTCACCGCGAACGTTTTGAACGTGGTGAACTCAACGATTGGCACCACCGAGAACCAAAAGGTCGCGCAATTTACCCAAGATATTATGGGCGATGTAAAGGGTGATATTATTTTGAGCCCCCTCCTTTTGAAGGCCTTTTTGGAGGCCCAGGCGCCTGACAGCCTGAAGTCTACTGTCGACGTGAATAATAACTTTGCAATTAACAATAACCTTCTGTTAAATGCATCCAGCGGCGATGCGACGGTTTCAGGAAACACAACCGCGGGCAACGCAACGACCGGATCGGCAACGGCAGTGGCAAATGTCGTGAACGTCTTGAACTCAATGATTGCGACACAACAATCGTTTATTGGTACCATTAACATTTACGGAAGCCTTGAAGGAGATATCCTCATTGCTCCAGATTTTATTCCACAGATGATTGCCAGCAACGGTGGAAGTGAGGCTGATCTAAAAGTTTCCAGCCAAGATACGCAAACGATTGTGAATAACATTTCCGCCGTGGCAGAAAGTGGTGCGGCAGAAGTATTTGGTAACACGAAAGCTGGAAGTGCAACAAGCGGTAGTGCTGATACGAACGTTGTCATCTTCAATCTATCGGGACACGAAGTAGTCGCCAAGAACAGCCTGTTGGTATTTGTCAACGTCCTTGGTAAGTGGGTCGGAGTGATCGTCGACGCGCCGGAGGGCGCAACAGCGGCCATGGTGGGCAACGGAGTTACCCAGAATAACTACTCACCTGACCTCACTGTGAATTCACAATCACAATACGGCATTACTAACACTATTGCAGTGAACGCCGAAACCGGTGACGCGGTAGTGAGTAATAATACGAATGCCGGCAATGCCGTGAGTGGTAGTGCCAAGGCAATGGCGAATATCGCCAATGTTACCGGTAGTCAATTCAGCGCCTCCGATTGGTTTGGGGTATTGTTTATCAACGTCTTTGATACCTGGTTTGGAAGCTTTGGGGTGGATACGCCATATGGAAATACTCCAGTAGTCGAAACTCCTACGCCGCAAAACCCAATCGAGTTTAGACCAGCCGAAACGAGTGCGCCTACCGAGACGAAGCTCCGTGTGATTGATAGCCGAGGATTCTCGCGAGTTGCCGTTGTTGCTGCGGCGGTGGCGGATATGATGGGCGAGGGCGAGCAAATGGAAGCTGAAGACCTCGCTGAGTTTAGTGGTGCATCGACACTTGGCGCGACCGATAGGCGGGTCACTCCGGCCTCACAAGACGATTATCGCCTTCTGATTATTGCCGGCTCAATCCTTGTTGTCGGCGCTTCAGTGATTGGCCTCAGGCGACTCCTTAGCTAGTGCCGCTACCCCCGGTGGGTTTGCGTCTCGTTACGATTAAGCGTACGCTATATGTAGGGCACATGATTTAAAAGCATCCCTAGAAAGAGGTCGCAGCAACAAACGCTTTTGATCAATTTCTCTCCACCTACCCGTCGCTCGTTTTCGAGAAGGGACAAACTGTTCTCTTGCAGGACGAAGTCCCGAAGGGTACCTATATTATTGAATCTGGAATTATTAAAACCTATACAATATCCGCTTCCGGTGAGGAGCGGATTATTTCTATCGATACGGCGGGCGAAGATATTCCTATTGGGTTTACAATTGGCCTGGTTGATAAGTGCCAGTATTTCTATGAAGCCTATACGAAATGTCGAATTCGCGTCGTACCGGCCGACGACTATCTGCGGCACCTTCAAGGGAATATCGAAAGCCTGTACCGTCGACATATTCGGCTCACTAAAATTCTTCTGACTAATTTGAAGCACATTGAAGCGCTGGAGCAATCAAAGGCAATGGAGAAGGTTGCGTTAACGCTGCTTTACTTTGCAGATACACTCGGCTCAACCTTCCCACATAAAACGATTAAGCGCCTATCGGTCACGCAGCAAGAAATTGCTAATGCGCTTGGGCTCACTCGCGAGACTGCAGGAATCATGCTGAAGAAACTTGAGGTGAAGAAGCTGCTGGTCCACTCGCGTAATACGTACGTACTCTACGTCGAGAAGCTTCGAAAACATATCGATAAGAAGTAATTACTTGCCGTTCTTTTCGCGGTGAATACACCCAGGCCAGCAACAAGGGCGACGCATGCCTTCGGTAA
>CAMLKA010000017.1 GCA_946480535.1 uncultured Candidatus Saccharibacteria bacterium | reverse complement strand
GTCACAAATACCTGACGTTTAATAATCTCGTCATTTTAACGGCCTTTTTGATTGCCGCCGGATGGATTTGGGGATCACTTCAGGTTATGCAGCGAAATTACGCCCTGCAAAAAGAGGTGGATTTTAAACAACGACAACTTCAACTGACTGAACTGCAAAAGCAAAGCCTTGAGCTGCAACAGCGCTATTATCAGACCAACGAGTACAAAGAACTGGCTACGCGCGAGTCGCTTGGGTTGGTTATGCCCGGTGAAAAAGTATTAATACTTCCGGAGAATTCAGAAGCGGCAAAGCAGGCTGATAAGCAAACTTCTTCAAGTGCGGCTACTGCGCCACAAGAGCAGATTAGCAATATGGAGCAATGGCTCAATTTCTTGTTTGGTGGGTATAGTAAGAGTATCAATTCAACAGCTGAATCTGAGTAGGCAAAATGCTACGAAAAATCGGAACTATTTAATTTTAGTCATTAGTTTCAGGTTTGAAAGATACTGATCGGGGTTAATTTTCTGATGCATGCTCAAATAGCGAACATGTTTGTTTACGAAAGTAATACGCCCTTCCGAGCTGGGTGAGTAGCTTGACTCGGTGCGATAGTTTGGATTTTCAAACATCGCCTCCAATTCTTTGCGGACATTCTTTGCGGCGTCTGACCTAAGGTACTTTTCTATTGCGAGCGTTGTTGAGTTCATGAACACCTTATTTCTTTGGTTGTTCTCTCTAGTATGCTCTCTTTGGGTTAAATCTACTAATTTACCCTAGTGGGCACTAAACAAAAAAGGCTCCGAATCAAGTTCGAAGTCTTTCTTGGTAGCGGGGGCAGGATTTGAACCTGCGACCTTGTGGTTATGAGCCACACGAGCTAACCGGGCTGCTCCACCCCGCGTCACAAATACTATCTTAACAGATACGGGCTTGATTTTCAACCCTCTTACGCCTCAAACAAGGTACGGATTTTCGAGGCGTGCACGATACATTGCTTACGGGTGTAGTCGATATAGCCTTCGCGTCGAAGCACGTTGAGGGTGAGCGATGTTGTTTCGCGGGTTGATCCAATAAGGTTTGAAAAGTCGGCATGGGTGAGGGTGAGGCCGTATTCACATAAATCTACCGATTCTTCGGCGCTCAATCGCTCGGCTAAGTAAAGAAGGGTGCGAAGCAGTCGTTCTTTCACGCTGGCGGTGTCAATTGCGTCGATATGCTGTAGTAGGTCGTCGTAGTGGTCGGACATCCCCTTGGCAATTTCTGCCATAAGCTCTGGGTGATTAGCTGCTTTTTCAAGAAATGCTGACTTTTCAAGCTGATAATAGCTGCCGTCGGTCAGTGCGGTGTAAAAGAAGCGAACCGTACCTGATTTTGAGAAGAGGCGTTCGGTCGGTGCAAGGTCATAGCGCCCAGCAATCCACACCAGTCGCTCGACACCCTCATCATTAATGGAGGTAACTTTTACAAAGCCAGAGCGCAGGGCCATGACCGAACTACTCGCAGCGCCTTTTTGTACTAATACTTCGCCGCGCGTAAAGTTTTTCAGAGGTGCGCTCTTGATGTAGTCCACAAAATCCATAGTACCTACAACTATAGCAAAGTTTTGTAAGATATCTTACATACCAAATTGTCACGCTCCCATAGACTGAGGGCACAATTAAGAAAATGTAAGGAGAATTACATGAGTTATAAATTTATTCCTACAAAGGTACACGGCGCACTCGATTATATTGTTGGCTTGGCGCTCATCGGCGCTCCATGGATTTTCGGTTTCGCGGACATGGGCGGCGCTGCTGTGATTGTTCCAATCGTGCTTGGTATTGGCCTTATCCTTTATAGTATTTTCACAAAATACGAATGGGGTCTGGTGAAGGTACTTGGTATGCCGTACCACCTTATTATCGATGTGGTTGCCGCAGCATTCTTGGCACTCTCGCCATGGATCTTCGGCTTCGCAAACGAAGCCTGGAATGTATGGGTGCCACACGTGGTTGTTGGTCTTGCGGTGATCCTTGTGGTTATCTTCTCACAATCACAACCTGAAGACGCCAGCTTGCAGAGTTAAGCTGGTACATATCCTCCCAAGGTGCCTCGCGTCAGAAATGGCGCGAGGTTTATTTTTCGGTAAGCTTTTGAGCGGTAATGCGAATTGCTTCGGCCCAGGTAAGGAAGGCGTGCGGCGTGTCGGCAAGCTGTTGGGCGGTCAGGCCAAGTTTTACGGCGAGGCCCACTTCGTGAATCATTTCAGCGGCGTGCGGTGCAACAATAGTGCCGCCTACAATAGCACCCTTTTTATCGGCAATCAGCTTTACAAAGCCATCACGGAAATCGGCGGTGTTACTGCGGGCCACAATACTGAGGGGAGTGATAGCTTTGTGAACTTGAAGGTCGCGACGACGGCAATCATCTTCAGACAGGCCAACATGTGCGATTTCCGGTGCAATGAAGATGACATTCGGGGTCGCGGTGTAGTCAGGCGTTACTTTAGTGCGCGCAAACATATTATTAGCGGCAATTTTACTTTCCAGCAGGGCAGTGTGCGTGTGGCTATCGCGCCCCAGGACATCACCGGCGGCGTAGATATGCTTATTGCTGGTCTGGAGGTGCTCGTTGACTTCAATGCCTTTCGGAGTGTAGTTCACTGAGGCATTTTCGAGGCCAAGGTCAACATTCGGCAAGCGCCCAGCGGCAACGACAATTTCATCGACCCTAATGTGCTTTTCGGTCCCACCGCGTGAGATAAGAATCTTCTTACTGAGGCCCTCTTTGGCAACAGAAAGGACGCGGGTGTGGGTGAGAACGGTCGTGCCTTTTTGCTCGGTGAGCACGCGCTCAATCAGGTCGCCAACTTCAGGGTCTTCATGAGGAAGGAGCCGCCCGGCCTGTTCGGCAATGTATACTTTTGTGCCAAAGGTCGCCATGAGCTGCGCGATTTCAATACCGTACTGACCACCGCCAACAATAAACAGGCTCTTTGGCGGACGAAGCGTTTCAAGGATGGTACGTGGCGTGAAGTATTCAATGTCTTCAAGCCCCTGGATTTTTGGAGCAATCCATGACGAACCAGTCGCAACCAAGAAGTGTGCCGCAGAAAGGTGGCGACGATTGACGGTGATTTCATGAGGGGTTAAGAAATGAGCCTTGCCGTTAAAGGCGCTAATGCCGTGGTTTTCGTAAAAGCGACGGTTACCAGCCGCGCCAGTGCGCTCGACAACAAGGTTTTTCCAGTTGCGAATTGAAGGGTAGTTGTAGCCAAGGGTTGAAGTGCGGAGGCCAAAGCGATTAGCGTGACGGGCTTCATCGTACACCCGCGCAACGTGCAGGAGGGTCTTGGTTGGAACGTCGCTCCAGTTAGGAGAGTCGCCACCGAAGGTATCTTCTTCAATGATGGCAACGCGCTTTCCGGCGCGTGCGGCGATGGTCGCGGCAGCACTACCGGCAGCGCCGCTTCCTATTACGATGAGGTCATAGTCGAATGTGTGTTTTGTTTTTGCCATGGTGTTTTCCTTAGAGTGTCGCTCGATGATGTTCGTATAAAAAGCTTGCGTCGGGGTGGTAGGTTCTCAGATATTGGGAGGCGACGCGCCGGATATCGTTACTGGTGACTTCCGGCCGGCTTTCGAGCCATTCTTCTACTTGCTCAACGACTCGCCGGGCTAAGCTTTCGGCGTGCCCTGTCGGTGCGCCTGAGGCCAAGCATGCGGCCACAATACTTTTATGCAATTTCACTCGGTCAAATGGCTCCGGGTGGCGGTAGTGACTATTTTTCACTACGTGTGTCATGTGCCCACCCTCTTCCATTATTCGGCTCCCAGGACGGTTGCCATAATTTTGCTGACGTAGACGAAGAAGCCAAGGACAATCAGGGCACTGCCCGAACTAAACTGCAGGAAGCGCTTGTTTTCGGTGCGCCATTTTTGAATACGGGCGAGCGAGCGACCGCTGCCAATCAGCGACCAAACAATCAGGAGGCCGAGAAGGGAAATAAGCGTGTAGATACCAATACCAACGAGTTGCCAAACAGGGGGGAGTTCGATGAGTACAAGTGCTGCAATTGCGACGGTTGGAATGATGAACACAAGCTCAGCGATAACGCTGGTAAGGCCAAGGCTAAACGCTTCCGCACCTTGGTGGGTTTTTTTGCTTCGATCGGTCAGGAATTTTGCAAATGCCCGTGGGAGCCAGAGTTCTGTGCCCTTGGTGCCACGGCGGTAGTAAAACAACCAGACGGCAATGCCAATACCAAGTACCAGCCCACACACCAGCGCCCAAACGAGAAGGGGAACTTGCGTGCCAAAAGCATGGAGGAAGATAAGTGAGGTGAAGGCGAGAATAAGCAGGGTCATCACCCCAGCACCGGTGGTGTAGCTGGTAGTAAGGCGGACAAGGCGGGCGTGGGATTTCTTCGCGCCAATAGCGTGACCACTAAGCAGGGTCAGAACGCTGACGCTTAGTTGAAAACTAGCGTGGATGAGAGCGGCAAAGCCGACAATCGCGAGCGAAGTAAATGTGTCCATATAATTTCTATTTTTTAGAGATCCTCTAGCTATGTTATACCATAAGCGTAACCGAGACGTCAAAAGGGTTACGGTTAATTTCCTAGAAGTATTTTATACAAGACTATTGACAATTTATCATGCTTATGCTAGAGTAAGTACATAAAGCAACAAAAACAAAAAAAGGCAAATTAACAAAATGGAAACCAACCAAGCAACAATCGAACCAGTAACTATAAGTGAAGTTTTACAACTTGCAACCTGGGATCGACCACGAAGCAACGAAGAATTACGCGATTTCGTATCACGCCGCAGTTCGATGCTTGGCCTTTAATCAGACCATATATCCCTAGAGAATAGGGGACTAAAAGGGGAGTTATGCCACTCCCCTTTTCCTATGTCCCCTATTCGGTTATTTGTTGATCAACGAAAAGCTTGTAGCAAACACGACCAGCGTCATGCGGTGTTGTTTGTGGGTATGATTTGTAATCAGAGCCAGGTTCAGAATCCCAATCATTGTATGTGTCTTGGTACTGATCGCCCTTGGCAGCGTGGTCATAAACAACGCAGAGTTGGTAGTGAGCGGTTTTGGTTGAAGGATAGCTCATTGTTTCGGTGGTTTCTTCGGCGATGTATTCGATATCACCGGCTTTAATGGCAGCTTCGGCTTTTTCTGAAGCAACGCTGACTTGGTCGAGCTTTTCCGGCAGTTTACCTTCTTTGTAGTAGTAATTTTGGACGCCGTAATTCACGAGCGTGACTGATTCTTCGAGGGCGCGGTCGTCTTGTGTGGAGACAGCCTGGTTAACTGGCCCTATGAATGCAAAGATGAGGAGCAGCACCGCAAGGCCAAGCATCGCCCAGTCGTAAATAGCTGCGCCAAGCTTTTGCTTGAACGGGTTGAGCGTGCGGAGGAAGGCGAGGCCGAAAAGGACTGCTGCGCTTCCGGCCGTGTATACAACAACATTTGTTACTGTGGCACTGTCGTCGCTTGGGTTAATGACCGAATTGAGCCCGGTAAAGACGGCGGTTATAAGCGCGCCAATTGCAAAAAGTGCAAAGATAACGGCGTGAATAAGCATGATAACCATTGCGGCCCCAGCTTTACGCAGCGGCTCGTGTTTGCGGTAGAAAAGGTCGCAAATAAAGGCGAGTGGAAACAGCACGATAATTGCGGCAACGGCGTATGGAATAGCGGCGTGTGTGCCGACTGATTCACCAACTAAGATATGCGTAAAGAGGACGCCAATCAGCCAGACAGCTGCACCGATAAACCAGCCCCAGAAGGCGTAGGTGAGCCACTGCAAAACAAGCGTTCCGGCGGTACTGGTTTGTGCGGTGAGGTCGCTCGGGGCTTTTGGTTTCTTTGATTTTGTGGCCATAAAGATTCTCCTTAAATGTAGATTCAGTATAGCAAAAGCAGAATGAAATAGTTATATAACCCCTGTAAAATAATTACCTTGACTGTCATAGTAATATGGCATATAATGTAATTATGATAGATAACAAGATGTCATCAGATTTACTGCGCGGACATACCGACACTATGATTCTTAAATTACTTTTGAATCATGATCGCTATGGCTACGAAATCACCCGCTTGATTCACGAGAATTCAGGTATGGAATATGAACTCAAAGAAGCCACGATGTACTCGAGCCTGAAGCGCCTCGAGAGCGGCGGGCATATTCAGTCGTACTGGGGAAGTGAAACGCAAGGAGGGCGGCGTAAGTATTATTCGATAACGCCAGCTGGCCGAGAATTGTACCAAAGCAATATAGACAACTGGAACACCTCAAAAAATATTTTGGAAAAGCTATTGTAAGGAGATAATTATGGAAAAGAAATTAAAAGCATTTCTCGACTCAGCCTTCGCACCCTATGGCAACTTCCCTTCTCGGGATGATGTCGAGCAGGAATTACTTGCAAATTTGATTGATAGGTACGAACATTTGAAGGAAGAAGGCAAAAGCGACGACGAGGCCTACAAGGCGACCATCGACTCATTCGGTGACGTTACCGAATTCATGGGCGAAGTGCAGCCACCAGCACCGCGGGCGGACGATGTTGCAGATAAGTCTGTCGGTAAAGCCTTGCGAAGCCAATTTAAGCTCGCAAAAAAGAGCAAGTCGAGGTTTTCTTGGAGCGAACTGCGCGAGAGTGACCTTTCGGATACCGACCTTCCTGGCGAAGATTTCAGCTCAAGCTCACTCGAAAAGTCTAATTTTGACCGTGCGAATTTAGCTGGTGCTACCTTCCGTGGCTCGTCTATGAACAAATCGTCATTTAAGGGTGCAAACCTTGTGGGCGCAGTATTTGGCGGAACTGATTTAACGAAATCTATTTTTGACGATGCCGACCTTACCAATGCCGTCTTCAAGGCATCTTCGTTGAGTGGCTCTTCGTTCAACAACACAAACGTAACAGGAACACGCTTTAGCCATAGTGACCTGGGCGGCGTATCGTTTGAAGGCCGAACCCTCACCGACACCGATTTTAGCGGGACGGGATTGAAAAACGCCTCATTTAAAGACGCAGTCCTGGTAAACGTTTCATTCAAGCATGTCGATGCCCGCAAAATTAACTTCGACGGCACCACTATGGATAAGGTAACCTACGCAATTTTGAAGGGTGGCCGAGCTAACCTCGACACCGTGATTATTAAGTAGCGAATACTTATTGAGCCAAGAAAAAACACCCATGAAAATATGGGTGTCTTTTCTTGGTAGCAGCGACTGGGATTGAACCAGTGACCTCGAGCTTATGAGTCTCGCGCTCTAACCAACTGAGCTACGCTGCCACGCTATGTGAAATGTACTTACGTGAAGTACAAAGTCGATTTTACCAAAATCTTCCTCTTTTTTCTAGAGGGGCAACCGATTACGCGCCGCCGCGTAATTTTTCGCTTTGCGCTTCGAGTCGAGAGAGCTCGTCGCTTCGTTGCTGGTTGACCGCACTTTTCTGGCGCTCAACCTCATTCAGCTCCGCCTGAATGCGCTGCTGGTCGTTCATAAGAGTGGTATTTTCATTTTGAATTTGGAGCGCTCGCTGCTCGTGGTTCATGGCCGCGTTCATATGAGCCTGCGCTGAGTCGATGTCACCACCGGCACTGTATTGGTCGGCTTTGGCGCGCTCTTGTACGGCCGCGTTGTTCTCGGCCTCGATGCGATCCTGGTTCCGCTGAAGTTGCTGATTGATTTCATTAATCGTTTGCATGCATACCTCCTCTTTCTATTATATAATAAGAGTAACCACGCGATACTCACTGGCGGAAGCTAAGCGTCCCTCGCGCAAGGTCATTCATCGTCTTCGGGTTCCAAAACTGCTAGAAACGGGCAGGGGAAAACGGGCGAACAATTCAAAGAAACGTTTCTCGAATAATTTAAACGAGAAGTATTGAATATGAATGACGAAACTTTTTTAAACGAACCAGTACAAGTGTTAGCGGTCTTTAAGGGTGGCCACCATCCGTGTCAGCCAGTCAAATTTAAACGGGCGAATGGGCGAGAGGTGAATGTGACCGAACTTGGACTGCGCCATCCCCTACCCCATGGCACCAAAACAATGCACGCATTCGACGTGACGGACGGCGGCACCGATTATCGGCTGGAGTTTGATAGCGAGCGGTTAACCTGGCGCCTTACGATGGAGGCAGATCATTATGAGTAATTGGATTCCGGGTCACGACGAATTTAACCCAGAGCGTCCGCTTATTATGCATATCGACCTCAACAGTTGTTTCGCGACAGTCGAGCAGCAAGCGCGGCCTATGCTGCGCGGCAAGCCGGTGGCAATTGTGAACCGTCGCACCGAGCACACGGCTATCGTGACTGCTAGTTACGAGGCAAAAGCAAAAGGCGTGAAGGTGGGTATGAAATTAAAAGAGGCGAGAACGCTCTGCCCGGATATCATCGCCCTTGAAAGCGACCCCTCGAAATATCGCTATGTATACCATAAGTTGCTCGACATCATGCGCGACTACTCGGCGCATGTCACTATGAAAAGTATCGACGAGGGGGTGATTGATTTTCACGATACCAGCTATGCAATTGCCGGCCGTGATTTAGTAGAAATTGGCTATGAAATTAAGCAGCGCCTGAAAGATGAAATTGGTGTCTGGATGCGGTGCAATATTGGCATTGCGACCAATCGATTCCTTGCCAAAACTGCCGCAGGTCTGCATAAGCCGGACGGGTTGGATGTTATTACGCCGCAAAATATTCACGAAGTACTGAAGAGTTTGAAGTTGACCGACCTTACGGGCATCGCAAGCCGTAACGAGCACCGCCTGAATAGCGTCGGTATTTACACCTCGCTTCAGTTTCTCGATGCAGATGTTGTAACGCTTCATAAGATTGTCTTCAAAAGTGTCGTGGGCGAGTGGTGGTATAAGCGGCTTCGGGGCTATGAGGTTGATGACGTTGAGACGCAGATGGGCCGAGTTGGACGACAGTACGTGTTGGAGCGATTTGATTTAACACACGAAGAAATTACGCAGCGGCTGCACCATTTGTGCGAATCGGTCGGAAGTCGAATGCGCTCCCAAGGAGTAGCGGCCAGGGGAGTATATGTCTATGCAAAAACCCTCGAGCGTGGCTACTGGCACGCCTCTTCCCTCTCTCCCCTGCCCTTTTATAGCGACCGCGCCATTTACACGCAGGCCGCACAGTTGTTTACAAAGGCGCCCGATATGCTGCGTGAGATAGGAATCCATTGTTACGAACTCGGCCCGCTCGAAGATTCGCAGATCAGCCTCTTTGCCGATGAAATTACGCGTGAACGGCAGGTAGTGGAGGCGGTGGACGATTTGAATAAACGATTCGGTGAGCGAACGGTGCATTCGGCCGACACGTTAAATACCGGTATTTATGTCAGCACGAAGATTCCATTTGGAAGCACGAGGTATCTTTAAAGGGTTAAAAGTGATATAATTACGATAATTGATAGAGCAAACTAACCAGGAGTCTTCTTATGTCTGGACACAGTAAATGGTCAACTATTAAGCGTGAAAAAGGTGCGAAAGACGCAAAGCGCGGTGCTATTTTCACTAAAATTGGAAATCAAATTGCAATTGCAGCCCGCTCTGGTGCTGACCCTGCAATGAACTCATCACTCGCCTTGGCGATTGAAAAAGCGAAGCAGGCAAACATGCCAGTTGCGAATATCCAACGTGCTATCGACCGCGTGAGCGACAAGAATGCTGCACAACTTGAAGAAGTTGCGTATGAAGCGATGGGTCCAGGTGGCATCGGCATTATTATCGAAGTCGCAACTGACAACAAGAACCGTACCTTCCCGGACGTTCGTACTGCGCTTACCAAGAGCGGTGGCCGTATTGCAGACGCCGGAAGTGTGATGTTCCAGTTTACGCGCAAGGGTGTTATTAATGTCGCTGCAACCGGCGAGGACGCACTCCTTACGATTCTTGATGCGGGTGCTGAAGACGCGGTAGAAGAGGGTGACGAAATCGTTGTGTATACCGACCAGAAAGACCTCGCAAGGGTACGCACTGGAATTGTTGAAGCTGGCCTGGAAGTTACCGGTGCTGAACTGCAATACGTCGCGAATAACTCAGTGCCAATTACCGACCAAGAAACTGCCGATAAGGTGCTGAAGGTTCTCGACGCGCTTGATGACCTCGATGACGTTACGAACGTGCACACAAACGCCGATATTCAAACCGAAGAATAGAAGGTGCATGTACAAAACACCCCCATTAATAGGGGTGTTTTTTATTTTAGCTGTCGATTCAATGGGGAGTTAAAAATCGATTTTTATACTAAGGGGCATGCTGAAGAAAATACGATTACTATTTTTGGGTTTGGTAGTTATCGCCGGTAGTGCGTGCGTAACCCCTACGCACGCTTCTTCAGCGCAATCAGTGGTCTTAACGTATGTTCAGGCCACCGGGCCTTTTGGCGCTCGCGACGAACTTATTACGCTCTACAACAATGGCCTTGCGGAAGTTAATATTACGGATTGGTGTTTGAAAAATAAAGCCGCGGTTGCATTCGCCTGTTTTTCTATTGAAGACACCCCGGGCGTGAAAACTCAATTTATTCTACCTGGGTATAGCACTGCGACGGTCGCTTCGTTCGATTTCATGGGCTCACGTGCCTATGCTGAAGAAATGGTGACCCGTATGTACGAAGTGACAAGTCAATCGAGCGGCAGTATCGTCGGAAGCTCAGATGTCATTACGTTGGTCGATGCAGGCGGAGAAACGGTCGATAGCTGGTCATGGGGGAGTGCGCCGCCAAGTGGTAAGGCCTGGATGCGTGCAAAAATCCTTACAGGGCCTGATATCTATGCAACAAATGGCGCGAGTCTTGATTGGAGTGCGGTGACATTCCAGGCGCTCCCAAGCAATATGATTGAACAGAGGACTGTTGAGGTCGAGGAGCCTTCCGATCCAGAGCCGGGCACCGATCCGGAGCAAGAAACTCCACCAATCGAGAGCAACCTCTCTACGGTCCAAATCTCTGAAATACTTGCAAATGCCAGCGGCTCTGATACGGGCAAAGAATTTATCGAACTGTACAACTCGCACCCCACTGAAGCACAGTCCCTGGATGGTCTACGGCTTCGTATTGGCCTTGAAACGGTAAAGTGGTATTCGTTCCCTGCAGGAGCAATTATTCTTGCTGGCGAATATCTCGCCTTCACGGACGCAGACCTTGGCTTCACCCTCCCAAATACCCAAGGAAGCGTGCAGCTATATCAAAGTGACGTTGCGCTCGGTGATCGTGTCGACTACCTGTTGCCAAAAGATGACCAGGCCTGGGCCCTCATAGACGGCATGTGGCAATACACGGACCCTACAATGAATGCGGCAAATACCCTGCCGATACCGTCACCAGCTGACGAGCCTGTGCAAGAGGTCGCTGCTCAAAAGCCGTGTGCTACCAATCAATTTCGCAATCCCGAAACAGGAAGGTGTAAATTAATCGCTTCAACGGCCAAAGTCAGTACTTCGTGTAAGCCTGGGCAAGAACGCAACGCCGAAACGGGTCGATGTCGCACCATTGCCACCGTAAAAGAACCAGCACCTTGTAAGGAAGGTCAAGAGCGCAACCCCGAAACAAATCGCTGTCGAAATATTGTGAAGATGTCGACTGCCAGTCATGGAGTAAAGGGTGTTCAAGAAAAAGCTGCAACGCAGCTCGGCTGGTACTACTGGGCGGCGATAGCGGGTATTATTGCTCTGATCATGGGCTATGCCGTGTGGGAGTGGCGCCAAGAGCTTGTAGCAGGGTGGCGCCGAGTTCGCACTGCGTTTGCGAAGAAGTAAGACTCCTCTATACTAAAGGATATGAGAATTCTCGGAATAGATCCCGGCACAGGCATTCTTGGGTTCGGCGTTGTGGAGGTGAGCGATACGAAGCGAGGCGGTTTTACTATGATTGACGCCGGAGTAGTGCGCACGCCTGCGCACACACCGCACGATGAACGCCTGGAAGACATCTTCGATAGTCTGACTGAAATTATCGAAGCAACAAAGCCTGATGTCTGTTCGGTCGAGAAGCTATTCTTTTCGCGCAATATCACCACGGCAATGTCAGTAGCCGAAGCTCGAGGCGTAGCGCTGCTTGTTGCTCGCCAGCACCAAGTGCCAATCTTTGAATATACGCCGCCACAAATCAAACAAACCCTTACCGGATACGGCAAGGCAGACAAAAAACAGGTCCAGGAAATGGTGCGTGTGCAACTTGGCCTCAAAGACGTTCCGAAGCCGGACGATTGCGCCGACGCCTTGGCGGCAGCCATCACCCATGCCGTTATGACGCAGGGAGTTGCAGCGGCGTCGTAGCCACGAATGATTCGGGTTCTGGTGGAATGCTTTGCTCGATAAGCCCATAGTAGAGAGTTGGGTCATTGTCGTAGAGCGCGGTAAGTCGCCAAAGTCGCATCCAATCTCCGCGGCGATCATGCAGGTAAAAGCCAATACTTGAATAGCGGTCGTATTCCCAATCTTGGTGAAGAAGGTGAATTTGTATTGAGCGAGCGAGTGCCTGGTGTGGTCCGATGAGTTTTTCGATATGGACGCGTGCCTCTGGGCCGTGCTGATAGCGTCGTGGACGGAATTCATACTGAAATTGAACGAGCCGGGCGGTTATTCGGTGCGCGAAATCACTTGCGAGCGTTGTATCGATGGTGAAAATAAGCAAATGAATTGCTTCGTGTGAAATAGAAAAAGCAAGTAAATCAATGCACGATGAAAGCTGGCGATAGGCAGGAACATCACCAAGGATGAGGCGTGGGCTCAGTAGATCTTGAAGCTGTGCAATGACAAAAGCACGTTCGTTATTTGAGCGGAGCAATTTCTTTGCTTCAGGAGGCTCAATAGTGACGTGGCAAAAGCCGTATTCGCTGACTGTATCTTTCATACTCCAACTATAGAAAAACAGTTTATGCTTCCTATGAATTATGGGGCAGATTTAGGTTCAAAAGGAAACAGTAGTCGGACGGAGGTGGATGTGCCATAATAGAAGCAATGATTGCGCATGTTTCTGGGGTAGTTGCCGAAAAGTTTGGAAATTCTGTCATTGTCGACGTACACGATGTTGGGTATGAAGTACAAGTTGCGGCAGGTGATTTTGATGCCGCTCTATTGAATGAGCCAGTGAAGTTTTACACCTATCACCATATCCGCGAACAGTCGCAAGACCTCTTTGGCTTTTCGTCGCTTGCTGCGAAGAAATTATTTGAACTTCTTATTACTGTGCAGGGCGTAGGGCCGAAGGCGGCACTCGCAATTCTTTCACTCGGTGATAGCGAGACGGTGCGCAATGCAATTGCCAATGGCGACAGCGGCTTTGTTTCGAAAGCGAGCGGTGTGGGTAAGAAAATTGCTGAACGTGTTGTGGTTGATCTCTCTGATAAGGTTGGCCTTGCGGCGACGGTAGCGCAGGCAACTGGTGCCACGCATGTTCCTGCGGGTGACGAAGCACTCGAAGCGCTGATGGCACTCGGGTATACGTTGAACGACGCCGTTGTTGCGCTTGAAACCATTCCAAAAGACTTGCCAACTGCCGAACGTGTGACGCTGGCGCTGAGGGGATAACGCGATGGCTATTGAACGTATTGTTGATACATCGACGCACGACGAGGATAACGAAGAGCAAGTTATTGAAATTAGTTTGCGTCCACAAACTTTTGCAGAATACGTTGGACAAGAGCGCCTTAAAACGAATCTAAAGCTTGCAATTGATGCTGCAAAAAAGCGTGACGAACCGCTTGATCATATTTTGTTGTACGGGCCTCCGGGGCTTGGTAAAACGACAATGGCCACAGTGATTGCTCGCGAAATGGGTTCAAATATTCGCGTGACCGCAGGGCCGGCGATTGAACGCGCCGCAGACCTTGCGAGTATTCTTACCAGCCTTACCGATGGCGATATTCTGTTTATCGACGAAATTCACCGCCTCAGTCGTTCGGTTGAAGAGGTGCTCTATGCAGCTATGGAAGATTACAAGCTTGATATTATGATTGGAAAAGGCCCGGGCGCTCGCAGTGTTCGCCTTGATCTTCCGAAATTCACCGTTATTGGCGCAACGACTCGTACGGGCGCACTTGCTGCACCGCTTCGCGACCGTTTTGGCCATATTTATCGCCTTGAATTCTATGATCCATCTGAGATTGCGCGTATTATTAGCCGTGCTGCCGATATTCTTGGAACGAAAATTGACCAACCTGCTGCCACGCTCCTATCGACCCGCGCTCGCCTGACACCTCGTATTGCGAACCGCCTTCTGAAGCGTGTTCGTGACTACGCTGATGTAAATGGCGACGGTATCATTGATACTCACATTAGCACCCAGGCACTGACACTGCTGGAAATCGATGAACTCGGACTCGACACTGGTGACCGTAATCTTTTGCTTCGTATGATTGAAATGTATGGCACGAACCCAGTCGGCCTTACAACACTGGCCGCACTGACCGGTGACGAGACAAGTACCATTGAAGATTTCTATGAACCGTACCTTCTTCAAATTGGTCTTCTCGAGCGCACGCCTCGCGGTCGCCGTGCAACGCCACGCGCCTTTACGCATTTGCAACAGACCCCGCCCGAGAACGATTAATCTTGCTATAATACAGACATGAATAATCAGCCTGAAGCGCCAACCACTCCTCCAGAAACTCCTCAACCCGTTGCTTACGACGCCCAAGGTCGCCCCCTCTACGCACACCCGCCAGTAACGCCACAGCCCGCTGCCCAGCAACCCCAGCCAACCGTTGTGCACGTCGCGCGTCCGCTCGAACCAGAAAAGCCAGTCATGAGCGCCGAGCGCCAACGTCTCCATGATCGCTCGAAGCGAAATTACCCACTTTTGAACTTGAGTGAAGGCGAGTATGTCATTCGTGCTGTGCGACGCCACCCGATTGGTCTTATTTTGCCACTCGGCGGGGGAACGCTCGCGATTGGGCTTCTTCTGTCACTCCTCTTTAATTACGATCTTATTGTCGCGAATGTAGCACTTACTGGTCCACTTGCGAGTGCGGCAACAATTGCCGTTCCTGTCCTTGTGCTGGTCGCTATTATTGGACTGATTATGTTTATTGCGTACTACGTGTATGTAAATAATAAATTCTTCTTAACAAACGAGAGTGTTATTCAGGAAATTCAAGTGTCGCTGTTTGCCCGCAATGAACAAACCGTGAGCCTTGGCAACATTGAAGACGCAAGTTACACCCAGCACGGTATTCTGCAACACCTACTGGATTATGGTGACATCCGCCTCAGTACAGAAGGCGATGAAACAACCTACCGTTTTAGCTATGTGGCGGGTCCAAAAGAGCATATTGCACGGCTCAATAATGCTGTAGAAGCATTTAAGAATGGCCGTCCTGTAGAAGGCGACTAGATTTATTCGCTGGTTGCGGTACGATTTGTCTTGACGTAGTCGTCTTCGCCTTCAAGGCTGGCACGAAGAGAGTATCCTTTGCAGGCATCTCCGTTACAATCGAGTGGTTCGTAGCGGAAGTCACTTGAACTTTCGCCAATCTTTACCCCGTTCGGGTCTTTGAAGAGTTCTGGGTCAACTGAAGGGAGGGTCTCAGCGGTAACCGTACGAGGGTATGCTTTATTTTCCTTGAAATATACCTCCTCAAGTGAGTAGTACATGGCATTAATAGAGATCTTTCGTGCGTCATCACGTGCGGCAACCTCGACATGGTTGCGTTGCACAAAGAAAACAACGCTGGCGACGGCGAAAAGCACGACAACGATAAGGAGTTCAATAACGGTAAATCCACGTGATGATTTCATCTCTATAGATTATAGCAAATTAAGATTCGCCTGCGTATAATAGATTACAGAGAAAGAGAGGGAAATATGGCAAAGAAAACTGATACGTCTGATACTACCAAGGCAGAAAAAACCCAAACTGCGCCAGCTTCAGAGGCAAAACTTAAGGCTTTAGGCCTCGCACAAGAGCAAATTAATAAGCAATTCGGAGACGGAGCAATCCGTCGTCTCGGAGATACCTCAACAGTAGACGTTGAGCTCATCAGTAGTGGTGCGCTTAGCCTCGACCTCGCCCTCGGTGGTGGATACCCGAAGGGCCGTATCGTAGAAATCTACGGTCCAGAGTCTTCAGGTAAGACAACGCTAACACTTCACGCAATTGCTGAAATCCAAAAACAAGGTGGTACGGCAGCCTTTGTTGACGCCGAGCACGCGCTCGACCCAGCATACGCTCGTCGCCTAGGTGTTGATACCGACAACCTTCTTGTTGCTCAGCCGGACAACGGTGAGCAAGCACTTGAAATTGTTGAAACATTGGTGCGCTCAAACGCTGTTGACCTCGTTGTGGTCGACTCAGTTGCGGCACTGGTGCCACAGGCTGAAATTGAAGGTGAAATGGGTGATAGCCACATGGGTCTTCAAGCTCGTCTTATGAGCCAGGCGCTCCGCAAGCTTACCGGTATCATCAACAAGAGCAAAACTATCGTTATCTTCATTAACCAGATTCGTATGAAGATTGGTGTGATGTTTGGTAACCCTGAAACCACCACTGGTGGTAACGCACTAAAGTTCTACGCTTCAGTTCGTATGGATATTCGCCGTACCGGTCAAATTAAATCGGGTGAAGATATCATAGGTAACAGAACAAAGGTGAAGATCGTCAAGAACAAGATCGCTCCGCCTTTCCGCGCTGCCGAATTCGATATTATGTACAACGAAGGTATTTCTCGTACTGGTGACGTACTCGACCTCGCGACACTTCACAACATTGTTGAGAAGAGTGGTGCATGGTTTGGATACGGCGATGGCAAGATTGGTCAAGGTCGTGAAGCTTCAAAGCAATACCTTGCTGACAATCCAAAGGTCCTCGACGAGATCGAAGCTAAGGTTCGCAAGAAAGTAGTTGAAGAAGAGGCGTAGCTTGTGAGCGCACCTCGCGCACGCATTACCGCTTTAAAAATACAGGCACGCGACAAGGATCGCGTGAATGTATTTGTCGATGGAAAATATCGATTCTCGCTTGATATTACGCAGGTTGCAGAACTTGGTATTAAAAATGGCGCAGAGTACTCGGAGGAGGAGCTTGTTGAACTGGAGAATGAAAGCCAGTTCGGCAAGCTCTATACGAGGTCGCTTGAGTATGCCCTAGTACGGCCGCGGAGCCAACGCGAGCTAAAAGACTATCTGTATCGAAAAACACGTGACACTCGCACAAAAACAGGTGATATCAAAAAAGGCGTCAGTAAAGAACTGACCGAGCGCGTTTTTCAGCGTTTATCCGATAAAGGGTATTTGAACGATGAGAAATTTGCTCGGTTTTGGGTAGAAAACCGCAATGTTCGTAAAGGGACGAGTTTGCGTAAGCTGCAGTCTGAGCTGCAGGCAAAAGGGGTAGAAAGTTCGATCATCCAAAGGGTGCTTGGTGAATCTGAGCGTACTGATATCGACGAACTCCGCAAAATTATAGCGAAAAAAGCCCGTCGCTACGACGACGAGCAAAAACTCATGATGTACCTCGCGCGCCAGGGGTTCCGCTACGACGATATTAAAGAGGCGCTTCGCTCGGACTCTGAAGAAGAGTAATAGCCTAAGACTTAGACATTGTTTCTGGTTCGGGATGCGGCTTTGCCGGGCGGAATGGGTTAACGAATTCGCCACGAATTGCCTGCATCACTGGCTCAGCACTTTTTACAGAAGGTGCTTTCACAATAACTGAGGTGTTATTGATTTCAATAATCTGCGAGCGGTTGACGAGAAGCCCGGTATCAGTGAAGCCTTTAATAAAGCCACGCTTCACGTTGAGCTGTTGAATAAGGAAGTCGCTGGTATCGAGGGTGTAGTCGTCGACCTTCCCAAGCTTTCGTTTATGCTCGTCGATAACATTGAGGCCAATGAGGTTAAACGAGAGTTCGTGGAGCTTCTTAAGCTGAATGACATCATCCATGCCAACAAGTTCATCGTTACTATCAATAATCATGCCAAGGCGGCCGTATTCTCGAATATCGGCAGTGCGCACAAATGATGGTTTTTCCGCAAGAAGTGGGCCATCTACCTCATACGCAAGAAGGCGGAGATTCGCAGGGTCGATAAGGGGCCTCACGGTGCTGGCGAGTCGGGTACCTGTCTGAAGGCTCATGACGGGTGTGTTGAGGAGGCGGGATCCGAGAAGTAGCATAGTTATAGTATAAGCTTTTTGCCCTTTGGTCGCTACTGGTTCTATTCAGCGAACGGATTTACACGACCCGCAGGCATCGTTGGAGCTGGACTTGGCTGGCTGCTTGGGTGGAGTGATTGAATCCTTTCAAGGGTGGCCTGGTCGATTGAACCGGCGTTAATAGAAGAAGTGTAGTCGTCTGGTGCGGTTTCAGTAAGGGTTTGATTGAGCAAGACAACCGCGAATGCAAGACAGCCCGCAACAATAACGAAGAAGAGCAGCATATGGAAGCGTCGGAAAAGAACGCCGATTGGCTTTAGGAAGGTGTTCTGTGATTTTTTAGAAGTTGTTGCCATCGTATTACCTCACTGCGATATCTATCTTAAGCTCGTTCACCTTCACGCTATCTGCGCCGCCGCCAGTCTGGCCTAGGGCGATCTTACTTACCTGAAGTTTCGGCAGGTTGCTTTCAACATTATTCAAGAAGGCAATGAGTTCGCTATAGAGTACTGGTTCTTGGAATGAGACGGTAATGGCGTAGGTGCTGCCCGTGCTTGGGTCGCTGAAGCTCGTGTTAGCAATTGCGAGCCCTGCGGCGTCGGCGTAGCTTCTGACGTCGTTGAGTACCTGTGCTTGATAGGCCTCAGGGGTTGAGAAGAGCTGGTTGGCTTTTTCTACAAGGGAGTTGCTTTGATCAAGTTGGCTCTTGAGGAGCTGGAGTTCTTGGATTTGCTTTCCGCTGGCTTCTGCATCGACACCGCGCTGGTTAACGGTGACTGCATATTCACGAACGATGTTCAGACCCCAGTAAAAGAGCGCGCCGCCACCAAGAGTAACGATCACAAGAAGTACCGCAAGGAGGGTGCGAAGGTCGGCTGGTCGGAATTGTTTCTTCGGTTTCATAATTAGAGGCCTGCCTTATTCATCACGACGGAAAGTGAAATTTTTGCCGGGTATCCATCAATACCACCACTTGTCTCGGTACTCTTTAGGTTTACTTGACTAAAGAGTGTTGAGCTTTGGAATTGTGTCTGAAGGGTTGTCGCTTCGGCAGCTGATTTTGCGTAGGCGGTAATTTCAACCGGTGTCCCTGCGAAGCTTGATGCGTCGAGGGTTAGGTTATCAAGAATGGTGCCTGGAGGCGTAAGCTGTCCGATTTGAACGAGAATTTGTGAGTAACGAATTTCTTGATCGAGAATGCCCTTGGCGTCGCTTAGCTTTGCGCTCAAGGCGTCAACCTGCTGCCTTGTTTCGCTATATACATCAGCCTTTACGTCATTTGAAGAGATGATTTCTTCGTTTGCCTCCATAGTAATCTTCAAGATAGAGTGCGACGCGAAGAGTGCGCCCGTCAAGAAGACGAGGGCCAGTACAATAATACCGAGGTATCGGAGAATGATCACGTTGGCGCGCGCTGCGCGAATGTCGTCTTTGCGTTGGTCGGGAAGGAGATTTATCATTTCCAAACGCTCCCAGGGTTTACACTCGCAACACCCGCAACGGTAATGTAGCGTGGGCGGAATTGCTTTGGCGGTTCTTGAATCTTACCGAAATCGAGCTTTTGCCATGGGCTTGCAACGCGAGCCGCGATGATAAGCTTGTCGGTAAAGAATTCACCGATTCCCGGTACGTTACTTCCGCCGCCCACAATAATGAGCTGTTCAAGCTTCCGTTCGCTGTTAATACGCTCGTTGTAGTAGCGCATGACCTTCTTGGTTTCGACCAAAATACGCTCGAGGCTTGGCGTCAGCGCTTCGCTCAGTTTTTGCTGACGAGGGCCGGCGCTGAGCCCGTTCAGAACCTTCAGCTGGTGGGCGTTTTCGAGAGAGATGTTGAGCTTCTTGGCGATATCAAGGGTGAACGAGTTTCCACCAATTGGTAGGCCGCCGGTGACGCGGATTGAACCACGGTCAAGAATGGCAATGTCGGTATTTGCTGGGCCAATGTCGACAATGATGGTTGGGAGGCTTCCATCCTCGGTCGCAGTAAGGACGCGCCCAACGGCGTTAATACCCGGTTCTATAAGGATAGGAGTAAGGCCTGCTGCTTCGACGCTCCGAGTAATGTTATCAACGATAACGCGTGATACAGCGCTCATAAGTACGACGATTGTCTTGCGGCTTCGTTCAATGATTTGATAGTCGATGTAAAGGGTTGAGACGG
>CAMLKA010000016.1 GCA_946480535.1 uncultured Candidatus Saccharibacteria bacterium | reverse complement strand
CAAAAGAAGTCGACGCTGAATTCATTGAGCTTTCAGCCGTCACGAGCGGTAAAAAGGATGTCGAAAAAGTCATTGAACACGCTCGGCAAAACTGGAACCTCAAGCTTCGCACTATTTTGTTTGTTGATGAAATTCACCGCTTCAACAAAGCACAACAAGACGCCTTCCTCCCACACGTAGAATCGGGCCTTATCACCCTTATTGGTGCGACAACAGAAAACCCAAGTTTCGAAGTCATTAATCCGCTCCTCAGCCGAACTCGCGTACTTGTACTCGAACCCCTTGAAAAAGAAGACATGCTCGTTATTTTGAAGCGCGCCGTTGAAGAAGAGAAAGCGACCAAACGCGTTTCAGATGAAGCACTTGATTATATTGCCGAACTTTCGGGTGGCGATGCCCGTGTCGCTCTCGGTAACCTTGAGCTCGCCCTGAATCTTAGTAAAAAAGTTGGCATTGAAACAGTTAAAACTGCCGCGCAAAAACGAGTTCCTGGCTACGACAAAAAGGGTGACATGCACTATAACGTCATCTCAGCGTTTATTAAAAGTATGCGCGGAAGCAATGTCGACGCAACGCTGTATTACCTTGCGCGGATGATCGACGCCGGTGAAGATCCGAAATTCATTGCCCGTCGTATGGTCATTTTTGCATCTGAAGATATTGGGCTTGCTGGCAATGGCGCACTCGGCTTAGCGCTCAATGCCTTCCAAGCCGTCGAGCGCGTTGGTATGCCAGAATCAAGTTATATTCTTTTCCATGTCGCAACGGCACTCGCCAAATCCGAGAAGTCACGTCAAACAACCAGCGCTATGTACCGCGCACAAGAACTTGCAAAACGATACCCCGACGCACCAGTGCCGATTCACCTACGCAATGCTCCAACCAAGCTCATGAAGGACCTTGGCTACGCTAAAGATTACAAATGGGAAGCAGACTTTAAGCATGCAAAGGGCTTTCTGCCCAACGAATTAAAAGACGAAAAAATCTTTTAAAGCTTTAGCTCGCGCTTTAGGGCTTCATACACCCCATTCGTCCAGCCAAATCCATCTTGCAATACATACTCACCGCCACCGCCAAGGCCATCGGCGCTTTCGACGTTATACTTTTCTACAAACTTTCGTGATGAAGTGTAGACCTTTTCATTCAGCTCTAACCATCGTTTCGAAATCTCATCCGCCAAGTCGTCATGGCCATAGTTGCGAAGCCCTTGAATTGCTGCCCACTCAAGCGGAGCCCAGCCATTTGGTGCGTCCCACTGTTGACCATTATCGATGTTGGTCGTTACCAATCCACCCGGACGAAGGAAGTCTTTTCGAAGCACATTCGCGACCGCATCAGCTTGCTCTTGGCTTGCCGCGCCCACAAATAATGGAAATACTCCGGCAAGGCTTGGAACTGATGTAAAGGCGCCATGATGGAAGTTATAATCTTTGTAAAATCCAGCTTTCGCGTCCCAGCAATATTCATCAATCGCCTTCAATCGAGCCTTCGCTTTCTTTCGGAATTGCCGTGCTTGCACTAAGTTAAATGAAGCCTTGTGCGCGTCGGCAATCGTAAGTTCTAGGTGGTACAGCAAACTATTTAAATCGACGGGGATGATATCTGCGGTATGAATCGTTCGAATGTCAGTCGGGTCGGAAAACCAGCGCGAACTAAAGTCCCAGCCAGATTCTGCGGCAGCACGAAGGTGCAGATACAGTCGATTACTGTCTTTGCGGCCCGACTTCTCCGCCGTTTCTATATCTTCACGAAGCGATTCAGGGCGCGGTGTCGTTTTATTGTCGTAGTACCGGTTCAATAATGAGCTGTCCGGCATTTCAACCACGCGGCGATATGCCTTGTGCTCTGTCTGAGCAAGCTTCGTCTTCCCCTTCATCCAAAAACGATACTCCGTCATTAAATATGGAAGATAATTTCGCAGCACGCTCTTGCCCTTATGTGTTGCGAGCAGGCGCACCATATGCGAGAAGAACGGCGGCTGTGAACGGCTTAATAGATATGTTCGATTGGCCGTTGGAATGTACCCATACTTACGAATTTGGTGTACATAATTCTTCATCATATTCTCAATTTGCGTCCATTTACCCGTTGAGGCAAGGCCAAGCATAATAAAATACGTATCCCAATAAAATTGCTCGTTAAAGCGCCCGCCTGGAACAATGTACTTGTACGGTAGAGCCAGCAATGACCCACGCGCCACACGATTACGACGCTCGAGGAATTTCCAAAGCTCATCAATATGCTCAAGTGGCGTATGGTCGGGGCTACTTTCGTAAGCCCGCTGATACACCCCTTCAGTTGCATCCACGAAGTGGCGTGTCACAAATTCGCGAAGATCAAACTCGGGATCTTTTTTAAGCAACTTATACTCTTCTTTAATCGACCGGAGCCTTCGAGCGGGAACCAAGTCAACAAATGTCTTCCCATCCCCATAAACATTCTGGTTTTGAACATCGAGCAACAAATCACCCAAAACCGCATCAATGTCTTTGTCATATTTCAAAAGCACACCGGTTGTTTTCACAAGTGCAGACTTAAGTGGATCGGTAATTGGTTTCGTATTTATTTTTGGTATTGTTGCCATACAAATAAGTATAGCCCCACAAGGAGGCTATACCTAGAGCAGAAACGCTATAAAATAAATTACTTGTTGGCGCGCTTGCGTTGGTTTGGATCGAGGTATCGCTTACGAAGGCGAAGGTTCTGTGGTGTTACTTCAAGAAGTTCGTCATCTTCAATGAAGTCAATACACTGCTCAAGGCTGAGGTCGGTAAATGGAGTCAGCTGAATTGTACCATCGCTTGATGAACTACGCATGTTCGTGAGTTGCTTGCCGCGACACACGTTGATGTCGAGGTCACCAGAGCGGTTATAAAGGCCGACAATCATACCCTGGTATACCGTCACACCTGGGCCAACAAAGAGCTCACCACGAGCAGCTGCAGTATCAAGTGCATACGCAGTTGTTTGACCAGCTTCGTGAGCAACAAGTGCACCATTACGCATTTGCTGAAGCTTCGCACCAAGTGGCTGGTAGCCGTGCGGCAAGCTGTTCATGATAACCGTACCCTTAGTTGCGGTAAGGAGGAGGTTACGAAGACCAATCATGGCACGAGTCGGAATAATGTACGTCACACGAGTTGTACCACTGCTAGTCTGCTCTTGCTTCAAAGTTGTTGCACGACGAGCGCCAAGCTCTTGGCTTACTGCACCGAGGAATTCAGCTGAAACTTCGATAAGAAGTTCTTCAACTGGTTCTTTCGTAACGCCATCCTCTTCAATGGTCACTACTTGCGGACGACCAACTTCGAACTCGAAGTCTTCACGGCGCAGCGTTTCAATAAGGACTGAGAGGTGAAGTTCACCACGTCCAGATACGACAAAGCCGATCCCCTCTTCTTTCACACGAAGCGAGACGTTTGTTTCAAGCTCTTGCTTCAAACGGTCACCGATTTGACGGCTCGTGTTGTACTTCGCCTCTTTACCCTTCATCGGGCTGGTATTTGGACCAAGATACATACTAATTGTTGGAGCTTCAATTTCAATAACAGGAAGTGCTTCAGGCTGGTCTTTGTCGGCAAGCGTTTCACCAATGTGCGCATCAGCAACACCAGTAATGGCAACGATGTCACCCGCTCCAGCTTCTTCAATTTCTTCACGAACCAAACCACGATATCCGAAGAGCTTGTCCACTTTCGCGTTCACTGGAGTTCCGTCGCGCTTAATAAGCACGATTTGCTGTGCACGCTTGAGTGTTCCGCGGCTAATACGACCGATGGCATACTTACCTAGGAAAGAGTCGTATGCAAGTGAGGTCACAAGCATTTGGAATGGCTTGTCGATTTCAACTGTTGGCGCAGGAATGTCGTTAATGATAGCGTCAAAGATTGGCGTAAGATCAGTGTGCTCGGCTGGGTTATCAGGAAGCTCAGTCCATGACTTCCCTTCGCGGCCAATTGCATAGTACACAGGGTAGTGAAGCTGGTCGTCACTGATTGCGAGTTCCAAGAAAAGTTCAGAAACTTCATCGAGCACTTCATCGATACGGCGAGATGGCTTGTCGATCTTGTTAATTACCACTACTGGCTTAAGGCCAAGCTGGAGCGCCTTTGAAAGCACGAACTTTGTCTGTGGCATTGGACCTTCTTGAGCGTCAACAATAAGAAGTACGCCGTCGGCCATGTTGAGAGTACGCTCAACTTCACCAGAGAAGTCGGCGTGGCCTGGGGTGTCGATAACGTTAATTTTGTAGTCGCCGTAATAGACAGAGGTCTGCTTAGCGGTGATGGTAATACCACGCTCGTGCTCTTGGTCGCCACTGTCCATAATGAGCGACTGTTCCATCTCGGCCTGGTTGGCACGGAAGGTGTTACTTTGCTTCAAAAGACCATCAAGAAGCGTCGTCTTTCCGTGGTCGACGTGCGCAATGATAGCAACGTTGCGAATCTGTTCTGGGTTTTTCATAAAAATATGCCCTTTTATCAGGGCTTCCTTATCTGTAATTATAGCATAATTTGCCTATTAAGCAAAGCAACAAAAAACAACCCTTTCGGGTTGCCTTTAAAATGCAATCTGGTGCGCGCGAGAGGACTTGAACCTCCACGTCCTTGCGAACACTAGCACCTCAAGCTAGCCTGTCTACCAATTTCAGCACGCGCGCATACAGTTTGTTAATAAATAAACTACCTTAGAGGTAGTTTACACGTCTTGGTGGGCGCTGAGGGATTCGAACCCCCGACCCTCTCGGTGTAAACGAGATGCTCTAGCCAACTGAGCTAAGCGCCCGACATCTGGTAATTATACAGAAGAGGCCGCAATAAATCAACAGGTACGCCTAAGGAGTCTTGAAGACGGCCTCTTCGCCTACCGCCCAATAGCGAACGCTATTGTAACGATCAGCTGATGAAATCAACACTGAATCGACTGGAATGGTGTGAACGCTGCCAGTGTGGGTATACTGTGCAGTTGCTTGGTAGAGCCCGATAGCTGGCGCATCACTCAGCCACTGACGCACAAACGCAAGGTACTTTGCATTACGAAGTGCAGGCTCAACACGCGAACGCGCGCTTGAAAGTGCTTCATCGGCAACCGCATTCTTGTAATTAGAGAAGTTCAAACCGTTCCCCGCCTGTGAACTATGCCAATACGCATACACGTCAGGATCGCCACCAATGGTCAGTTGATACAGAAGCACATCGTAGCGTCGCGGCTGCAGGATATCTTGTGCAACGTTTTGTGATGGGTCATTCGGATCAACGATACTCGTCGTAATAGTCACACCAAGTTGGCGCCATTGTCCCGAAAGTTTTTCAAGTGCTTTTTCGAAATCAGGGTTTTTCGTCGTCACAATGTTGAGCGCAAGATCCTGCCCGTCTTTCTTGCGGATGCTCCCTTCGAGCTTCCACCCAGCCTGATCGAGCAGCGTGCCCGCTTCCTTAGGATTATATGCAGGTGCGCCTGGCACATCGCCAGAAAGAAGGCTATTGATAATTGGGATATCAAGCGCCGGCAACTGATCAGAGATAGATGAACGAATTGCATCCGTATCAGTTCCTACCTGAAGCGCTTTTCGAACTTTTTGATCCTGCAAGATTGGGCTTGCCGTATTAAGAAGCGCGTAGACACCGCTATTTACCGGATGGCTCTCAATGATATACCTCTCGGTATTCACTCCCGACGATACAGCAGAGAGTGTTAAGTCGCTTGCAGCATTGACTTCTGAGGTTGCCAATGCCCGCTTAATTGAATCGGTATCTTTATATACATGGAGCTGAAGACGGCTGAGTTTTGGTGCGCCCCTATAATAGGCATCATTACGAGCAAGGTGAACAATTTTGCGTCCGTTTGTCTTATCGACATCTTGAAGTAATTTTAATTCAAATGGGCCACTTCCCACCGGCTTAACGCTAAAATTATTCTCACGAAGCTGCGCAGGTTCGATGTCACGCAGTACGTGCTCTGGAAGAATCGGCAAGAATCGAAGCGCGTGCGGGAACGGCGCGTACACAGATGGCAGCGTAAATGCGACCGTGCGATCATCAACCTCGGTAACCTTTACTCCATTCCAGCCTGTCAATGTTGAACGAGTTGCTGCATTTTGAAGAAGCCCTACGGTGAATACGACGTCTCGGGCACGTACGTACAGCCCATCACTCCAGCGAGCATCAGGACGAATCGAAATAGTGTACGTTTTTTGGTCGTCACTAATTTTCATACTATCGGCAAGGTCGTAATTAAGATTACCAGTTGAGTCATACGTCAGAAGGCGCGAGAAAAGAAGTTCGCCCACCGACTCTTCGGCACTCGATTTTGCAAAAATTGGATTGAGCGTATCAACAGGGCCAAGAACCGCTTCGGCGTAGGTGCCGTCACTTGCGAAAGCAGTTGTGCGGTAACTATCTTGGTACCACCAGAACTGAAGACCTGTTGCGCCAATCAAAACACCGATTGCGAGCACCCAGAGCGCAATGTGGCGGCGCGCCTCGCGGAAATTGTCCCAGCGCTTGAACACGAAACGGCGAGCGTGCTTCACGGTTGCTCCCTCAACTTTTTTCATTCGACGCGCTAAATCCTTAGAGCTAAAGCTCATCTTAGGAAGGCGTCGCCATTTTGTTGGGTCATTGTTATCAGCCACTTGTTAATCCTTAGGCAGGAATAAGAAGGCCGGCCAAAATAGAGAGGACGAAGATAACAGCAAGAACGATGGTCGCTTCAAAAAGGTTTTTATCAACACCGCGGCGGGTCGTATACAACTCACCAGAGCTACCAAAACCGGCACCCAGGGTGGCGCCACGCTGTTGTAATAGAATAGCAAGAATCATCAGTACAGCTGAGACAATCGTGACAATCTGCAAAATGGTATTTATGGACATTATTAACTCCTACTTTCCTCGCTGCGAACTGCAATCGCAACACTTACTATATAGTTTACCAGACTTAGAATAATTCCCGTAATAATCGAGTTGCCAAATGACATCGAAATTCCAGGGGCTACCGCCAACGAAATGTACACTAAAATACCGTTTACAATAATCGTAAAGAGTCCAAGTGTCAGAAGAATAGCCGGGAGGGAAACAATGACGAGCAGCGGCTTAAACAAGCTGTTCGCAACCGAAAAAATTAAACCAGCAAGGACAAATCCCCAAAAACCAGCGGTTACATCGACATTGTCATACCCCGTACCGAGAAGCCGAACGGCAACCCATAGACCAAGTGCGTTTAACGCCCATCGAATGAGAAAAACAAGAATTTGCTGCTTCATTATTGTTATAAGTATATCACAGCGAGGTGGATAGCTGTCCGCTGAGGTTCTCGTGTCCACCCTCTGTAATAAGGATGTCATCCTCGATTCGAACGCCAATCCCCTCTTCGGGAATGTAAATTCCTGGCTCTACCGTGAGCACCATTCCAGGCTCAAAATATTTTGGCGCACCAAGCGGATCATGAACATCAATGCCAAGCCCGTGGCTAATAGCGTGTGGGAAGTACTTTCGATAATCATCGGGCGTATTGAATAAGCCAAGCTCCTTCAATGCATCTTTCATAATTTCATCGACTTTTTCATGATACGTTTTCACGCTTAGGTTCGGCTTGAGGAGTGCGATAATTGTATGATGCGCTTTTTCAACGGCAGCGTGCACGGCCACTTCTCTTTCGCTTGGCGTGCCAATCGCATAGGTTCGCGTAATGTCGGCCGCATAGCCTTCGAAGCGAGCACCGACGTCCATTAACACAAGCCCGTTCTTTGGGAGGGCTTCGGAATTTTTTCCATAATGGAGCGTGCATGCATTGGCACCACCCGCAACAATTGGCTCATAGGCATGAATGAGTCCTCGGTTTCGAAAGGCATACGTAAATTCAGCTTCGAGGTTGTACTCGTGCGCTGCGATGTCGAGCGACTGCTTCACTTTTTCAAACGCATCAACCGTCACATTGACGGCTTGTCGAATCAAACCAAGCTCTTCTTCGTCTTTGCGACCACGCAGCCTTGAGAGAATAGACCGAATATCAATGACGGTGGCGTCACTATTTTTCAATCGAGTATAAAGACGTTTCGGGGCAGGATTAAGGGAGAATGAAAGGTACTCTTCGTGAGAATCGGGACCAATCACTCCAATTCCTTTGTCGTCACTAATCAGCCTTTTAATAAGATCCTCACCTTCCGTCACTGACACCACTCGATGAACACCGCTTATCTCTTTTGCACGCTCATCCGATAAACCGCCGTCAAATATTCGATGGATTTCGCCAAAGTCGGGTGCAATAAGTGCACTCTTTCGATTACTATCGACAACTAACTGCCAGCCCGGCTCCTCAATACCCGTCAAGTAATAAAAGTTCGCCTCTTGTACAAAAGGAGCAGGACTATCGTTAGTCTGCTGCAATGAGTCAAACGCACTCAGAACAAACCCTGCGCCAATTTCATCGAAAAGTATGTTTCGTCTCTGTCGATATATTTGCACATTCATTAGCAATAGTATATCACCGCAAACCGAATGAATCGCGCATCAAGGAAGTTATGTCCAGATAGGCTTCGGGAGGGTCCATGCCGTAGCATTCGCGTTGAAACTTGTTGGTGGTTTCGTGGTGACCGCAGTCACATTCCAACCCGATAGGTCTTGATTGAACTGCTGCGCGTACTGGAACATACCGTTCATTCCCGTAACCTTTGAGGTGTTCCATGCGGCAATCGGCTGGTTAAACTGATAGGCATACTGGAACACTTGTGTCATATCAGTCACATTGCTCGTATTCCAGGTGCCAATAGGCTGATTGAAGATGCTCGCACCCCGGAACATCGAAGACATATTCGTAAGACTTGCGGTATTCCAGGTGCCAATAGGCTGGTTAAAAGCTGAGGCATTCCAAAACATTGTCGACATATTTGTTACATTGCTCGTATTCCAGGAGCCGATAGAGCCGTTAAAGGAGGTGGCTCCATAAAACATTTGCGTCATGCTTGTAACGAGACCTGTATTCCATGTATTCAATGGTTGATTAAAGGCAGTAGCGCCCCTAAACATTGCAATCATACTTGTCACCTTGCTTGTATCCCATGAACTGAGTGGCTGATTGAAACTGGTTGCAGCATAAAACATATTCTGCATAGTTGTTACGCTGCTCGTATTCCACGTATTAAGTGGCTGATTGAATGAAGACGCGCTGTAGAACATTTGCGACATATTTGTAACTTTCGATACATCCCATGTGCCAATTGCCTGGTTAAAACTTGTTGCGTTCTGGAACATCGACGAAGTCCCTGTAACTTTTGAGGTATTCCACCCTCCAATTGCTTGATTAAAGGCGGTTGCTCCGTAGAACATTTGTGCAAACTGTAATACCGCACCCGTATTCCAACTTGCAAGAGGCTGGTTAAACTGAGCCGCCCCAAAGAACATTGACTGCATATCGTATACCTTTGAAACGTCCCACGAGCCAATTGGTTGGTTAAAATTCGACGCATTATAGAACATAAATGACGTCAGCGTTACATTACTCATGTTCCAACCGGAAATATTTTGATTAAAGTTTGTCGCCCCACGAAACATACCACTCATGTTTGTTACCGAAGATGGTGGCGCAGCAACGCGAGTAATATTTGTTGAATCTTGGAAGCTGATAGCTGTTGGAGAAATTGTATTTGCCCATTGGCGCACTTCTTTAAGGCACGGTCGGCTGGCGGCAGCAATACCCGATGTTGCAATAGTGGTAATTGGGCCCTTATATTTCACAATCTTTTCACCTGGCGTGGTGTACGTGTGCGATTGTCTCGCGGCACTCAACGCCTCTACCGTACCATCACCCCAGTCGATTGAACTCCCGGCCGAAGAGGTTGGACTTGTAACGGGCAGTTGAACCGTAAGGCTCGAACAGCCCGGTAGTGTCGTGTCATATACGAAGATAGTTTCGCCCGGCGTTGCGCCTTCGCCACCAGCACACGTTCCCTGAAGCACGTGGCTCCCCTTTGTTGAATCAACAAAGTAATATACCGAGTTGGCAATAGAGCTTCGCCCATCGAGACAAAAACTTTTCTCGTCACCAAAAGCATATGTTACAAGCGTGTTAGGGCTCGCAACAAACGTGGCTGGAATATCTGTTGGGTAGCCTTCGCTAAAGTTGCGCTTATTTTCCATTGCCGAAGCCGCCGCGCCCAGGTCACTTTGCACCTCTTTTGCCGCCAATTCATTACGCCACTGACCGTAAGCAAGAATGACGATGCCCGCCAAAATCGCAATCACAACAATCACGACGACCAGCTCGACAATTGTAAATCCTGATGAATATTTTTTTATTTTCGTCGACATTTAGAGCCTTCTGCTCTAAATCGTACCATAAGCGTTAAGCCTGGTGCAAATAACCAAAGACCTGTTCGGCCTTCTTTGGACCAATCACCGCAGCAATTGCATCCTTTTCGGCGGCAGATACCGCGCGAAGGCTGCCAAATTTCCGAATTAATTGGCGCCGTGTTGCCGGACCAATACCAGGAATATCCTCAAGGCTACTGGCCGTTTGCTTCGCTCGCTTTAATACAGTGTGATAACTCACAGCAAAGCGGTGTGATTCATCACGAATTCGCTGAAAAAGCTTTGTAACGTGGGTGTATTTCGCGATACCTCTGTCGCCACCTCGCAGGTTTTTCGAGTGTCCCGAAGCGTTTGTTTGCCCCGCGTGAAGATTGACGACGTAATAGTCACCAGAACGCTGAACAAATACGCCGCTATCATCAAGCTCGCCTTTCAAATACCGGTCGAGTCGCTCAGTACCTACATGAGAGTTTGTTGCACTCACGATTACCTCTTCTTCACGCTTTGCGATACTGATAATAGGTATATTTAAGTCATATTGTTGCAAGGCCTTAATGCCAGCCTCAAGCTGTCCCTTGCCACCATCAATCAAAATAAGGTCTGGCTTTCCCCAGCTCTTCAAGTTTTTCTCACTCAAGCGACGCGTTAATACCTCGTTCATGTTTGCGTAGTCATCGTTTCGTTGAATACTCAACTTAAACTTTCGGTAGCTCGCACGATCACTTACTCCATTCGTAAAGACCACCATACTTGCAACAACATTAGCGCCACCCATATGGCTAATGTCGTATCCTTCGATTCGCGCAGGAATCTTGGCAAGGCTAAATAACTCCACTAAATCACCAAGCGCTTTGTCCTTGCTAATATCAAGGAACTCTCTATCTCCAAACATAATACGTTGCTGGAGCGCCTTCAGGTCATTCAGTTTATTGCGGTACAGTGCTGCGTTTTCAAAATCATGAAGCTTCGCAGAAAGCTGCATTTGCTTTTCAATATCGCGAATTATAGCTTTACGACCACCTTCAAAATAACGAATGAGTTGCCGCAAGGTTGCTTTATATTCATCCGAACTAGTACCCAGCCGCGGGCTCAGTCCAATATGTGAATCAAGGTCGGGGCGAATGCCGTCTTTAGGTGGCTTTGTGTAGTACGGAAATACCTTACGCAAATACCGGAGGGCTTTTTTAATAGCGAACCCGTTATAGTACGGTCCGAAATAATCTGCGCCATCATCAATGGGATTGCGCGTAAATGAAACCGTTGGCCACTCACTCTTCATATCAATACGGACGAACATTTGCGATTTGTCGTCACGAAGCAGAATGTTATAGCGCGGCATGTACCGCTTCACCATTTCCGATTCAAGAAACAGCGCATCGAGTTCACTTTCCGTCTCTACCCAATCGGTATCTTCAATTTCCTCAACCAGCGCGCGCGTTTTAATATCCATATCGCGTGTGCTTTGGAAATACTGACGCACGCGGTTCTTTAGTACCGCGGCCTTGCCTACATAGATGATTTCGCCCGTTTTTGACTTATGAAAATAAACCCCTGCAGAACGAGGCAGAGTTTTTAGTTTCGCTTCAAGCTTGGCGTTCATAGCTATTATTGTATCAAAAAAGTACCGCCCCTTACTGAGGCGGTACTTGTAATAGTCTTGGGGTGACTATTTTTCGAGCTCTGCTTTTGCACGGAATGAAAACGCGATAAGCAATGCACCGTACAGAATTGCGTAGAGACCAATAATCCATACAACAACCAAACCGGCACTTACTGGGTACGTAAGGGTGATGATACCAGCAATGATACCAAGCACACCGAGAATAACCGCAAGTACACGGTTTCCGCCGGTACGGTTTCCGTCGAAGAGACCCTCGAGGATATCAACAACACCACGAACCAAGAAGGTGAGGCCTACGAAGAAAATCCAAATCTTCGCTGCTTCTTCTGGGTTTCGCAGTAGATATACCGCAAGTCCAATCGCTAGTACGCTAAAGATAAGCTCTAACCACCAGAACTTATCGGTACTAATACTTGAAATGCTGATAATGATGCCGATAATACCCCAAACGAGTACGAAGACACCAAACAATAGAATGAACAACCCAACGGTAAGTCCTGGCCAAAATAGCGCCAAAATACCGAAGAGAATCGATACGACTCCAAATGCGATACCAAGTCCCCACAACTGTTTCGCAGTTGAACTTAATTCTTGCTTTGCCATAACGTAAACATTCCTCCCTTAGTTATGTACTTTCAGTATACTCCCAGGAAGGATAATGTGAATAGGCAGAGAATTCTAACGAGTTAGAGCGAGTGATTTTTCGCGACACGCTTCGGTGTGGAACAAGAGGTCAGGGTTTTCCTTGCAGTTCTCACAAATAAGGACGAGGTCATTACAGTTAGCGAAAGCACAGTTTTCGAAGTTACTTGTTTTGCCGCTACAGTGAGTACACTCGCCGATAGTTTTAGCGTGGTCAGAGAATTCCATCGTCATGCGGTCGTCGAATACACGTAGCGCACCTTCCCATAAGCCATCGTCACCATAGGCTTCACCGTATTTCACAATACCGCCGTCAATTTGGTAAACATCTTTAAATCCGCGCTTTTTCATCATGGCAGAAATAACTTCACAGCGAATACCGCCTGTACAGTAGGTAATAACCTTTTTATCTTTAATATCGTCGTATTTGTCGCTTTCAAGTTCTTCAATAAAGTCGCGTGAGGTATTGGTGTTTGGCACTACTGCGTTTTTGAACTTACCAATTTTTGCCTCGTGCTCGTTACGACCGTCGAAGAAAACGACGTCATCGCCAAATTTCTCAATAAGTTCGTGTACTTGCTTTGGCTTCAGGTGGACGCCACCACCAATCACACCATTCTCATCAACCTCAAATTCGTTATCGCTATTTTGGAAGCCAACAAGCTCGCGTCGGTGCTTCACGCTCATACGCGGGAAGTCTTCGCGACCACCATCGCTCCACTTAAAAACAACATCCTTGAAACCAGGGTACTGCTTCGTTGCCTTAATGTAGGCCTTAAGATCATCCATCTCACCACCCACGGTTCCATTCAAGCCGTGCTGGCTCACAAGAATACGCCCCCGAAGATTCAAGCTATCAGTGAGGCTTTTTTGCCACAACTTAACAGCTTCCGGGTCGCTAATCGGCGTAAATTTGTAGTAGAGAAGAATTTTTTGCATCGTAGCCCATTATACACATTTCCACCTCTGTTGTCCAGCGGCTGTCCGGTACATTTCGAGACGGCTTCGCGCCACGTCTCACCAGGGCCTCTGCGCCTGGTTCAACTTGGGCTGCAGATGTCGTCGAAACATACCGAACCAGCCCCTAGACAATCCCAAAAAAAGAGTATAATAAAAGCATGAGCTACCAAAAGAGTCCCCTCGTAGACGAATACATCGAGGACTTCCCGGAGCCAATCCGCGAACGACTCTCTTGGCTGCGGTCTGCCATTCAGGCCACCTTCCCTAAAACAATTGAAGATATAAGCTACGGCATGCCAACCTATCGCCCCGCTCCTGGCAAGCGGGGTATTGTTCATTTTGCGGCCGCCAAAGATCATATTGGCCTCTATGCAATCTTTGAACCCAAAAACGACGCCAACATCCATCGTATGATGCTCCCTCACCGCTCCGGTCGAGGAACACTCCAGTTTAAAAACGATGAACCGCTTCCGAAAGGTACTATTCGTAAAATCCTTGCCTACCATGCTGGCCATTTTCCTAAAGAAACCTTTACAGATACGTAATTCGCTTCTATAATAATTTTCACTATGACCCCCGGGTCCTCTAGCCGTCGACGTTCGGACGAGCCGAACCGCTCACGACTCTCTCATCAACTAACACTATTTAACTTTCGAGGAGATACATGACTCAGAAGGAACTCTATATAGTTCCCGAAGATAAGGTATGGCTCGAGAATCGTATTGCTGAACTTGAAAAACAAATTCAAGATCTTGGCCCCGATTTCTACGATGTCTTTAACCAGTCTTCGGAAACATGGCATGACAACGCTCCGTTTGACGCACTACGCGATAAACAATCCGTTATGTTTGCCGAATACTCAAAATTAAAGAGCATTCGACAAAACGCAGCCCTGACACTTCCAAAAAAGCGTAAAGACTTGGTGAATATTGGCTCAACCGTCATAATAGATACCAAATCGTATTTCATTGCTGGCGATTGGACTCCCCATGCCGGCAAAACTATCAACGAAACAATAATAATTAGTACGCAATCTCCTTTAGGAATTGAGGTACTTGGTAAAAAAGTCTTCGATAAGACGCGCTTCGGCACGATTGAAGCAATCACACATTAAAGGAAAGAATCTATGACGAAAACGCAAAAAGACTCTGCCGAGATCGGCTTAACCCTGCGCCTCTTCTGGGGCACTATTCGCAATTACAAGCGCTATTTTATTCCGGCAATGATACTCCAGCCACTGGCCATCTTCTCAACAGGGTACGCAGGACTGTTTATCATTTCACTTGTAGTGAACCGCTTGACCACCGAGAACATCCCTGCCGACCAACTTCTCTCGACCTTCCTCCCCTACATCATCGCCTTTGTTGTGATTGTGGGTATTGGCGAACTCATCCTCTGGCGCCTCGTGATGTTCCTGCAATGGACCATGAACGACAAAGTTATCTACGAACTAAACCGCAAAGTATTTGACGCACTGTCCGAACAGTCGATGGAATTTCACACCAATCGCTTTGGTGGCTCGTTGGTGTCGCAGTCAAACAAATTCACCGGTGCTTTTGCGCGCCTTGCTGATTTATATCTATTCAACATTGCACCGATGGTATACGCGTTCGTCTTCACGTTTATCATTCTTGCGCCTATTCTTCCTTGGTTTGCGGTTGCGCTTGCGGTATTTGCAATTCTCTTTATGGGTGTTGCGTGGGTGAGCTTCCGTTCAATCCGCGAGCTGAATGTCGTTGAAGCAGAAACGCACAATAAAGTCAGTGGGCAAATTGCCGACAGTATTACAAATATTCTTGCAGTGAAAAGCTTTAGCCGCGAAAAACACGAGAAAAAGCGTTTCGAGAAATTTGCCAGCGACGCACGTGAAGCTGGATTTAAAATTCGTACGGCTGTCATTCTTCGTGACTTCTGGTTTGGCCTCATTATTACCGTCATCATGACCTCGGCTTTTGTGACACTTATTTTCGGTAGTGTTTGGTTTGGCGTCGCAATTGGTACACTCATGCTGGCAGTAAGCTACAGCATGCAAATCCTTGGTAACCTTTGGGGCTTCAACGGTATGTTGCGTCAACTTAACCGTATCTTCGGTGATGCTCGTGAAATGAGCCTCATTCTTAACACGCACCAATCCGTGTCAGACGCTCCTCATGCAACAAAACTCGAAGCAGACAAGGGAAAGCTTGAAATTAACGACATGACCTTCCGTCACGCCGACGCCAAGAAGAGCGACACGATCTTCAAGAACTTCAACCTTGCGATAAAGCCAGGCCAGCGCGTTGGGCTGGTTGGTCACTCTGGTTCTGGTAAGACGACGCTCACCAAGCTTATCTTGCGATTCTCTGACATTCAAAAGGGAGAAATTCTTATTGATGGCCAATCAATCTCGGCAGTGACCCAAGGAAGTCTTCGCGAAGCAATCGCTTACGTCCCACAAGAACCTATGCTCTTCCACCGAACACTTCGTGAAAACATTATGTACGGCAAGCCGGACGCAACGCCAGAACAAGTGACAGAAGCCGCCCGCCGCGCCAATGCGCTTGAATTCATCGAGAAACTACCCGAAGGCTTCGAAACACTCGTCGGTGAACGCGGCATTAAACTTTCCGGAGGACAACGCCAACGTATTGCCATTGCTCGTGCAATCCTTAAAGACGCTCCGGTGCTCATTCTCGATGAAGCCACAAGTGCACTCGACAGTGAAAGTGAAAAGCTCATTCAGGAAGCGCTGGCCGAACTTATGAAGGGACGCACAAGTATCGTGATTGCCCACCGACTTTCAACGATTTCAAAACTCGATCGCATTATTGTGATGCACGATGGCGAAATTATTGAAGACGGCAATCACGACAAACTCCTCAAGAAAAAGGGGCAATACGCTCGCCTTTGGGCACACCAATCCGGTGGTTTTATCGAAGAAGAGTAAACTCGACTTTACTAGAAGGTTATGTTTGCCTTTGCTACAGTGACGCTTGTACAGTAAAGGAGACCTATGAGTTACGAATCAAATCCACACTCAACCCAAGTAGCTATTCTTCGGCACTTGCTTTTTACACCTGAAGCAACATTTGCCGAACTACAAAAAGATAGCGATCTTACAAGTGACCACTTCACTTTCCATATCAAAAAACTCGTCGAGACGGGATACGTCCTTAAGACCAACACCGGCTACCAACTTTCCCCTACGGGTAAAGAATATGCCAACCGCATGGACACCGACGAAAACGAAATCGAAAAACAACCTAAAGTATCAGTCGTTGTTGTACTCGAGCGTGATAACAACGGACGACGCGAGTTCATCGCCCAACAGCGCCTCAAGCAACCGTACTACGGGTTCTGGGGGCGTTTGGGCGGCAAGATTCGCTGGGGTGAATCGTTTGAGGAAGCGGCTAAACGAGAACTTCTGGAAGAAACCGGCCTCACCGCCGACTTCACTTACAAAATGATCTTCCACAAGCGCGATTACAAGAAAGCTACGGGCGAACTGCTTGAAGATAAAGTCTTTGTGATTATGTACGCCAATGCATACGAAGGCGAACTTATCGTCGACTTTGAAGGTGGCCACAACGAATGGCTCACACAAGAAGAGTTTATGGCGAAAGAAAAAACCTTCGAAAGTGCCCGCGACTTCATTGACCTTATCGATAAGGGTGCTTCATATCACGCCCAGGAGTACACCTATGATGAGCATGAATACTAGTATTGAACGCGTCGATACACTCATAGAGCGAAGCACCAATATACACCGTGCCATAGACCCCCACTTCGACGGAGAGCCTCGCTATCGGCGCATGTTGCGAAACGGTATTAATGTATTAGCACTTTCACTCAAGAACGGTGATGGTATCGACCGGGCGGGAGCAAAACTCCTTCACCTTCCAAACGTATTTGCCCCAAAGAAGCAGCCGCTCGATGCACTCTCAGATCTCTACGCTGACATCACCCGCGCAACCAGAGATCGTGATGGACTTCCCGAATCAGACGCCCGTCATGCCATTCATTTAATGAAGATGGCAGTTCCCTACGCAAAAGAATTCTACCCAGAATTAAATATAAGCAAAGTCGCAGCCTACGCGTTAATTCACGATATTATCGAAGCATATGCCGGCGACACCCCATCACTTGGCATGACTACCGAACAAGAGCAGCAAAAGCACGTAAACGAAGCCCGCGCACTGATGCGTATTCAAGAAGAATATGGTCAACAATGGCCCGAATTTGTTGCACTTATCGAGGACTATGAATCACTTGCAGACCCCGAGGCCTGTTTTGTGAAAACATTCGATAAGCTTGACCCGGGCTTCACCCACTTCTACAACCAGGGTTCAGAAATTAAAACGTGGTACGGTCTTGATGAAGATGGATTCCTAAGCGCTATTGATCAGGCGACCGTTCGTATGAGTAAGTATTCAGGTGACTTCCCTCAACTCATGGAAGATCGCAATGAACTCACCCGCCGCGTTGCGCGCGTGGCATTTGAAAAAGCGGCCTAGAGCATAGCGGCCGCTTTTTCTTATATGAATCAGCTAGTTTTTATTCGCGTCAACGTTTGATTGCTTTGGCTCATCCTGCAGCTTACCACCCGGACGACTTTCTTCAGCCTGGGTATCCTGTGGCGTATCGCTTCCATGCTCAGCCTCTACATCAGCGACGTCTTCTGGCTCGGCGTCACCCGCAGCCGCCTCATTGGCCGCTTCAAGTGCAGCCGGCTCGTACACGTTTGCGACAACAAGATCGAGGTCTTGCTCTATATCGGCATATTCAACACCCTGTGGCAACGTAATGTCGGCGAGTGTTACCTTATCTTCATCGGTCGCAAGGTTAAGAATTGAAACCTCAAGCGCCTCTGGAAGGTCGGCTGGCTTCGCTTTAATTTCCACTACTTCAATTGCCTGAAGGACAATGAGTCCGGCCTTTTCAGCTTCGCTCTCACCTTCACCAATCAGGTGAATTGGCACTTCGGCATTCACGACTTCATTTGCCTTCACGGCATGGAATGATACGTGACGAATTCGTGCCTTTACTGGGTTGCGGTCGATATCTTTAATCAGGGTTATCTTCTTCTTGCCATCGATTGTTACGTGGACAGGCGTGTGCTTTCCAGCCTCATGGACAACTTTATCAAGCACTCCATATTCAGCCTGCACAAGAATTGGATCAAACCCATGTCCATATACAACACCAGGAATAATCCCCTGTTGTCGAAGGCGAGCAGCCTTCTTTCCCTGTAGCTCTCGTACATCGAGCTTTAAGTTAATCTTATCTCCCATGTCTCTCCTCCTTACTGGTGGATACCTTTACGGAAATTGATATTGCATGTCTTATTATACGCCTTTTTCTGTGATAAAGCTGAAAGACCCCAGAATGGGCGGCCGTGCTACAATAAATAAAGTATGTTTGAAACACTTGTATCGAGTTTGACCACCTTCGGGGCCATTCCTGGCTTTGACCTTGTTGATATTATTATTACGCTTGGTATCTTTGCCATTCTGGTTGTTATCTTCGCAGAATCAGGGCTTCTCATTGGCTTCTTCCTACCCGGCGATAGCCTTCTTTTCACCGCCGGAGCACTCTACGCCACCGGTATTCTTCCCGGCAATGTTCCTATTAATATTCATGTCTTTGTTGTACTACTCTTTATCGCCGCGGTGCTTGGTGACACCGTGGGGTACTGGTTCGGGCGCAAGTTCGGCATTAAGCTCTTTAAAAAGCCTGACGCAAAGATCTTTAAACAAGCGCATATTCAAACAGCACAGAAGTTTTATGAAAAACACGGTGGAAAAACTATCATCATGGCTCGCTTCGTTCCAATCGTTCGTACATTCGCTCCTATTGTTGCCGGTATTGGAAAGATGGAATACAAGAAATTCCTCGGTTATAACCTTATTGGCGGCTTTCTTTGGACCTTTGGTATCACCTACCTTGGATACTTTGCGGGTAAGGCAATTGTGGCAACGGGCATTGATATCGACACCGTTATCTTGCCTATCATCTTCCTCATCGTCTTTATCTCACTGCTGCCACCAATGATTGAGATCCTCAAAGACAAGAAAAACCGCCAAGCAATCGTCGGAAGTATCAAAAAACAATTCGCCGTTGTCTTTAGCAAGAAAAAATAACCCTTTACGGGTGTTGTCAAATACCGCTTAAGCCTCCATACTATTCACTAGTATGGGGCATCACGCAAATAAACATCTTGGCGCAGTCGTGCATGACAAAGGCGTTGATTTTTGTGTCTGGGCACCGTTTGCAAAACATGTCTCACTCATGCTCTCGATAGAGTTTAGCTCTAAAGAAATTCCAATGACGAACGACGGCCATGGCTATTGGTCAGTGCAAGATGTTGAAGCGGAGCCGGGCCAGTCCTATAAATACCAAATCACCGCAGCCGACGGAACGAAGCTTGATAAAAACGATCCGTACGCGCGCCAAATCACCGACTCCGACAACGGATCATCAGTTATCGTCGTTGGTGATTTCGATTGGCAAGGTGCCGACGAGTTTGTCGCCACCAAGCACAATGAGGCTATTATCTACGAACTGCACATTGGCACCTTTCATCGACCCGACGCGTCAACCACAGGTACGTTCTATACCGCCATTGAAAAACTTGATTACCTCAAAGACCTCGGGGTGAATTTTGTCGAGCTCATGCCCGTTACCAGCATGGCCATGAGCTATGGCTGGGGATACGCACCAAACCATATCTTCTCAGTTGAAAACTCCTACGGAGGACGGCATGGGCTCCTTGAGTTTGTGAAAGCCTGCCACCAAAAGGGCATAGGGGTTATCTTGGATGTCGTATACAACCACTTTTTCAAAGAAACCGATCTATGGCAATACGATGGCTGGAGCGAAAATAACCGCGGCGGCATTTACTTCTATAACGATGAACGCGGCGACACCCCATGGGGCGGACGACCTGACTACGGCCGGCCAGAAGTGCGACAATTTATTCTTGATAACGTCAAAATGTGGCTAACCGAATTTAACATTGACGGGCTCCGTGTCGACTCGACTATTTTTATGCGCAATATGAAGGGGCAAAATGACGCGCCTGCCTATGATATCCCTGAAGCCTGGTCACTTTTATCTGAAGTTACGGCACTCGCTCGCAAAATTAATCCTAATAGCCTAATGATCGCCGAGGACAATTCCAGTACAGCCGGACTCGTACAACCCGCTAAAGACGGCGGCACAGGGTTTAACGCACAGTGGGAAGTTGGTTTTCCTCATGTCGTCCGTGAAGGCATGGGCCTAGTTGAAAGTCCTTCCCAGCCTCGCCTGGCAGGGATTGCCTATGAGCTAGGGCATTCATACCGCGGCGACGCGTTTGATAAAGTGATTTTTAGCGACTCACACGACTCTGCCGCAAACGGATCGGCTCGGCTGAATGAAGTGGCGGCACCAGGTAACGCCGAAAACGCTTACGCGCGGCACCAAACCCTCCTTGCAAACGCAATGACGCTCACCGCCCCTGGCATACCAATGCTCCTTCAGGGTCAAGAATTCATGCAAGAAGGCGCCTTTAACGATTGGCAAATGCTGGAATGGGAAAAGACCGACCAATTTGCCGGTATCGTCCTGGCTCACAAGCACCTCATTGACCTGCGATTAAACCGTCACAATAATACCAAAGGGCTCCTCGGTCAATATACGTCACTTATTCATCGCGATGATGCCAACAGCGTTATTGCCTATCACCGTAAAGACCAGGGTGGCCCCGGCGACGATACCGTTATCCTTGTTAATTTCAGCGACACCAGCTTCCAAGACTATGAGCTCTACTTCCCTTACGAAGGACACTGGCGCGTTCGCTTCAACAGTAGCTGGAAGGGCTATAGCGTCGACTTCCACGAAACACGCTTTACCATGGCAAAAGCAGACGCTTCGGGCAAGGCAATTATCTCCATGCCCGAATATAGCGTTATGATTCTCTCAATTGATACGTAGTTTAATACGCGTCGAGCGTTTCGATGTACTTATCGTAAAGCTCATTACACTTTTGAAGATCGGCATTGTACGCAGCTTCATTATCCGTCGTCAATGCACCCGGATAATCAACTTCAAGCTGCGCCGCACAACGAAGATAGTTTTCGTACACAGCATTAGCTGCTTTTGTATTATTTTGAATCGTCGTAATTTCAACGCGAAGGCTGTCTTCTGTCTCTTTATAGGTCAGAATCGTGCTGAATGCTGAAACGAGTGAGAGCAAAATCAACGACACAGCAAGCAAAACAAACCCGACACTTGGTCGACTCGCCCTTTCTCCCTTAACCTCACTCTTTTTATTAATGAAGTACTGGTAAAACGAAGCGACAAATGGGCCGATGAAAATAAAGAGCGCAACCGCCCAGCCACGTGTGACCGGGCTCTTCAGATATTTCTGCATTGCGGTGCCAAAGTGCCATACCCACCATGAACCAAGTAGGACTGTAAGAATCAGAACCGTAGCTCCAGAAACGCGCATTGTCATAATAGCCGCGTCGGCAGAAATGACCATAAGGCCCGCAAGAATTCCAGCAGCGATACACGCCGTATAAAATAACCCGTATGCTATTGGAAATGCTACAAGCCACAGCCACCGCGGTAACTTCGCCTTCTTATCGTGCTTTGCAAGGTAATCTCGATTACGAGCTGCCCAGAAAATTGCGTAAATACCAAATGTCACAATCGTTAAAAGTACGACTTTCCAAGTTGCTATTTGTTTCATTGGTATCCTCCCTAGGTAATTGTCGCTATTGTATTACTGAGAGAATAATTAGGCAATACTGAGGTACTAAAGAAGTGGCTTGAGGTACTTACCCGTAAACGAATCGGCAACCTTTACGATTTCTTCAGGAGTACCGCTTGCAACCATTGTTCCACCGCCAAGACCACCTTCTG
>CAMLKA010000015.1 GCA_946480535.1 uncultured Candidatus Saccharibacteria bacterium | reverse complement strand
CCCGAATCCACATTGCAAAAACCGCGTACGATATTGAGATTGCGGCGAAGAAGCAGTTGGAGAAATACATAAAAAGCCTCGAAACCTATACCGATGACAAAGAGGTGCTTGAAGATATTGAAATTCGCATGACCGAACTCCTCGCAGAGCGCGGCGTGAAGCCCAATGGTGTCATTAGCACCGATGATGTTGCTGCACTTCGAAAGCAACTGGGCGAGCCGCACGAGTTTGCCGGCGAGGAAGGTGATATTGCGATTGGGTCTTCGAAAGAGATGACCGGTCGGCGTATGTATCGTTCAGTGGACGACGCCGTGCTTGGGGGCGTGTTAAGTGGTATTGCTGTCTACTTCAACTTCAACCCGGTATGGGCGCGCCTTGGCTTTATTGTGTTACTCTTCATTTCATTTGGCTTTGCATTCTTTGCCTATATTCTTCTTTGGATTATCCTGCCGCCAGCGCGGACTGCGACGGAAAAGTTGCAACTTGCAGGTAAGGACGTCACGCTTGAGTCTATTAAAGAGCTGAATGCCGACGAAGATCGTGCCCCAGAAAACCGAGTTGCCCCAGTATTGCAGCGTGTTTTCTCCGTACTCTTTGGAACGGTGAGTGCGGTTGGTGCGGTGATTACGGGTATTGTCGTCATTGCACTGCTTGTCGCCGCCGCAACGGCCGACAAGGGCTTCCTTGATATGACCAATGGGTTCATTGGGCTTGGTGCTGATAACTCATGGATTGTCTGGATGGTATTTGGGATTGTTCTTCTAGGGCTGTCGCTTCTATCGGCACTCTTTGGGCTTATTGCGTATGCATTCTTCAAACGAACACTTACAAAGCGAATGCTCGTGAGTGCTATCATCATTACGGTCCTGGGGATTACAACATTCGCGGCGACAGTTGGTATAGCAAGTACGCAATCACTTCGTGTGGCAAATGAAACGCGTAGTATGATGCGTCAAACATGGGCGAATCTTCCGACTGAGTTTAGCTCGGTGCAGACCGTAACGTTGTCGCTTAAGACGGTTGCCGACCCTGATACAGAAGACCTCTTCCCGGATTCTGGGACGGTGCGCTACGTTGTTGACAAAGGAACGCCTCGCTACGAGCTCAACGCACTACCATCTTCAAAGGCAATTGTGAAGGTAGATGGCCAAAAGGCAACAATTACCCTTGAAGTGCCAAACAGTTTCCGTAATTCATTTGTTCAACCGGTTTTGACTGTGTACGGTCCAGCTATGTCGACGGTTATCGCTGGGTCAGATAGTGTTGGTGCGCAGCTTTCCTATAGCGGAACCACTCAGCCAGAGCTCACTGTAGACTCACCGTATGACTATTCAAGTATTTCAATCGCAGGGTCATACGAAAAGGTAGTGGTGAAGGGTGAGGGCTGGGTGATGCTCGACGAAAGTAGTATTCAAAACCTCGAGGTTCAAGCAAAGACCGGTCTTGAAGTCACTGCGGGGACGGTACGACAACTCACGGTGTCTCAGCCGGATGTCTGCGCGAATGGCTCGTCCGCCGATGACACGCATGTAAGTGTCGCAGGAGTAACTTCAGGGTCAATTACCTATAATGGTAAAACGGTACCAGCAGAAACGCACCGCACGGGATGCGCAGCGGTGATTATTCAGCCTCAGTATCAAGACGAATATTCGTATTAAGCTCATGCTACAATAAATACAGTAAAATTGGAGGGGAACTACGAGTGATTGAAGTCAAAAACGTCACAAAGACGTATGGCAAAAAGCACAGTGAATTTAAGGCGCTCGACGACGTGAGCTTTAGTATTCCAGACGGTGCGAGCGTTGCGATTGTTGGTAAATCGGGAAGTGGTAAGTCGACGCTTATGCATGCCATGAGCGGGCTTGATCGTCCGGAAGTTGGGGAAGTGGTTATTGACGGGGTTGATATCTTGAAGCTTAAGAACAAGGCGGTTGATAAATTCCGTTCAGAAAAAATCGGTTTTATTTTCCAGGCGTTTTTCGTACAAGCAAACGAGACCTGTTATGACAACGTTGCGCTGCCGCTTGAAATTAGCCGCGTCGGTGCCCGTACGCGCAAGGCGCGTATCGAAGCGGCGCTCAATACGGTCGATCTTGGCGATAAAATTAAACAAAAAGCTCGCAATCTTTCAGGTGGACAGAAACAGCGTCTCGCGATTGCACGTGCGATTGTAAACAAGCCAAGTATTATTTTCGCCGATGAACCAACGGGTAATCTCGACTCCACGACGGGTGAAAAAGTTGAAGACCTTTTGTTCGGTTTGAACAAGCAGGGCGGAAGCACCTTGATTATTGTGACCCACGATAGCGACCTTGCAAGTAAGTGCGATATTCAGATTTACATTAAGGACGGCAAGATCGAGCGAATGGTGGGCGGTGCGCCTGTTAAGAAAGGGGCGAAATAATGAAAACGGTTGATATCGCTCGTCGAGCAGCGCGAAGCCTCCGTAACGCAAAGGCTCGAACAATTCTTACGAGTCTTGCGATTGCTGTCGGTGCATTCACTATTACTGTGTCACTGGCGGCAGGTGAGGGTGCGCGTCAGTATGCGGACAACCTCATAAACTCTAATGTGAACCCGCAAGCATTGTTTATTGTACGTGACGATGAGATCACCGAAGGTCCTGCTATGCAGTCATCACTTCGTGTGTATGATCCAGATGCAACAACAACTCAAGGCTTGACGATTAAGCAGATTACACAAGCCGATATCGATACTTTGGCGGCGCGTGACGATCTGACGAATGTCGTGCCAACTTACACGCCAACAGTTCAGTACATGACATTTGGCGATACTGATACAAAGTTCGTGGCCGATGTAACCACCTACAACTCAACAATTATCAGTGACGTGTCTGAGGGGACATTACCTCCTCAGAATACTGATATCGCAGAAAACGAAGTGGTGATACCTGGTTCATACGTTGATGTGCTGATTGAAAATAAGGTGGTGCAATCTGCTTCAGAGCTGATTGGCAAAACAGTTGTGATGACGGCCGTTCAGGCAACGGCAAGTCCAACTCCAGAGCAACTCCAAGCGGCATTCGCCAGTGGCGGTGAGGAAGCTGTTCAGGCGCTTCTTCTTCCAAAGACCGAAGAATTTAGCTTTACGATTCGTGCGATTTCGGCGAAATCAGCAGAAGCACTCACGTCTTCCAGTAGCATTCAAATTGCACCAGATGCAGCCCGTGCTATTAGTGAATTCACCACCGAGGGAACAACACAGTACCAGAAGTATCTTGGCGCAACGGCCGTGGTAAAAGACGGTATTGACCCTGAAGCGGTGAAAGCTGAATTGAAAGAAGATGAGTTTTACGCGCAGACTGCGAAAGATCTCCAGGGTGTCGTCTTTACCGTAGTAAATACGCTTCAGGGCATTGTGCTTGGGTTTGGTATTATCGCGCTCATTGCCAGTGTTTTCGGTATTATTAATACCCAGTACATTAGCGTTCTCGAACGTACCCGTGAAATCGGCCTTATGAAGGCGCTTGGTATGCGCGGTAAGTCCGTGAGCCGTTTGTTCCAGTTTGAGGCGGCTTGGATTGGATTCCTTGGCGGTATCATCGGCGCTTCAATTGCTGTGGTCGCCGGGTTAATTGCCAACCCATGGATTACGAGCGCGCTTGGTTTGTCAGAAGGTACGAGCCTGCTTATCTTCCAGCCGATTCCAATCGCAATCATGATTATTGTGTTGATTATTATTGCCATGCTCGCTGGTTGGTTCCCGGCACGAAAAGCTGCGAAGCTCGATCCGATTGAAGCGCTTCGAACGGAATAAAAAAGTTCCAAAAGTGAAACACCCACCCATCGAAACGACGGGTGGGTGTTTCGATGGGTGGGTGGAATGATGCGGTGGTGGAGCCTATTGGCTCGACACCACTACGGTGAAGACGTTGGGTTTGATCTCCACGAGGCGTCCGGAGACGGGGATGTTCTCGACGTTCCGTGCGCTGAAGTGGCCTGACGCGGGCACGTTCACTTCAGTGTAGTCCAGCTGCTCTTCGAGGGCGGTCGTGAGCGCACGAGGTACGATCACGAGCTCGGGAGAAAGCGAGATGCTGCCAATGCCGACCATCAGGCCGATAAAAGCAAACGCGAACATGGCGAAGATTGAGGTGTTCATCTGGGCTCCAAATGCTCGGAGCGCTCGATGCTCGCTCTTGCTAAGGACTTTCATCGCCACGAGGTAGGCGGCAATGCAGAGGGCCACGATGATGACGGGAATGGCGAGAAGCCACCAGTTCATCACGACAGGGTCAATGGTGACAATGTCGAATTCCATGAGAACCTCCAGGTCTGCGGAATGTAGGGAAAGGACGAGTCGTATGTTGCGTCGTAAAGACGGAAGACTAACCAGTATATTATATCACTTATGATTATTAATGTCAATATTTATAGAGGTATGCATTGGAATTGTGGTAAAATATGCCCAGTATGTTAGATATCCGATTCATCCGCGAAAACGCCGACGCCGTACAAGAAAATGCACGACGCAAAAACTATGATGTAAACATTGCAAAGCTGATTGAGCTTGATGATAGTCGCCGTGAACTCTCGGCGCGTGCCGACGAACTTCGTGAGCGCCGCAACGCGAACGCTGCAAAGATGAAAGGCGCACAGGGCAAGCCCGACCAGGCCGTTATTGATGAGGGGAAGGCAATTAAAGTAGAGCTTGCTGAGCTCGAAGAAAGTCTTGGGCTTGTTGAGCAGGATGTTCTGACGCTTCAAAAGAAAGTTCCAAACATGGCCGCTGCCGATGTTCCTGTTGGTGCTTCTGAAGATGAGAATGTGGTTGCAAAGTTGGTAGGTGAGCCGACTAAGTTTACCTTTACGCCACGTAACCACTGGGATATTGCCGAACAGCGCGACTGGATTGATAAAGAGCGCGCCGCAAAGGTTGCGGGAAGTCGCTTTGCCTACATTAAGGGTGACCTCGTAAAGCTTCAGTTTGCGATTATTCAATTTGTTATGAATTCTTTAAGTGATTCTGAAACAATCGCAACGATTGCAAAGAACGCCGGCCTCGAAGGCATTTCAACGAAGCCGTTTACGCCAATTTTGCCGCCGCTGATGATTCGCACAGAGCTGTATGATGCAATGGATCGCCTTGAGCCACGCGATGACCGTTACAAGCTTGAAGAAGATGACCTATGGCTCCAGGGAAGCGCCGAACACGTGATGGGAAGCATGCACGCGAACGAGATTCTTTCTGAAGCGCAACTTCCGCTGCGTTATCTAGGCTACGCAACAAGCTTCCGCCGCGAAGCAGGGACGTATGGCAAGGACATGGAAGGTATTCTTCGGATGCATCAATTCGATAAGCTCGAAATGGAAAGCTTCACTACTGGTGCTGATGGCTTAAGCGAACACCTTTTGATGGTCGCAATTCAAGAATACCTCTTGAGTCAGCTCGGCTTGCCGTACCAGGTCATTCAAAAGTGTACCGCTGACATCGGAAAGCCAAATGCACGCGGTATCGATATGGAAGCATGGCTTCCTGGCCAAGACCAATACCGTGAAACGCACACCGCTGACTATATGACCGATTATCAGGCGCGTCGTCTTAATACTCGCGTTCGCCGTGAAGATGGCTCACTGGAACTTATTCACACCAATGACGCCACTGCGTTCGCCTTGGGTCGTGCTATGATTGCAATTATCGAAAACGGCCAACAAGAAGACGGCACCGTTGTCATTCCTGAGGTGCTTCGTCCGTACATCGGTGGGCGAGAAACACTCTAAGAACGGGAGTTGATATGAGTAAATACTGGTTTCGAAAGCGACAGGGACTTTTCACAAAAGATCTCGGCTGGGGCTGGGTGCCAGTAAGTTGGGAAGGCTGGACAGTTATTATTGGCTGTTTGGCGGTGATTATTCTCGCTTCATTTAGTTTTGATTTGTTTCATGGCGATACGACATTCTTCCAGGGAATTGGCTTTGGTATTGTTGTTATCGGGGTGATTGCATTTGGTGCTTGGATTTCCAATTTAAAAGTTCGACCTTAAGCTGGTCATGCTTTCCCCGTGGTATAATGTAACTATCAGCCAACCAAAACAGGAGGGAAGATATGATAGCATCTATCGATATCACTGGTATTAAATATAACGTCAGCGAAAAAATGCAGAAATACGTTATAGATAGGGTTGGAAAGCTTGATAGATACGTACCGTCGCACGCGCGCAAGTCGCTCGTTGCTGATGTGAAGCTACGCCAGGTAAACCGTGATCACGGCAATAAGTATGAAGCCGAGGTCATTCTTAAAGTTCCTGAAAAGACCATTATCGCCAAAGACTCAACCATGAACATGCACGCGGCAATTGATATTGTGGAAGCGAAACTTATTGCACAGCTCCATAAATATAAGGACACAATTCAACAGCGTAAAGTTCAAGCAAGTCACTAGCATAAGTGGTTTGGCTATTGAAGATTGTCCATGCTAGACTGTTTGTATGAGGGCGGGCACTTCTAAAACAGACAAACTTGGATTTACGATCGTTGAACTACTCATTGTTGTAGTGGTGATTGCTATTCTTGCTGCCGTCACGATCGTGGCCTATAACGGCATTACGCAACGCGCGAAAGATTCAGTTGCGCAAAATGCAGCAGCTCAGGCTGCGAAAAAGCTTGCTGTGGTATCAATTCAAAACGGAGAGACATTCCCTGCGGATAAAAATGCCTTTCTGGCCGCTGCGGGTCTCAATGAGACGAGCGGGACAACCTACCAATATACGCTTGGTTCGGGCGGAACAAGCTACTGTCTTACATCGACCGCGAATGGTAAGGCGTTCTACGCAACCAATACAAATATTACGCCTGTTGCTGGGGTATGTCCTGGTCATGCACCCCCAGGGGGCACTGTTATCGTCAACCTTGTTGGAAACCCTTCGCTTGAAACGGACGCGAATGGGTGGACGGGCTCATCCGGAAACCTTGGTCCAACTCGTGTACAGGTGAGTGGCAAGTGGGTGTTTAGGGGCGTACGAACGGATACGGCCGCAGCGGCACTGCGCGCTTCATATACGCTTCCCTCAGCGGTAACGGTAGGCAGCACCTATACCGCGTCTGCTACCGTGTACTCATCGGCCGCTCGAACGGTGACGATCGGTGTTCGCCAAGCGGGCACAACGAGTACGGTATTTGCACAGGATTATACATTTACAGCTGGTGAAACAAAGCGCATTTCCGTAACCGGCGTATCAAACCAGGCATCGGTATACGTCAATATACTTACCGCAACTGGTGCCGTTGGTGAAACCTATTATGTCGACGAAGTCATGCTCACTGAAGGCTCAACACTGTACCCGTACGCCGATGGCGATACTCCTGGTTGGGCTTGGGATGGTACGGCGGGAAATTCAACGTCTCGAGGACCGGCCCTGTAATAATTGCGTGAAAAAGTATGGTATAGCATGCTTTCTGTTCACCCCTTTGTGCTATAATAATCACTAAAGTAATTTACCGATTATTTCCTGAAAGGCGGGGTACCACATAACATGGCAATTACAAGGCAGGCGGCGCTCACCAAGATTTTTGGTGACCCACAGAAGAAGACGCTGAAGCGACTCGAGAAAAAAGTCGCCGCAATTAATGCACTTGAAGATAAGTACAAGAAGCTCTCAAAGCCAGAGCTTAAAAAGCAGACAGAGGCGTTAAAAAAGCGTCTTGCGAAGAAGGGGACAACACTCGATTCAATCTTGCCAGACGCGTTTGCGTTGGTTCGTGAAGCCAGTGATCGTGTTCTTGGTATGCGTCACTTCGACGTACAGCTCATTGGTGGTATGGTGCTGCACGAAGGTGATATCGCTGAAATGAAGACCGGTGAGGGTAAGACGCTTGTTGCAACCCTTCCTGTTTACCTCAACGCCCTTGAAGGAAAAGGTGTGCACGTTGTCTCGGTCAATGACTACCTCGTGCAACGTGACGCCGGTTGGATGGGTGAGCTTTACAACTTCCTCGGGCTTTCAACGGGTGTGATCATTAACGATGCCTCATTCATTTTTGACCCTCGCTATGAAAACGAAGATCACACTGATCCTCGTATGAAGCACCTCCGCCCAGTAACGCGTAAAGAAGCCTACGCTGCTGATATTACTTACGGTACCAACAACGAATTTGGATTCGACTACCTCCGTGACAACATGGTGAACGAAGTAGACCTGCTTCGTCAGCGTGACTTGCACTACGCAATCGTTGACGAGGTTGACTCGATTCTTATCGACGAAGCTCGCACGCCGCTTATTATTAGCGCGCCAGCAAGCGAAAACCCTGAAAACTACCAACAGTTTGCTCGTATTGCCGCAAAGCTTACTCCCGAAGACTACGCACTCGATGAAAAGCGCCGCATGGTTGCTTTGACTGATGACGGTGTTGAAAAGGTACAAAAGCTCCTCGGAGTAAAAAACTTGTACAGCCCAGAATACGTTCGTTCTGTCTACCACCTCGACCAAGCACTTCGTGCACAAACCTTGTTCAAGCGCGACAAAGATTATGTGGTTACCAAGGACGGTGAAGTCATCATCGTTGACGAATTTACCGGTCGTCTTATGCAAGGTCGTCGTTACAACGAAGGCCTTCACCAGGCAATTGAAGCAAAGGAAAATGTTGCGATCCTTCAAGAGAGCATGACGCTTGCAACCGTTTCATTCCAGAATTACTTCCGTCTGTACAAGAAGCTTTCTGGTATGACCGGTACCGCCTTCACTGAAGCTGAAGAATTCCAACAAATCTATAAGCTCGACGTGGTGCAAATTCCACCGAACAAGCCAATTGCCCGTGAAGACCGTGAAGACCTCATCTTCCGTACTGAAAAGGCGAAGATTAAGGCAATCGCCGATGTTATTAAGGAGCACCACAAAGAAGGTCGTCCTGTTCTTGTCGGCTCTGCATCAATTGCAAAGAACGAAATGATTGCTGCGCACCTCGACAAAGAAAAGATCCCTTATGAAATTTTGAATGCTAAGAACAACGAACGCGAAGCGCTTATTGTTGAAAAAGCAGGTGAAAAGGGTGCCATTACCCTCGCAACAAACATTGCCGGTCGTGGTACTGACATCAAGCTCGGTAAGGGTGTAAAAGAACTTGGGGGCCTCGTTGTTATCGGTTCTGAGCGTCACGAATCTCGTCGTATCGACAACCAGCTTCGTGGACGTGGTGGACGTCAGGGCGACCCTGGTATCACTCAGTTCTACGTATCGACCGAAGACGACCTCATGCGTATTTTCCAAGGTGAGCGTATTGCGGCACTTATGGGACGTATTGGTGTTGATGACGATATGCCACTGCAGCACAAGATGGTGTCAAAGACCCTTGAAGCAGCGCAAAAGCGTGTGGAAGGCTACAACTTCGACAACCGTAAGAATGTCGTCCAGTATGACAACGTGATTAACCGTCACCGCCGCGTGGTGTACACCATTCGTCGCAAGATCCTTGAAGGCGCAGACATTAAGGCTGAAATTGAGCGCCTCATGGAAAACAAGGTGCGCGAACTTACCGTTGTGCCGGCTCGTAACAACAAGAACTTCAACGCGCAGTTTGAAGAGGTATTTCCACTGAGCGACAAGAAACTCAAGGCAATTGGCGTTGAGAAGCGCGACAAAAACCGGTACGACCTTGCCCTCAAGGAAGTGAAGAAGGCGTACGCCGCTAAGGAAGAAGAGCTCGAAACCGACGTGATGCGCAAGGTTGAGCGTGAAGTCTACCTTCAGGTGCTCGACACCCTTTGGATGCAACACCTCGAGAACATGCAGCACCTCCGTGAAGGAATTCACTGGCGAAGTGTTGGTCAGCGTGACCCACTTGTTGAATACCGTTCTGAATCACAGAAGCTTTTCGATAGTCTTCAATCGACCCTTCGTGATGAAGTACTTCGTGCAATTATGCACGTCACCGTTCGCGACGCAGTAGCTCGTGCTGAAGAAGACCACGACACTGAACTGACTCGTCTCGCTGAATCTTCAGTAGAGAAGGGTGTGAATGAAGTGCTCAAGGGCGAAGCGAATCGCGATGATGACTTTAAGGTAAAGAAAGCCGAAAAAGCCAATGACGCAGCACACAAGAAGAACACTGCTCGCAAGAAGAAAAAGAGTCAGCGTCAAAACCGCAAAACTGGCCGACGCTAGTCGAAGCCGCACCTTACTATAAACAATACGACCGAAAGAATAGACGATGAATCATACCGTTGAAGAAGTGAAACTGAAAAATGGCGCTCGCGGCCTACTGATTAACGTACCGGGCGCGACCGTTATGAGTATGCAGTTTCACTTCCGAGCCGGGAATCGGTACGCAAAAAGTAAGGACATCGAGCAAGTTGCGCACATTATGGAGCATATGGCGTTCGGCGCGAACGCCCGCTTCCGCAGTGAGAGCGCTTTTGAAGCCGAATTCACCAAGAACGGCGCGTACCATAATGCGTACACCTCTGATTTCGCAATGGTTTATGAAGCGGACTGTGCCGACTTTGAGTGGGACCGCGTATTGGAGCTTCAGCGCCTCAGTATCTGCCAGCCTCGCTTTAACGAGAAGGAGCTTGAAGCTGAAAAGGGGAATGTTCGCAGCGAGCTGACCGGCTACTTGAACGACCATCACCGTATTCTGTGGCCAAAGGTGCAGCAGCTGCTTGGCGAAGATGTTCTGACATACCGCCAGGCAATCGCAACGATTAACAATGTGACGCTGAGCGATGTAAAAGAGCACCACCGTCGCACGCACACAACTCGTAACATGCGTTTTGTGATTGCTGGAAAGCTTCGTGGGCGCAAAGCGGATATTATTCGTCAGCTCGAAGCTTTTGATATTGCAGAAGGTGAGCGGCTCGAAGTACCGCGCGATGAATTGCACGGCGCAAACCCGAACTTGATTCGTCGAAAAGACGCTTCAAACCTTACCTTTGGATGGACTATGAGCCTGCCACGTGTGCTCGATGAAGAAGAACTCGACGCAATGAACGCGCTCAACCATATTCTTACCGGAACGGCGACTTCTCGTATTTACGGCAAGGCACGATCTCGCGGCTTGGCATATTTTGTTGGTTCATACAGTGGTTCAAGTTTTTACGATAGCGCCTGGGATATCTCGGGCCAAGTGAATCACGACACCGCTCCAGCGCTATTTGATATTATGAGCCGGGAACTAAAGGCTGTACTTGATGGCAAGCTTACTGACGAAGAGATTGAATCAGCGAAGTCATTCGGCCTCGGTCGCTACCAAATGGGTGCACAAACCGTTTCGCAGATTACTGGTTTTTACACCAACCGTTATTTTAACGACGATTGCGTGAAAGATTACGACAAGGTGCCTGACATGATTCGTAAGGTAACGCGCGAAAAGATTATGAAGGTCGCGCAAGAATTTATTGACGCGAACACTTGGGTGCTCGCTGCGGTAAGCGGGAATGACAAGGAAGAGCTGCTGGAACTTAACGGTAAAATCTCAAAGTTGTTTCCAGGTACGATAGAATAAAACTATGAAGATTGCGATTGCTGGATACGGGGTTGAGGGGCAGGAGAATTTCGCGTACTGGTCTCAGGATCCGGCGAACGAGATTACGATTATTGATGAGCGTGCTGACGGTGGCGCGACGTATCCACATGGTGTTGGAACCATTCTTGGGCCTGGTGTGTTTAAGAACTTGAACGGTTATGATTTGGTGGTGCGCACCGCTGGTCTTGCACCTTATAAAATTCAGACCGACGGAAAAATCTGGTCAGCAACGAATGAATTCTTCGCTAAGTGTCCGGCGCCAATTATTGGCGTGACGGGATCAAAAGGGAAGGGGACAACTTCAAGCCTCATCGCATCTATTCTCGAAGCGGCGGGTAAAAAGGTATGGCTCGTAGGAAATATCGGCGTGCCAGCGCTTGGCGTCCTTGCTGATGTACAGCCAGATGATGTTGTGGTGTATGAACTCTCAAGTTTCCAGCTGTGGGATATCGAGAGGTCACCGCACGTTGCAGTAGTGTTGCACATTGAACCCGATCACCTTGATGTCCACCGCAGTATGGAAGAGTATGTTGAGGCGAAGGCTCAAATTACCCGCCATCAAACAGAAGATGATATTTTGATTTACAATGCCAACAACGTTCATGCTGAACAGATTGCTGCGACGTCAAAAGCGCAAAAAATACCGTATCCATCAGCGAATGCAGCGTATGTTCATATGTACGACGAAATGTTCTGTTACGGTGAATACAATCCAATTTGTTCGGTACACGAACTTCGTATTCCAGGCGGTCACAACCAGGTGAACGCACTCGCGGCAATTGACGCCGTGTGGTCATTTACGCAAGATCCGGCTGCGATTAAGGCTGGTTTGAATGCCTTTCATGGCTTGCCACACCGATTGGCATTTGTTGCTTCCGTGAATGGCGTCGATTATTACGATGACAGTATTGCAACAACCCCAGGTTCTGCGATTGCAGCGCTGCAGGCATTTCCTAACAGGCAAAAAATCATTATCTTGGGCGGGTCGTACAAGGGCTCTGACTTCACCGAGTTGGCGCACGAATTAACGCAGCATCAGGTGCGTGCACTTCTGATTGGCGACGAGGCGCGTCGTATCGCTGATGCCTGCGAAGCGGCTGGCTTTAGGAACTACGAAATTATCGAAGGTATTCCGGCACATGCGGTTGCTGAAACTTTCACCGATCGTGCGGCGGAGCTTGCGCAGCCAGGAAGTGTAGTGCTGCTGAGCCCCTCTGCTGCAAGCTTTGGTATTTTCAAGAATTATGTCGATAGGGGCGAGCAGTTTATCGCTGCGGTTAACAACCTTCCTCGTTAGTCAAGAAGGCTGTGAATACGCTCTTTGATGGCGTTTGAGGGTTCGAGCACGGTGACGGTTGGCCCGGCGAGTTGTTCGATACGGTCTTTAAGCCAGTGATAGTGCGTACAGCCAAGGACGATAACGTCGACATCATTGTCTTTTAGCGCGCTCATTGTTGTTTCAAGTGGGATTTTCTCGATGGCGTCATGTTCGATGTTTGAAGCCCAGCTCGCGCAGTCGGGTTCAATGACGGTAATGTCAGCATCCCAGTCATTTTTTAGTTGTGCGTATCGTTCGCTCGCAAGCGTTGCGGGCGTTGCAAGCACGGCAATTGTTTTCGTTTTGGTGAGCGCGGCGGCAGGCTTTACCATGGGTTCGAGCCCCACGAAGTGTTGCGCAGGGTATGCTTGGCGAAGTGCTCCAATGGCATTTGTTGTAGCGGTGTTGCAGGCAATAACAATTGCATCGCAAGCAGCGTCGAGAAGCGGTTGAATAGCAGCTTCGGTGAGCTCGATAATTTCTTGTTGTGGTCGTCCCCCGTAGGGTACGTGAGCACTATCGCTGACATACAGAACTTCTGCGTCTGGAATAAGCCGCTGTAATTCTTCGGCGACGGCCTTGCCGCCAATTCCGGAATCGAATACGCCAATTTTCATCTTAAGACAGCGTACCATATTTCCTGTATAGTAGTAAGCAGATGCAACCGCTTACGAAACGACTGAACGACCTTCGCCCCCAAATCGACGCAGCGCTTGAACGACTTCATATTGAAGACCGTCAGGTGCAGATCGAAGACATGGAGGCTCAACTTTCGACCTCTGAAATTTGGCACAACCCGCAGCACGCACAGGACATAAGCAAGCAACTCGCGGCTTTGAAGAAAATGGTAGATCCATGGCTAACCCTAAAGGCACAGGCGGATGACATGCTTGAACTTATGGAGCTCGGCGATGATGAATTACTGGGTGAATTTGAAGGCCAAATTTCAGCCTTTGAAAAAGAATATGAACGCCTTCGTAAAGACCTTTTGTTTGATGGTGAGTTCGATGATCACAACGCAATTCTTCGACTTAGCGCGGGAGTAGGTGGTACTGACGCACAGGATTGGACGGAAATTTTGGAGCGCATGTACCTTCGCTGGGCGGAGCGTGCTGATATGTCGACCAGTCTGATCGAGCGGTCAACGGGTGAAGAGGCGGGGATCAAATCGGCTGTTTTTGAAGTAACTGGCCCCTATGCCTATGGACGTTTAAAATCTGAACACGGCGTGCACCGCTTGGTGCGGCTCAGTCCATTTAACAGCGATAATTTGCGTCAAACAAGCTTTGCTTTGGTGGAAGTGCTTCCGCAAATTGACGCCCCCAGCGAAGTGTCGATTGACGATAAAGATTTAAAGATCGATGTGTACCGTGCCGGCGGCCATGGCGGGCAGTCGGTGAACACGACTGATTCTGCGGTGCGTATTACGCATATTCCAACGGGCATTATGGTGGCGATTCAAAATGAGCGATCGCAGCTTCAAAATAAGGAGACGGCAATGAAGATTTTGCGCTCGAAGCTTGCGCAGCTGCAGCTTGAGCAGCACGCAGCGTCGGTTACCGAGCTCCAAGCGGGTGAGTCGGCAAACTGGGGGAGCCAGATTCGAAATTATGTGCTGCACCCGTATACACTCGTAAAAGATACCCGTACAAAGCACGAGACAAACAATGCTCAGGGTGTACTTGACGGTGATCTCGATCCTTTCATGGAAGCCTATCTTGAATCTCCCGAAGCGTCATAGCAAAAAAGCTTAAGATTGAAAAAATAAATAGAATGTGGCATAATTCACGCAGTTTTTGACGACTGCACCTTACAAATATATGGATAGATATAAGGCGCTGATCGTGCCTTTTTTGAAACCAAGTCCTGGACAAAGAGAGAAGGAATCATGTTCGATTCGATTATGATGACCCCCGATGCTAAAGCTGCCATCGAACAGGCCTGTGACTTCACGGCCGCATGGGAAGACTCGGCGACCCGGACGGAGCACCTGCTGCTTGCTTTGGCGTCGCCCGAAGAGGGGCTGCCTTCGCAGGCGCTTGCGCTGCGCAGTGTGCGCTGGGGCGAGATCGTCGCCTTGCTGGAGAGTCGCGAAGACTCGACCGGTACGAGCGATGCTTCGAGCGACCCGGTGCCGCGCTTCGATGGCTCCTTCCTCAAGGTTCTCGAGCTCGCCCAAGAAGAGGCGAAGCGGCCGGAGAGCCTCGAGTACGGCGTGGTCGACGTGGAGCACCTCCTCATTGCGGTCGCCCTCGACCAGAGCGGTCTGGCTGGACGTTTCCTGACGCGGCGTGGCGCCGACTACGCCGTGCTTCGTTCGCTGCTGCGTCGGCTCCGGCACGAGCAGCCGGCTCGGGTCTAGGGACTCGGTTTCTCCTGTGAGTGGGCGTTCCGATAGAGGAGCGCCCACTCACAAAGAGTTATATAAGGGTTTTATATGTATTCATATGAAACGTAGCGCTTATGCTGCGTGGTATACTAAAGGAAGCTATGTATAAGCTTCTTATTGGATTTGGCGCTGTGGTTGGCGGTATTGCTGGTGCGTATGTCCCTGCATTGTGGGGTGATACCGATATGTTTGGTGGTATGAGCATTTTGTTTGCCACAATCGGGGGATTAGCTGGGATTTTTCTTGGGTTTATTCTCGCCCGTAAGCTTTCTGATTAACCCTAGAAATAGATAGCGTTTATGCTATACTAAATGCAGAAATGATTCTTTTAGATCGGGTAACAAAAACGTACGGAAAAGATAACGCTCCGGCATTAAACCGCATGAGCCTTTTTGTTGAACCTCGTGAGTTTGTGATTATTGTTGGATCATCTGGGGCGGGTAAGTCGACGCTTTTGAAGCTTTTGACGCGTGAAGAGAAGCCTACGAGTGGCAAGATTGTCGTCGGTGGTATCGACTACGATACATTGAAGGATTCTCAGATTCCTATGCTTCGTCGCAAGATTGGCGTTGTCTTCCAGGACTTTAAGCTGCTTCCACAGCGTACTGTATTTGAGAACGTAGCCTTTGCCCTTGAAATTGCTGGTATGACAGGCCGCGAAATTAAGAACACGGTGCCAAAGGTGATTGACCTGGTTGGCCTGACCGGAAAAGAAAAGAACTTCCCAAGCCAGCTTTCTGGTGGTGAACGTCAACGTGTGGCTATTGCTCGTGCAATTGTTCGTCAACCAAAAATCCTCATTGCCGATGAGCCAACAGGAAACCTCGACCCTAAGAACACTTGGGAAATCGTCCGTTTACTGGAAAAAATTAATAAATACGGCACTACCGTTCTTCTTACGACACACAACGCAGAGATCGTTAATAAGTTGAAGCGTCGCGTGATTACCGTCGAAGAGGGGAAGATCACTTCCGACCAAGCCGAGGGTAGCTACCGCCAAACTGCAGAGAAGAAATAATTATGGCCAAGAAAAAAGTAGATTCAAAAACTCTCACGCAACAAAAGCGTACCCGGCGTAAGTGGATTACGTTCCTTCGTATGTGCCGCTATGGCGCGAATAACTTCACTCGTAATGCCTGGCTTACCATTGCCGCGACGGCAGTGATGACCATTACCTTGTTTGTGATTTTTGTGAGTGCTGTTTCGCAGCACGTCATGAGCAATACGCTCGATACGATTCGTGACCGTGTGACGATGTCAATTTACCTGCAAAATGAAACTACGCAAGAAGAAGTTGCGGTTGTCGTAGATGAAGTAAAAAAGCTTGAATCGGTGAGTGAAGTCACTACTCAATCTCCAGAAGAAGCTCGTGAAGACTTTGTGAACCAAAACAAGAACGACAACGACACACTCGACGCCGTCAAGGAAGCAACGAACAAATTCCCATGGACACTCAGTATTCGTGTCGTCGACATTAATAATACGACGGAGCTTTCTGAGCTCGTGCAAAATAACGAGCTTGTGAAAGAACATATCGACCCAGACCGCGACCCATCATTTGCCGGAAGCCGTCGTGAGGCAATCGAAAAAATCGCTAGTACCGCAGCCTTCGCGCAGCAGGTGGGTATTATTGTCAGCGTTGTATTCGTGGCTATCTCAACCTTGATTATCTTCAATACCATTCGTATGGCCATCTTTAACCGCCGCGAAGAAATTCAGATGATGAAGCTTATTGGTGCCGAAGCGTCATTTATTCGTGGTCCGTTCATTGTTGAGGCTGTCGTATATGGATTCTTCGCAGCTATTCTGGCGAGTGTTATCGGCTTCGGGCTGTTTATTCTGGCGTCTCCTGCGCTTCAAGCGGCCGACATTGCGGTAGGGCAGACAGAAGATGCTCTCACGGTATACGCCGGCTTTGTACTGCTTGCAATGATTGTGATTGGCGCGATTATTGGTATTGTATCCTCACTGCTTGCAACGCATCGTTACCTTAGAACGCAGTAGTATTTGCATCATTTATTGACGACCTATCAAGCTTATGCTAAATTTAGAAGTGATGAAGAAACTGCGTACCACCACACCAGCTTCACTCTCTACTAAAGCGAAAAGGGCATTTCTTGTTGTTGCGGCCGTCGTCCTTGCCGGAACCGGAGTGGGCTATCAACTCAACAAACCTGTATCAGCGGATCAATACGATGATAAGATTCGCGCGCTCCAAGCCGATATGGCTCGTTACAAGGCCGAGGCGGACCGTCTTGGCGCTGAAGCTGCAACGCTTGCAAACGCCGTAGCGCAGCTTAACAACGAAAAGAACGCCCTCCAGGCGCAAATTAATGTGAACCAAGCGCAACATGACAAGCTTGTGATTCAAATTGCTGAAACCGAAAAAGAAATTAAAGACAACCAAGACGCACTTGGTATCACCATTGCCGACCTCTACGTTGACGACAGTATTTCACCAGTTGAAATGCTTGCGAGCAGCCAAAACATTGGTGACTTCCTTGATAAGCAAGAATACCGCAACTCTGTAAAAGATGAACTTGGCGCAACGATTAAGAAGGTGAAAGACCTCAAGGTACAGCTTTCAACTCAGAAAGAAGAAGTGACCAAGGTTCTCGAAAGCCAAAAGACCGCTCGCGACACCCTTGCTGCAAAGCAGGCTGAACAAGCAACTCTTCTTGCTCGCACTCAGAACGACGAATCAAAGTACCAAGGCATGATTAAAGACAGCCAGGCGCAAATTGCTGAAGCAAAGCGTATCCAGGCAGAGCTCAAGGCTCGTGAAAACGCCAACGGTGGCTACGCAATCGTTGACGGTGGACTCCTTGCAGATTACCCATGGAATAACTCGAACTGTCCAATGCTCGGATACCTTTCTACAGGTGGAGCAAATGGTAATGGTGGCGATGGTCGCGGTTACGGATGTCGTCAGTGTGCCAGCTACGTTGCTTGGAAGATTGCAAAAGAAACCGGTCGTTACTACCGATGGGGTAATGGTGGTATGTTCGGCTACAACGCGGTGAATGCTGGCTACCAAAACCTTGGACGAAGTCCTCAGGCTGGTTCAATTGCCGTGATTCATGGTAACCCTGGTCACGTTGCATGGGTAGAAGCAGTCAGCGGCGATAAGGTCCTTGTAAGCCAATACAACTACAACTATGGTGCCGGATGGGGTATGTACAGCGAAATGTGGCTGTCCAAGAACTTCTTCGACCAATACGTTAAAATCATCTAATTCTCTTAAGCTTTAATTCAACCAAAGCGGTATAATAGGCAAGAGTATAATTTCATACCTTTGGAGGGTACATTCCTGATGGCTGAGCCACAACCGACACCGACACCACCTGCACCATACGAATCTCCGCGGCGTCAGCCAAAACGTGAAAAGCGTATTCCAACGGCAGTGATGATTTTGGCCTTTGTTTTTGTTGCGGGCATCGGCTATGTTGCCGGCGGTATTAACACCGGCGCTTTGACGGGCAATATTAATACCTTACTTGGTCGTGAGGATCTCGACCTTTCAAGCGTGCAGGCGACGTACCGTGCGTTGGCTGATAACTTTGATGGCGATCTCGACCAAAAGAAGCTTCTTGAGGGTGCGAGCAAGGGCCTTGTTGACGCTGCCGGTGATCAATACACGGTATTTATGAATAGCGAAGAGTCAAACAGCTTTGACGACGCATTGACCGGTAATATTGGTGGTGGTATTGGTGTTGAAGTGGGTATTCGCAATAACGTTCCAACTGCAGTGCGTGTATTGCAAGATAACCCAGCCGAGAAGGCGGGTATTATGGTGGGCGATATCATCTTCAAGATTAATGGCGAAGAAGTGCACGAGAAGACGCTTAATGATGTTGTGACTAGCATTCGCGGTGAGGCGGGTACGACAGTGAAAATCACTGTGATTCGTGATGGCGCCGAGAAAGAGTTCTCAATTACCCGTGAGCAGGTGAATAACCCAAGTGCATACGGTGAAATTAAGGACGGCGTGGGTATTTTAACGATTACTCGTTTTGATGACGAAACCGGCAGCTTGGCGCGTGCCGTAGCGAACGACTTTAAGCAAAAGGGCGTAAAGGGTGTTGTACTTGACCTTCGCGGCAATGGTGGCGGCTACGTGACCGCTGCGCAGGCCGTAGCGGGCATTTGGCTTGATAAACAGCTTGTAACGACCGAGCGTGAGTCGGGTAAGGTGACGGAAGAACTAAAGTCTACCGGCACACCAATCCTCAAGGGTGTTAAAACAGTCGTTTTGGTTAACGAGAGTAGTGCCAGCGCGAGCGAGATCGTTGCCGGTGCACTCCATGACCACAAGGTGGCAAACCTAGTTGGCGCGACGACCTTTGGAAAGGGAAGCGTGCAGAAGCTCGTGAATCTTACCGACGGGGCAACCTTAAAGGTCACAATTGCTCGTTGGTATACACCGGCAGGATTGAATATTTCTGAAAAGGGAATTACCCCAGACCAGCAAGTTGAGCGTACTGCAGACGACATTAATGCGGATCGCGATCCACAACTTGAGGCTGCGCTTAAAGCCATCTAGCTTGTGCTTATCTGGAGAGCATAGTACAATACACGATATATGGACACTAAAAAGAAAATCTTGTTAGTTGAAGACGACGAAGCTTTGGCGAACGTCTACAAATCTCGCCTCGATATTGAGGGCTTTGAAACCGAGTGGGTGGGTAATGGTGAAGACGCACTTGCTTCTGCGACCCGTTTTAAGCCAGACCTTATTTTGCTCGACGCAATGATGCCAAAGATCAGTGGCTTCGATGTGCTCGATATCCTTCGAAACACTCCTGACACCGCGAACATTCACGTTATTATGCTTACTGCACTCAGTCAGCCAAAAGACAAAGAGCGCGCCGAATCACTCGGTGTTGATGATTACCTCGTGAAATCACAGGTTGTGATTGGCGACGTCATTGAACGTGTCCGCTACCACCTGGGTATTGCCCAGACGACCTCGTAATTCTATCTAGAACAAGCTCATAAAATACAAACACCACCATGACAGAGCAACTCCACCAAGAAAGTACCACACAAGGACCAAACCTCCCCGAAGTAAGTCGGGAAACGTTTCGCCCTGCGGTGCTTCCGCCGGAATGGAGCCCAGAGGCGAGAGAGGCTCAGAAGCACAATACTCGAGAGTTTGCACCGCTTGAGACACCAAAGACAGGTAGTATTCCTGATCCCGGTGCCGTTCGCAATTTCGAGGTGCTACGAGCCGGCGATGTATTAAATGTTCCAACAAAAGCACTCGATGAAGAGGGTGCTCAGATTCCTGACGCATTTTCGATGACTGAGTATCAAGTAAAGAGTGTTGGTGTCGTTGATGGGGTGCCCGTCGCAGATATCGTGGACCCATCGGGCATCGAAGAGTTTATCGACGCTGATGTATTTGCGGGGCAGCAAAAAGACCTCCAAAACCTTAAGCGAACACCCGATGATGACTTGGGTGTGGCGGTTGCGAAGCAGTTGCTGGCGGTTGATGGTATTGATGTGCACGACCCGGCGACAAAATTGATAGAAAAAGATTAATATCCCACGTCACGTTTGCGTAGCATAACCCCGCCATGGGGTTGCTTTTTTATCAAACTTATGCTAATATACAAATATTAAGCAAAGGCAAAAACAAAAATGAGCGAACAACAATTCACGAACCCTTCTGAAAAGCAGCGCAAAGAGCCTACTGGCGTTGCCGAATATATCTCTAAGCTCCTTTCAAACGAAGAAATTAAATCTCTTCCTGAAGAAGAGCAGGGTAAAGTGATTATTGACCGTTTTATCGGTGCCGTTGTTCGTAAGGGAGACGTAGTGGGTACACACGGTGCTTATTCTCCTGACCTTAGCCTTGGGATTATTGCAGACTATGCAAATGGGCGAGAGCCTAACCTCCGCGGCGTTACGAGCCGGGAAGGCCTGAGGGATGCCGCCATCCTTCTTGAGCAAGATGCTCGTACCGGCGCTTTGCTTGGCCGTCTTGAACAACAATTTGTTCGTGAGGTGAATCCTCAAACTAATGCGGTAGAGATTACGCTTACAACTCCTGCGCAAATTGAAGGATTTATTCAGAGTGGGGGAGCAGAAAACCACCTTTCTGCCGAGAACGCTGTTCCTGGCGTGAATATGCAGGGTGATGAATGGGCTCCAGTGCTTCTTGAGCAGGTTCAACGTATGTCTGAGAACCAATACCTTACCTGGACCACTTCTGCCGATGCTCGCGAGCTTATGACTTCATCATCTCCTTATATTCGCAATACCGGACGTGATTGGCAGAATGCTCTTTATACCGCAGAAAAGCTCGGCGTCGACGTAGCTATATTGAAGCGTTCTGCGGAAAAGATTCAACGTCGTAACTTTACCGATAAGGAAGATGCCGGTGCTCGCGCGCTGTTCCTTGCAACGGGCGGTCGTATTACCGATTACCAAGAGCGACTTCGTAGCCGATCGGGTATGTAGTTAAAGCCGTACCAATAAAATAACCCCGCTTAGTGCGGGGTTATTTTTGTAAGAAGGGTGACTATGAAACGACTACTTGAGTGCGTACAACGGTCTTACCGGTAAAGCTACCTTTTTTGACCTTCTTGAAGCTTACAACGCCGTCTTGTGCAGCGTGAATGGTGTAGTTGCGGCTAATGAAAGTACCAGGACCAGCAATCTTTGTGCTACCAGTTTGGCGAACAAGAACTTCACCGGTACTAACTTTTTGGCCACCAAAGCGCTTCACGCCAAGGCGGGCGCCGGCGTTGTTGTGGATGTTCTTACTTGAACCACCTGCTTTAACGTGTGACATACTTTATTATCTCCTTCGCGAGTTTGTATTCTTAAAACCTCGCATCAATCTGTTCAATTGTACCCAAAAACAATGAAATAGTCAAGGGGTTGGACGGCCTACTGGCAAATTGTTGAAGAGAGGGTAACTGGAGCATATACATATACGCTCGGAACGCTGTAGCTGTAGTAGTTTTTCTTTGGTGAGTTGATCTTGAGGGTAATGTAAGTTGGGATACCCGTTGCGAGCGCAGATTGGCCAGGCTTGATAGATCCGCTCCAGAGGAGGCGCATAGTTGACTGGTTGTATACAAATACGTCGCGCGTATGGTTACAGCGGTTGTACATACGGAGTGAAGCGCTGGCTGCTGAAGCGTTATTGCTTGAAACAAAAAGGCTACCACCGAGAACGCTGACTGCGAAGACGACTGCAATTGATAGAATTCCGAATGATTTACGGATAGTTTGAATGGTTTTCATACATTCCTCCTGTTACTTATGAACCCCCTTAGTATATCTAAGTGCGAACAGCTCACAAAATTCACAAGAAGTAAATAACTCCATGCTACAATCGAATCTATGGTAGCGCTTTGGCTATCACTACAATTTGGCAAAACAACCTAACCCTTTGGCCCGTATGGGCGAGAGGTATGGTTGAAAATCGCGTTAACAACACTGATCCCGTCGTTCAGGTTCGTTAACGCGTCGCTTTAGGAAACTTTAGTGGGGCCTCACGGTCCGCCTAGCGGCGGGTTCCGTGATTTCTGACCCCTGTTATTATAGAGAGTTAGTCAGAATCGACGGAACGGAGGTGGAATGACAAAATCAAAGCGACTTTTCGCAAAAAAGCTCATTATTGGGGCTCTCACGGCAAGTATTCTTACCGCACTGACACTCCAGCTATTTATTCGTATTATTTCTTTATAAGAAGCAACAACTCGCGTGCCACGACTTGATCGGGGCGGAAGTACATAAGACGGTCGGCTTCGACCGTTTTTAATTTCACACGTTCAAAGCCGTAGTCTTCAACTTTTGTTGTAAGGGGGAGGTGGGTGAAGTTGTCGAACTTATCTTTCCAAGCAGGAACGGCAAGCACGACAGGGGTGCCCGGCTTGATTTGCTTTGAAAGGTTCTTTAGGAATGAGCCCATGATATGGTTACAGTTACCGCGAACTTCAGTAAGCTTGGCGCTTGAAGGCGGGGCGCTGAATGGCTGCCCCAGGTAGCCTTCGGCAACAACGGCATCGATTGGCTGTTGCCACGAGGTGTCCATGGCGTCGCCTTCATGAAGATACCAGTGACCTTGAATGTTGTATTTGTCTTGCAGCCAATTAAGGTTATCGCGAGTGTAGCGGATCATTTTCTCTGAGAGGTCGGTGCCGTAAGCCCCGTAGCGCAGAAGCATCGCTTCCTGGAGGACAACACCCGTACCGCAGAACGGGTCAAGGATACGAGGCTGGTTGAGGTCTTGAGTTGGGTCTGCAACCAGCGGACCTGCCATGTTGAGCATCATGAGGGCGAGCTTTGGCGGGAGCATGCCAACAAACGCGTCGCGGCGTGGACGTCCTTGGTCGCGAGCCGCCAGGGCGGTGATGTTTTGCGTACCGATACTTTCGGCAATGATAGTACGGTCTTTACCACGAATAATAAGCAGCTCAACTTTGTTCTCTGAGAGGCCAAGCTTGTTGTGGTGAGAGGTAGCGGTACTGAGAGCAACTTCCTGGTTAGGGACGAGGCGAAGGCTCACGCCACTATTCTTTAATTTACTTTTGAGGATGAGAC
>CAMLKA010000014.1 GCA_946480535.1 uncultured Candidatus Saccharibacteria bacterium | reverse complement strand
TTTCGGTGCCAGCATTTTGGGCGTTGTATTCGGCAAGTACCTCGCCTGCGCCGAGCGTGCGATTAAAGATTTTAATTTGATCAAGACTGCCTGGGAAGTACTGCGAGTAAGCCGATCCGTTATATTGCGCAGCCATCGTCACGACGCCGGTTTGGTTTTGCGGGGTCCATGTACAGGCTTGGCTTTGAACGCCGTCAATATAAATCAAAGAGCCGTTCGTAACACCACTTTGGAATGTGGCGGTAATGGCGTGCCAATTACCATCCGCAATGCTGGTTGTACTGGTACAAGTGGTTGAGGTGGAGAAATTATAGAGTGTTGGTTGCCCGTTGCTCAGGCCAAGGAGCCAACTGCCATATTTTGCAATAAGCGTCTGCGTGCCCGTAGTAGCACTTGTCTTTACCCAGGCCTCTACACTTCCATTTGTAAGCGCTGCCTGGCTCGTGTCGTTAAATGTCATAGCTTGGTTTGTGCCATTAAAGGTCAGGGCCGCGCCAAGCTTTCCGGTTGTCCAGGTCGGGGTGCCGACGAAGCTTCCAAGATAGGTATTATTGCTTGTATCATGCGTCACCGTTCCGCTATTCTCATCGAGCGGATAGTAGCCAATAAGGCCGCTCGGCTGTGTCTTCACGGTAATAGCGGGAGTGATAATTTGTGCTGCGTAGCCTGCTGCGAGTTTGTAGCTTCCGCTAGCGCCATTACCAATCGCCGCCTCTCCCCCGCTGCTCGTCAGCTGGTAGTTTGACGACCCAGAATAGCCACCAACATTATTCAGCGTTGCTGCGTCGATGGTGTAGTTACCCGAAGAAAACCGCATCGCACTTACAGTGCCTGATATAAAGACAATTAGCGCACTACAGGCAATGATTGTTATGCCGAGACGCTGGATGGCAAGTGTGAAGCGCGACTGCATCATATAAACAACAGACTCCCCACGAAAAGCACCACGCCCGTAAGGCGTATCCAAAGAAGCGGGTGGCGACGCAGTGCGGCTGGAAGTGGTTGCCCGTGCCAGCCGAGCCAAGTGTAGCGAAGGTGACGATATGATTTTAAAATCCAAGGCGCGAACGTCATGAATAGAATACTGAGGATGATGATAATTGGTCGCCAAAACCCAAGCTTAATTGAGGTGCCTGTTGCTGTAGGACTCGCAATATCAAGCGTCACGAGCGCGTTGAAAAGCCATGAAGGAAGCTGAATACTCACTTCAGATGGTGAGCCAACCGGTGCGACAGTTCCTGTTGAGTCGATAATCACACCCTCGTCTGTATCGGGGGTGGGTTGCGTGGGCGGGATTGTCGTCCCTGGGGTGTTGATAGTGGGGGTATAAATTAACGTAAAGCTATATCGAGGATTAGGGCTTGAGTTCGCGCTTATTCCCTCGACCTCAATAGTGTGCGAACCAGGAGTCACTTCTATGTCATGCTCAAACTCGGTCATTGTAGGCGTGAGTGGAACGGTCGAGACATAGGTAGTGTCGACATATATGCGAAGCTGCAGAAGCTTATTGACGGGTCCTCTGAGTCGGACCGTAGGAGATGAAGTCTGAACTGTATTTGTCGAGCTGTTAAGCTCGCTCGTATTGACAGAGGTAATGAATACAAGCGCAGTTTGATTATTGACGTTTACTTCAACGGACGAGCCAACGGCTCCAGCAGAAGATGCGGGCAACGAAAATAGGAGGACACTTGTGAGAACCAAGACTCCAAAAAAACTACGCTTCTTTAGAAGGGTGTTGCTTGTCTTTTTTGGTTGAAGCTTTGTTTTGCTTCTTTTGCTGAGCATGGTAGGCATACACTCCTCCGGCAACCGAGAGCACGATTAATAATAGTATGAGCCATAGTGGCATGATGAGCACAAATGAATTTTCCGTAGTCGTTTGATCAAGCGATTCTGTGGTGACGGTTGTGTTATAGAGTCCAAACCAGTTGGCGTTTTCCCATATAACACGAATGTCGCGCGTCGTGTCTGGAAGGACGGCGTATTCCTGTGTGTTCGTGTATTTAACAGATCCAAAGGCATTTTTAACGGTCAGGGTGACTTTAGCGGTAAAATCGGTGTTACCAGTATTCTTTACTGATGTGTTCGCGGTAAGTGGCGGGTGCGACTGATACCAAGGAATGGTGGTTCCTGTGTTTTCGCCCGCAAGCTTTGCGGTTCCGCTGACGGTTGCATAGAGCAATGTGCCGGCGCGCTTATGGACAATAACGCCGGTTGGCTGTTCGCTCTCGTCGGGCTGAATCTCTACAAATATAGCTCCATAGTGACCACCTGGAGAGGCGTCACTCTTAACATTTACCGTATACGGCACGGTGACAGTTTGACGAGGTTCGGCGCGGTAGGTTGTTTTCTCGAATTGAATCCAGGTATAGGCATCGGCATTTGGTTTTTCCGTCGTAAAGTTTGGGTCGTAGCTACTGTTTTGAACTGAATACGGCGTAGCATAGACGATAAAATCATAGGCCGTCTGACCATCGTTTAACACAGTAAGCGTATCGCTCAGAGTTTGGCCAGGGTTAACGGTGTAGTTTTTCTTTACAGGTGAGAGAGTGATGCTTTCGCTAGGGTCTTGAGCGAGTGCGAGTGGAGATATGATGAGTGTGAGGACTGAGAGCAGCGCGAAGAATACCCCCATATGCACAGCGAGGCGACGATTGAATACAAATTGCTTCATAGTCGCTCCTAGTTGGTTGTTGCTGTGTAGGTTACAGTGTCGGTGTAAGTGCCGTTAGGCTTGGTGGTGTTAGCTGATGCTCCATACCAGACAGTTGTCGTGTCGGCAGATGCAGTCGTTGCGGTCGTCTTGATTGTTGCTGGTGCTCCAGAAGCTGGAACTGCAGCCCAGGTGCCGCTTAATGAGGCTACGTTTGATTGTGCGCTCGTAGGACCGGCACCAAAAGTACCCGCTCCATCAATACGGTAACCCCAGGTGTTAACGCCAAGCGCTGCAGGTGCGGCAAAAGTGCCCGATGCCGCAGCAATAGTATTTCCACCATTGGTAAGTGTTACCGTTGCGTCTGCGTCAGCAAGCTGCAATGTGTACCCTGTTGCGTTGTTCGTGCTCACACTCACTGTGTCGCTAGCACTCGTTGCTGAGCCGCTGGCAGTAGGCGTAATGTTAAGTGTCACGGTGCCGCTGGTGCTAATGCTAATAGTTGAGCCAATAGCGGCATTGATAACTGTGTTTGAGGAGTTACTCGCTGCAAAAACAGCTGCGCCCGAGAGCGACGCGGCTCCCAAAACGGCGATACCACCCCCGACGAGTATCGACCTTACGATTTGTTTTTTCATGAACCCTATTCTCCCTCACTTAACAGAATATTCGCTGTTATAAAAGTGTTGCCCGTATTTAATCATCTAGCTTGTGTTTTTGTCAACGGAATTTGGCGTGCCTAGCCGTCCCGTCATCTTGAATTTTGTTGTAATAAATACTATCGCTTATATCAAAAACACTGCCTTTAAGACAGTGTTCATGAAACATGCAGATTTAGTTAAGCTTTTTGTGCCTTACGCTTAGCAGCCTTAAGCTTCTTCTTGCGCGCACGCTTGATATCAGCGCCGTGCCAATTTCGGTGTTTTGCCATATGGTTCCTTCTTTTTTACTTGCCCTAGTATACCTTAAAAAGGTGAATTATTCGAGAGCCTTTGTTTCTAGGCTTTCTTCAAGCAAAAGAATGTCGGGTTTTTCGTCACCAGTATCAAGAAAATCAGGAATTTGCTGGGGTTCGTAGCTATCAATGCGATTCATACTCGCTCCTTTACTGAAGTAGTCGAGTCGTGCGCTTTGGAAGCTGCGCCTTGATGTGGTCGATCAGCCCAGAGCTCAAGGTGTCCTTTAGCGCATCCCAGGCCGAAAGCAATTGCTTCTTCGCCCTCGGTTCATCAACTTCCTGGACTTCCATGAACTGCTCGAAAAGATCTTGATGGCTGTTTTGTTCGGTGGCATAGACTGCCAGCGCGAGGTCTTGCAGCTCTTGAGGGAGCTGACTGGCAAAGTTCCAACGCTGCCCCTCCGTGAGATGTACCGCCAAGACGGCCACCGTCCCGTCCAAGGCGTCCTTTGATTCCTCGTCCGTGAACCCTGAATAGTGCTGTACTGTTTTGATAAGTTCGCGATACTTCATACCTGGTTCCCTCCCTTACATAACAACTTTTACTATATCCTCGTAGTCTGAGACAAAACTGAAATAAACAAGTTGGACGAAAGTCTTTAGAAGTCGAAAAGGTCTTCGAAAAACGACTCGCGTTTCTTCTTTTTATGGTAGTGATGAGGTGTTTTCCGTGCATCGTACGATTCTTTTTGTGCAGGTGCCTGTTGATCGTACTGAATGTGTTGTGATGGTGCGCTCTGATGATGCGAGGCTGACCGCTCAATTATTTTATCGAGTTCTCCCCTGTCGAGCCATACTCCGCGGCATGTTGGGCAATAATCAATTTCTATTCCTTGGCGGTCGCTCATTATAAGTGTGGTGTTATCGGTTGGACAATTCATACAGTTACTCTATAAAATTTCGCTGAGGACGAGCTGTAAGCATAAGCTCTTATAAAATAAATATTGACATATGTCAAATAATCTTGTAAAATTTGGGCAAACCTAAAAATCTTAAGTTCCAAATATATATTAATGGTGTAAAACACCAAAGGATCACAACGATGTTAAAGAAGATAACTTCTATCGGGGTGGTGGGACTCGTTCTAGTATTGGCTACGGCATTTAGCGCTGCCCTGCCAGCATACGCAAATCACAACGCTAATCACAACCCTGGCAGCAGCGGTAATAACACGGAACACAAAATTCGCATTTGTCATGCAACAAACTCTGTGACAAATCCATACGAGTCACCAGAAGTCGACTACGATGCGGTTGATGGTAATGGTGCAAACGATCACAGCCACCACACTGGCCCGGTGCCAGCAAGTGCTGCTGCTGCTCAAAAAATTAAAGATGACGGCATTGGAAAAGACGGCCACTGGGGAGACATCATCCCTCCAGTTGAAGGTGTCACTGCAGGTTTAAACTGGACGACACTCGGCCAGGCTATCTGGAACAATAACTGTCAATATCCAAAGGTTGCAAATGCTTCGGTAACAACTATCGACCCTCGCTGTGAAGCTGGTGAAAAGCTTGTCTACGGTGCACCAACAAACGCTGTGTATAGTGGCACTGCAAATGGAACTACTGGTCCGGGAAGTTACAATGTTACCGCAACGGCAACCGCTGGTTCACTTTTTGCAGGTGGCCTTGCAAGCATTAGTTTTAGCGGTGAACTTGACGGTCCACTGACTGGTGAGCAATGCGATGGTGAAGAAGAGCCTGGTGTTGCCTCTGCAAAGGTAACTGTTATCCCTGCAACGTGTGAACTCCCTGCACAACTCGTGTACGGCGATCTTGAGAATGCAAGCTTCTTCGCAGGAACTCCTGATGGAGCAACTGGACCACTTTCATACTCAGTAACTGCTGTTGCTGACCCTGACAACCTCTTCGCCCCTGGCGCCGGTGTTTCAGGCGACCGTGTTACGAAGACCTTTGAAGGTGAACTGAGCGGTATTCTTACTGGTGAAGAGTGTGTGCTTGGTGAAAACACCGACCCAGACCCAACTGACCCAACTCCAACAACAGAACCTACTCCTGAGCTTTTACCTGAGACAGGTGCTGGAACCCCACTTCTTGTCATTGCTATTGTTGCCGGCCTTGCTGGTCTCACTGCAATCACTACTTACGCTATTCGTTCTCGCCTTGGTCGCGAACTCTAGGGTATAAAATATCATGAAGACAGCGCGAGCTCTCCTTCGTAACACACCACTTGTGTTCAGGATTGCCGCGCTGTACTTTTTTGTTGGCGCTGCTGCTATTGCCGCGTTTTCTTTTGCTCCAAAACAAGAAGCGCTGGTGTATGCTACGACAACGCCCGTTGCGCTGCAAGAGCAAGCCAAACAAACAGCAGCCGCTGCGCCGCGAACTATTAGTGGGCAACCAAATCGTATTGTTGCCGAGCACCTCGGAGTTGACCTTGTCGTAAAGCCTGGAGTATATGACAAAAATACTCAAACCTGGACACTCGACACGACGAGTGCATTTTACGCAACAGTAAGCGCAAAGCCCGGCACCGAAGCGGGCACGACGTTTATTTATGCGCACAATCGCAAGAGTGCTTTTGGCCCACTTGCGAGTATTCGCCAGGGTGATCAAGTCGTGCTGTACCTCGAAGAGGGTGAAAAACTTGTGTATGAATATGCTCGCGACGTAAAAGTGACTCCTGAAGCAACCGCAATTATGTATGAAAAGTCAGACTACCCGCAGCTTGTCCTTATGACGTGCGACGGCCTTTTTAGTGAAGCGCGCCGCGTTATGTACTTTACACTCAAGGATGTTGAGTAATGGAAGGGCTCGATTTTTTCATTTCGCCTATCGGACTCGTGCTTCTTGCGGTATTTTTTATCGTAACGAGTGTGTCGATACGGTCGCTCAATGTTACGGCTCGCCAGCAGCGAAAGGTGCATGCAGTACTCATGGACCAAGCGAAAAAACGCGCCTACAAGAAAGTCACACTTGTTGTCGAGCTCAAACGACGTGCCGAAACGCTTGAAGACCTTATGGCGCACCTTGCCTCACACGCCTATGCAAAACTCGATGTGGTAGTCATTGTGTATCATACTGCTGGCAGTCGTGCCGAGCGAATGCTAAGGGACTACGCCAAGCAGTACTCGGTGCGCGTTACGCCAGTTCGCTATACGAAGGGTATGTCGATTGAGGCTGCGGTAAAAAAGCACAGTAAGGGCATCTTGGTGCTTCGCGGTAATTCGACGACTCGTTTTAGCCCACGTTTCTTTGAGAAGCTTTCATTTGCAAGTGTCGAGGCGCGCGAAGCGATTGCGGTGCGCCCGTATGTATTACTTGGTACTTCACTTACGAAAGCATTGCGTGCACTTAGCACTACTCTCTTTCAGTCATGGGTGGGCTCAAATACGCAGCCGCATCGCGAGCATGGGCTTGTTGATGGTATTGTGATTCCGAAGCGCTATTTAGGTACGGAACGAACGTACCAGGTGCAGCGTGTATTGTACGAAGAATTTGCTCAGGCGGTGAGCGTGCCACGCCGCGCCTTGAAGCCCTCTACGCTCTTTTGGCTTCTGAGTATTGGTACGGTAATCGTTCTGGTGGTTTGTATGACAACATCGCTTGACCTCCTTATATATACAGGCGCCCTTATGACGGGGGTTTGGTGTGTATACGCTTTTCTTCTTGTACTCAGGGCAAAAGAATATACAGCATGGGAGCGGCTTCAGCTTGTGCTTCTTATCCCAGTACTCCCCTTTTTCTTGTATGGTGATGGTGCCGTTCGACTTATCGCGCAATCATTCAAGTGGCGCGGCGTTATTGCAACAGCGCGCTCACGATAATAATCAAAATAATCAGCCCTACGATACTGTATTCGAGAATACTATCGCGTGAGAGCTGATTTTTTCGTGCATGGATAATACCATTTCCTGCAACGTAAGCAACGAGCGCAAGACTGCTAATAACAAGCAATAAATCTGGTTTGAGAATAATCAGAATGACCGTCGCAACACCAAGGAGTATTGTGAAGAGTGTGTGAAACTTTAACGACTTATGATGCTGCTTTTTCATAGAATCGTTCCTGTTCCTGTTGTGACGGTGAGGATGATTGCAATTGCAAGTACGAGACCTTGTGCAAGTGGATGAGAGCGGAGCCAAATATCTCGTACGCCACGTTTGCTTTTGCGCCAGATGATTGTGTGTTTCATGACAAACAGTAGAAGGATAACACTCAATAGAACAAGCGAAGCTTTTTGCCCCCAGTTCAGCGATTGGTAAGCCTGTGCGGGCAGTGCTACGATTGAAGCGCCCGCTGTCTCGGCCTCTATAGATTTTGTTTGAGCGGTGGTATTGGCGTTTTTTGTTTCCGTTGCGCCAGCCGAAGTGGTAACGGGCGCCGTCTGAGTCGGCGCGTTTTCAGCTGGTGACGCCGGCGATTCTGAAGACTCGGCTACTGGCGTGCTTGGTGTTGTTGCTTCGGGTGTCGGGGCAGCTTTTTCGGGCGTGACTGTTGGTGGCGTTGGTGCTGCGGGTGGCTGGGCTGATGATGCGACTGGTGGTGGTGTGGGTTCTGGTGCGGGTGCTGAATACGGCGCTGCGTACATAGCAACAACAAGGGTTACTTCGTCGCCGAGCAGTGTGCCGTTCACTGCTGCATAGCCAACATCCATAAACGCTCCGTCTAACAGGTTTGCACGGTGTGAAGCGCTATTCATCCAGGCATTCACAACCCCGGCGGACGTTGAAAAGTTTTTTGCCAGGTTCTCACCTGCTTTCGAGTAGCCGTATCCCGCATTACTAATAAAGGTCCACGGTTGTGTGCCGTCAGGAGCAGTGTGAGCCCAATAATTATCTGCAAACATGTCTGCTGCTTTATTTTGAGCTGCCTGTGAAAGTTTTGCATTGAGTGTTAAAGTCCCGATGCCCGCGGACGTACGCTGCTGATTACTTAGGGCATGCAAATCGCCGACAGTAATATTTGTTGCGTATCCCAATACCTGCGGCTTTCCTGCTGTCGAAAGGTTATAGATAAAGGGTGTCACGACAAGAACGAGTGCAACGAAGAGAAGCCCGATAGGTCGCAGTGCAACCGGATGGAAGTGGTTGCGACGGGTTGGAAGTAGCCAGTAGCTAGGATGAAAGTGTGACCGACGTTGCTGTCTCATACGTGCTCCGTATTATAGCTTGATTGTATCACACTGAATCTGTTGGTCTGGGATCGCCTACTTTCCAAAGCCGCGAATATAGGCGAAAAATATTGCAATCAGTGCATAGACTCCAAAGCGAACGCCGCGTAGAACGAGCGCAATGCCAAGGCCGTACACGATGAGCTTTATGCTGACATCACCACCCGCCAGGGCAAGTGCGCCGGCGAGAGCAAGAAATGTTCCGGTAATAAGGAGTGTTGTCTTGACACTTTTTTGCGTCGCCCATACCAGGCCAACGACGAGTCGGCTGAGGCCGGCAAGGAGGACGATACCAAACAGGACAAATGCAGATATTTTCAATGCATACTGCGGGTTAAGAAGTACAAAAAGCCCGAATGCAATAATGCCCAGGCCAAGCATGACATACCAAAAGTATGAGAGTTTCTCGTTCTTTAAAGAGAATGCGCCACGAATGTAAGCATGGCCTAATGAGAAGAAGTAAATACCAAGCCCGATGGTAATAACCGCTGGTGCGAATGTCGTAAAGAGCAAAATACCCGCCGCGATGTATAGTAGGCTTTTTGCCATGAGCACGGGGATGGCAAGTTTGACGATCTGTTTGCCGATAGCCGGGGGTACGACGGTCGCCTTCCCTGCTTTTGCACTGAAAGTAACGCCTGGACGAATGTAGCGAAGCGTTTCTTGGGGTTCGAATAAAGCGAAATTGTGTCGTTGTCGTGGCAACTCAGTCACGGTGATACGATGAAACTTTTTGGTAATTTCTTGCATAAATGCTGTATCAATAAACTTGTCTTTTGAGCCGTAAAAAATACTCGTTGGAATATGCCGTGCTTTTTTCAGAAGCGGTTCGATACGTTGTTCGTGCACGGAATTCTTTACCGAGCGTAGTGACGGAAGATATTTCGATAGCCGGGCGTACCCAATTGCATTTGCGATATGCGCGTATAGATAGCTATTACCCGCAAGCCGCTCGAGTGTATCAAGGCGCTTCACGATAGGGCTCGTATCGCTATGGCGCGAGTGAGGGACGAAAACGGGCGCAAGTAATGTCATGGAGGTTATTTGCTTGGGGTGTTTGGCGGCGTACGCTATGGCAACAAGGCTTCCCAGTGAGTGGGCGACAACTTCGAATTTCTCGATTCCAAGCTGTGCGATGGTTTGCTCGAGTCGTTCAACTTGATTATCGAGTGAGTATGGAATATTCAGCGGTTTTGGAGAATCGCCAAACCCAAGTAAGTCAATTGCAATTACTCGGTTCTTCTCGGAAAGGGGCTTAATAAAGGGGTCCCAATAATGCGAGGAGCTTTCGATGCCATGCAGCAGTACAAGCGGCTCCCCTTTTCCCTTGTCAACGGCAACGTGGAGTGTTTTCGCGGCATTCTTTTTGATCAGTTTTGCAATTTCTTTTGGCAGGTTTTGGACAAGCATGTGGTCGATTTTAATGACGTCGAGGCGCTGAATATCCATGTAGGGTTGATACTGGCGAAGCGCGTTGAGCTGCGGTTGTACGACAAAAATATCTTTCTTGCCTGCGTAGAATGTGAGTGGAGTCTCGAGCTTTTTTAGATGACCAACAAAATCAAAAGTACTCACGAGGTTTTTAATGTTCATGCGAATTATATCCGTATCAAGAACATTGTCGTTGGCGCCGATCATGGCATGAAATTTAGCCGAATCATTACTGAAGCGCACTACTTTATCGGCAGTGCCTCCACGGTGCATCCAACGGTCAATAAGTCCATAAAACCCAGTACTTACTTTGGTAAAGATAATCGATCCGGCATATTTATTGGGAATCATTTCATCGGGTTTGAGGTAAAACGGTGTTGAGATGAGATACAGTTGTCGAACGCCTCTTGGAAAAAAGCTTGTATACGAAAGCGCCACCGCGCCTCCCATTGAATAGCCGACAACGGTGAGGTTTTCGGTGGCGTGGAGCGATTCAAGCGTATTCCGTAGGGCCTTAGCGTGCTCTTTGTCGGTGTATTTTGCCTTGGTGGGTCGGGGTGATCGCCCATGCCCCAGCAGGTCGACAACAATCACACGAAAATCCTTACTCAGAATTGCGGAAATTTGCTCCCACTGTGAGCCGTCACCGAACATTCCATGTAAGAGGACGAGCGGATCGTCCTTGCCGATATCTTTTCTTACAAAAAGTTTCAGCTTCATTACTTGTTAGTATTGAGCAAGTTTTGCAATTTGTGAAGAGAAGAAATTACGGAAGGAGCAGTTTCGCTAGACGCTCTTTCGAAAGACTTGCTCCAAAACCAGGCTGTCCAGGCTCGAGCTGAACGCCCGATGCAAGGGTGCCGATAATAAGCGGATCGAATCCAATAGTGTTAACAAATTCCGCAACAGTACGTACGTCATTTGCGTCATCACCTGCAATGGCAATCGCTTTCCTTTCTGGTGTACCCTGTGGTTTTGGGTTGTCATGGAGTTCATGGTAGCCCATATGACTGAGCGCTTTAATAACCCGTGCACCTTGCAGGTACGACTGTATGTGTTCGCTTGAAGAAGTCCCTTGGAGCACTGTGTCTTCGCGCGGCCCGTCTACCTCGTCCCAATAATTCATCGCGTCGATAACAAGTTTTCCTTCAAGGACATTTGCTGGAATGGAGCGATACTTACTGAGTGGCAGGGCGAGAACAACAATGTCGGCCTTTTCTGCCGCTTCTTCTTTTGTGACGGCATGAGCACCGGGTGCGAGTATTTTGGTGGTAAGGTTAATTTTCGCAGGGCTGCCCGAGGCTGCAATGAGTACGCGATACCCCGCCTTTAGGGCGAGCTGCGCAAGGACGATACCTACTTTTCCGGCGCCAAGAATGCCAATGGTGTCTGCGGGCATTGTTATGAATGTGCCTTTTCTGCTAGGAGCGCGCGAACACGAGGAATTACTTCCTTGGCATATAGTTCAATAGATTTGAGGCGAACACTCGCCTTTTGCGGCCCTTGTCCATAGACCATGTCGAATCGATTCACGTCAAGCACTTTCATGGCGTGGGCAATCTTTTTCGCCACGGTTTCTGGGGAGCCTATATATAATGAGCCGTGCTCAACTTCGTAGTTAAACTGTTCTTTCGTATATGGTGGCCATCCGCGGGTACGTCCAATACGATCCCAACTGGTTTTAAAGGCTGGCCATGCAAGACGTTTCGCCTCTTCGTCTGTTTCGGCAACGAGACCTGGTGAGTGCATGCCAACAGGGTGCGCGGTCGTTCCAAGGTCTTTTGCGGCATGACGATAGAGTTCGACGTATGGCGCGAAGCGATCCGGAGCACCGCCGATAATTGCAAGGACCAGTGGAAAGCCATAGCGAGCGGCACGAATTACTGATTCTGGTGAGCCGCCAACCCCAACGGCGACATCGAGTCGGCCTGAATCAGTTTTTGGAAATACGTCGGCATCCTTCAGTTCTGGTCGTGTTGTCCCTTTCCAGCTCACGGGTTTTTCATCAAGAAGCTTCGAGAAAAGCTCAACTTTTTCTTCAAATAGTACTTCATATTCTCGTAAATCAAAGCCAAAGAGTGGGAATGATTCGGTAAATGAACCGCGACCGAGAATCACCTGGGCACGTCCATTTGAGAGGGCGTCAACGGTAGCAAAGCGTTCAAAGACGCGCACAGGGTCGTCAGAACTAAGAACCGTCACCGCAGACGCAAGCTTGATATTTTTTGTGCGTGTTGCAATACCTGCAAGTACCGTTTCCGGGCTTGAGATTGAGAAGTCGGAACGGTGGTGTTCTCCGACACCAATAATGTCGATGCCGAGCGTATCAGCAAGTACGGCTTCATCGACGACTTGTCGAATAGCTGCAGCGTGGCTTAATAGTTTCCCGTTATCATCTGTTGGAAGGTCTCCAAAAGTATCGATTCCAAAGCTATAGGTTGTGTCTGTTTTCTTGGTCACGAGGAGTCTCCTTTATTGCTATACTTTATATAGTATATCGTGTTGCGTCGCAATTATCAATTACCTTCCAGTTCCCCTCGCTGTCGTACGATTTCGGGGGGGGCGGTTCCGGCGGAAGCTGGTAATCCCCTCAACCGGGGCCCGGTGCGTTTTTTGCGCCGGGCCCCTTTCCTTTTTTCGCCTCTTGGTAAAATGCTCTAAGCGCGGTATCATGGGAAGCATATGCGTAATGACAAAAAGCGGTTTATCAAGCGAAGCCTTCAAGTGTTCGCCTCCAGCTTTTTTGCCGTTGCGGTTATTGGTGCGGTTATTTTTGTCACACAAGGGCGTGAAATCCCTGTTCTTGCCCCAAGCGGCACGATTGCTCAACAACAATTTATCTTGATTCTTATCACCGTCGGCCTTGGCTTTTTCGTTGTCGTCCCGGTCTTTATACTTCTCTTTGCTATAGCCTGGAAATACCGAGCTGGTAACAAGAAGGCCAAATATGACCCCGAACTTGAGGGGAATCGTGGTCTCGAGCTCCTTTGGTGGGGCATTCCCTGCTTGATTATTCTTGCGCTCGCGGTCATTACCTATATCTCTACGCATGCACTTGATCCTTACAAAGAGCTTGAGTCTGATAAAAAGCCCGTAGCCGTTCAAGTTATTGCACTTGAGTGGAACTGGCTCTTTATTTATCCAGAATATGGAACGGCAACGCTTAACTATATGAATATTCCAGAAAAGACGCCGATTAACCTGACAATTACTTCTGACGCTCCTATGAATACCTTCTGGGTGCCAGCGCTTGCTGGCCAGGTGTACGCAATGTCGGGTATGTCTTCAAAGCTTCACCTTATGGCGGATGGCCTTGGAACTTACAATGGCGCAACGACGAATATTAGCGGTGAAGGCTATGCCGATCTTCGTTTTAAGGTCTATTCAATCAACGAACAAGACTTTAAAGCTTGGGCAGAAAATGCAGCGAAATCTCCGGATGGTCTGACGAGTACTGAATATGCTCGAATTTCCGACTACACGGCAAGTAAGCCCGAAACAACCTTTATGCTTATGGCTCCAACACTGTATGATGACGTTATAATGAAGTACATGCATCACGAAGGGATGAGCCACTAATGCCTGAAGGTTGGACTGATTTTCTATTTGGACGCCTTACCTGGCAAGATTTTGTGCACGAGCCAATTATGGCCGGTGCAGGTATTGGGATGGTACTTGGCCTCCTCGCGGTCATTATTGGACTGACTGTTTTCAAGAAATGGAAATGGCTATGGAAGAACTGGCTGACCGCGCTTGATCCAAAGAAAATCGGTATTATGTACGTCGTCGTATCAGTTATTATGCTGTTGCGTGGCTTTGCCGATGCTATACTCATGCGTGCGCAACAGGCAACGAACAATACTCTCCCAGTTGAGTTGTTGAATGCCGATCACTTCCAGCAAATTGCTTCCGCCCACGGCTCTATCATGATTTTCTTCGTTGCAATGGGTCTGATTGCTGCACTGTTTAACCTGTTGATTCCCCAGCAAATTGGTTCGCGCGATGTCGCCTTCCCGTTCCTGAACTCAGTGAGCTTCTGGCTATTTACGGCCGGTATGATACTTATCAACGCTCCAATGATTGTCGGTGAATTCTCGAATGCTGGCTGGCTCGCCTACCCGCCGCTCTCCGGGCTCGAATATAATCCAGGTACCGGTGTTGATTATTGGATATGGAGCCTTCAAATAGCCGGTATTGGTAGCTTGCTGTCGGGTATTAACTTCTTCGTCACTATTTTAAAGATGCGCGCACCAGGCATGACGTTGATGAAAATGCCAATCTTCACCTGGAGTGCCCTTGGAAGTACACTCCTGATTATGGCGGCCTTCCCTATCCTTACGGTCACCCTTGGGCTTCTCTCGCTCGATCGCCTGATTGATACGAATTTCTTTACGAGCACACTGGGCGGTAATCCAATGCTCTACATTAACCTCATTTGGGCATGGGGGCACCCTGAGGTATATATCTTGGTACTTCCTGCCTTTGGTATTTTCTCTGAGGTTGTAGCGACATTCTCAGGTAAGAAACTCTTCGGCTATACCTCGATGGTGTGGGCGCTCATGGCAATTACCGTGCTTTCATTCACCGTTTGGCTGCACCACTTCTTTACGATGGGGGCGGGCGCGGATGTGAATACCTTCTTCGGTATTATGACAATGATTATTGCTATTCCGACCGGCGTTAAGGTCTTTAACTGGATCTTTACCATGTATCGTGGTCGAGTGCGATTCACCACCCCAATGCTTTGGTTTATTGGCTTCGTCGTTACCTTTACGATTGGTGGCCTTACGGGCGTGATGATGTCGGTTCCTGCGGCGGACTTCCAGTTCCACAATAGCCTTTTCTTGGTAGCACACTTCCATAACATGATTATTGGTGGAGTGCTCTTCGGTGCCTTCGCAGGCTTCACATACTGGTTCCCGAAATTCACTGGCTTCATGCTGAACGAGCGTATCGGTAAGTGGGCGTTCTGGTCATGGCTGGTAGGATTTATTATGGCCTTCGGTCCACTCTATATCCTTGGCTTCATGGGCGCGGTCCGCCGTCTCGACCACTACGACCCATCACTCGGCTGGCAAGGGCTCTTTATTGTTGCGGGTGTCGGTGTTGCTATTATCGGCCTCGGAGTATTCTTCCAAGTCCTTCAGCTCGTTGTGAGTATTATTCAACGCAAGAAGAACCGCGTTGGACCAGACCCATGGAACGCACGTACGCTTGAATGGGCAACGCACACCCCAGTTCCTGAATACAACTTTGCGGTTATTCCTGAAGTGACAACGCGTGACGCTTTCTGGGAAATGAAGAAGCACCCGAAGAAAGTCAAACCTGCCTATACTGACATCTGGGTACCAAAGAATTCTGGTGTCGGTGTTGTTATCGGTGTGCTGGCGATGAGCTTCGGTATTGCTGCGGTGTGGCATGTTTGGTGGCTGCTTTGGTTGAGTCTTTTCGCAACGATCATTGTCCTTATTATCAAGCTGACAAATGACGACACTGACCGCAAGCTGACCGCAGAAGAAGTTGCCGAAGAGGAAGAAAAATTTGAGAAACAAGCACTAAAGGAGCAAGCTGCATGAATCGGGTCCAAGAAGAAGTAGCTGTATTCCACCGCAAGTCGCTCGGCTTCTGGATTTACCTTATGACCGACTGTGTGCTGTTTGCGACATTGTTCGCGACGTTTGCAGTGCTTCGAACCGCAACTGCTGGTGGTCCATCGGGTGCTGACTTGTTTGATTTGAACTTCGTTCTTATCGAAACGATGCTCCTACTCACCAGTAGCTTTACCGTGGGGCTTGCAATGCTCGGTGCCGAGCGTGGGTACAAGAAGCAATCCATCGTATGGCTTATGGTCACCTTCCTGCTTGGTGCTGCGTTCCTTGGTATGGAGCTTTGGGAATTTAACCACCTCATTCAAGAGGGCCACGGCTGGCAAACGAGTGCATTCCTATCTTCATACTTTGTTCTTGTGGGTACGCACGGACTCCACATTGCAGTTGGCCTCATTTGGATGCTAGTTGTGATTTACCGTCTGGTGCAGCGCGACTTTAAAGAAACCGATGTCCGAAGGTTGTCGCTCCTCAGCCTTTTCTGGCACTTCCTTGATATTATTTGGATCTTTATCTTCAGCTTTGTCTACCTGATTGGAGGTCTGTCATGAAAAAACCAGAACTACACACTCGTCATTCACCTGTTCCGTACCGCTCGTATGTCGTAGGGTTTGTCCTGTCGGTCGTCACAACCCTGCTCGCCTATTTCTTTGTCGTTAATAATCTCTGGTCGACGCAGACGCTTATATATGTCGTCTTGGCTATTGCGGTTGTTCAACTGATTGTACAGGTGGTGTTCTTCCTTCATATCGGACGCGGGAGTCGCTGGAAGCTGATCACCTTCCTCTTCACGGTGCTCGTCGTTGCGATCGTGGTGATTGGTTCTATTTGGGTGATGAACCACCTCAACTACAACATGATGGATATGAGTCCATCTGAGCAGCGTGAATATATGCACGAGAACCAGGGGCTTTAGTGGAACGGCATACACGGTCTTATTTGCAGCTTATTAAGCCTGGGATTACATTAAGCAATACACTGAGTGGCGCTGCTGGGTTCTTCTTGGCGGCAAGTATGGTGCCCTTCAGCTGGACGGCGCTTGCGGGTGCACTTGGTGGTATTGCGGCGGTAATTGCCTCGGCTTGTGTAGTGAATAATATCATCGACCGCGATATCGACAAGCGGATGAAGCGTACGTCGAAGCGTGAAGTCGTGAGCGGCTCAATTAGTATCCCGCACGCGATTATCTTTGCTGCCGTGCTAGGCATTATCGGGTTTACACTGCTTCTTACGCTGACGAATCTACTCACATTCATCCTGGGTGTCATTGCCTATGTTTGGTACGTGGTGATTTACGGCATTGCGAAGCGCACGACGCCGTTGAGCACGATCATTGGTGGTGTTCCTGGCGCCTTGCCGCCTGTCGCTGGCTACACCGCGCTTACAGGTTCTCTGGATGTCGCTGCCTTGTTACTCTTCTGTATTCTTTTCTTCTGGCAGCTGCCACACTTCTACGCTATTTCTATGTTCCGCCAATCTGATTACGCCAGTGCAAAGCTGCCGGTTTGGGCGGTTCGTTATGGCATGAAGAGCACGAAGATACAAATATTTGTGTCGGTGGTGTTGTATGCCATTGCCGCAAGTCTTCTTGCGGTCTTTGGGTACACGGGTATTGTGTATCTTGTTATTTCTTCGGCCCTTTCTATCTACTGGATATACAAGGGGGTCACGCTTTATAACAAGCACGACGACGTGAAATGGGCCCGTGCAATGTTTGGTGTGTCGCTTCTGGTTTTATTGTCGATGATCATTCTGATTTCAGTCGGTGGCTACCTACCATAAGTGGTATACTAGACCTATGATTTTATTACTCCACATTTTGATTGCCATTTCGAGTATTGGTATCGCAACGCTCACCTACTTTAAACCAAGCGTAAAGCATCTCGGCATGAGCTATGGCTTTATTGTTGCGACGGTTGCAAGTGGTACGGCACTGCTCATCATGAACCCGAGCAACCTTCTTCACACCTGTCTTTCAGGGCTCTTCTACGTGACGGTTGTCTCTATTGTGACCATTGCCACGCACGTGCGTGCTCGTAATCTTGTGCGTGAATCAATCGATAAGCAATAATTGTTTATATAAAAATACCGCGCCTCCTATGAGTGCGCGGTATTTTATTTGAATGACAATTACTCTTCGCTGGTTCGAGGGGTTGGGATAAACACCGCCTCTTCGCGAATACGCTGTGCACGCCAGACCCCTAGAGCTTGCCCGAGTGGAAGAATATCGTGGTAGCCAATAAAGTCGGCTGCTTGGCGAATGAGCGCACCCATCCAGCCGCCAAAGCGAATCCATTTATATTCGAAAATTGCCCAGTTTTCACCAACCGGCACCACAACTGGTGGCTGCTTGGCTTTGTAGGCCTTCTTTGATTTCTTTAGGATTTGCTTCGCAACATAAATACCGTCGTGGAGCGCAGTTTGTGCTAAACCGCCAAATGGTGTGACGGCGTTGTCGCCGATAACATAGATATGCTTGTCGGCGCGCATGTGCTTGTCGACAATGACACGACCATTCGGTGCGAGGTTAAATTGCTTGTCGTTTGCTTTGAAGAATGGGTTGTTGCTCACACCTGACGTCCAAATCACCGTGTGGCTTTTAATTGCTCGCCCGCTCACGATAAGGCTATCGGCAGTCTCTGCCTCAACCTTCTTGTTAAGCTCAACATGCACGCCAAGCTTCTTGAGGCGTTGCAGTACAAGCTCACTTGCCTTCTCTGACATACGCGGCAATACGCGAGGTGCAGCTTCGATAATACTAATAGTTGTTCGTGGTTCCGGCTGACGGTACTTCTTTTTGAGGTGCTTCAAGTACGCGCCAAGCGATGAGGCAAGTTCGGTTCCGGTTGGACCGGCACCAATGATGAGGTAGTGTGAATCAGCACCGTTCGGCGTACTGAACTGTTGCAATAGGTGCTGGCGAAGGCGCGCAATTTCATCATGCGACTTGATGCCGTACGCGTAGTGATCGAGCCCTTCAATGCCAAAGTACGTCGTAACCGAGCCAAGCGCTAGGATGAGTGTTTGATATTCGTGCTTTGCACCAGTAACCGTTTTAATGATGCGCTTCTCCTTGTCCAAGGTAGTAACGGTATCGATAATAACGTTCACGTTGTCGTGATTAGCGAAGATTTCGCCGAGGGGCACCCAAGATTGCAGGCGGCTTCCACCTGTTGCGGTGCTATAAAGAGCTGGATAATACTGAAAGTCAGGTTTGTCGCTAATGAGCGTAATGCGTGCTTTCTTATTTTTTGCTAGTTCAAGGGCAGCTTTTACGCCGCCAAATCCGCCGCCTACGACAGTAATGTGCATACAGTAATCCTGTTTATGTTTAAAAATATACTTGTATGATACACTAAGCCCAGCGAAAGGAGAAGACTACTATGGTACATAACAAACATCTTTGCACATGGTCGGGCTTCATCCAGCGTCACCGCGCTTTCTAGCGGTGTTTTCTTTTGCTTCATGGCAGCGCCTTTGTAAGCCCGGTATCGATCACCGCTCCCCTATTTTTAACTTTGTCTTTTGGAGCGAACACTATGAGCGAAACTCTCTCATCAATTGAATTTAACAATACCGTCACACCAGCTGAAGCCTTGCGCACCGTTGCCGATGAAGGTGCGGTTGCTATTCATAATTTCATTACCCCGTACCATTTACAGCGCGCCGCTCGCGTGCTTTCACTTGCCGACTGGGAGAACGATAACAACCCAAATAACGAACGTGTCGACCGCGATCATGATCTTGTAAAATATGGCTTCGAGGCAAGCCAGTATTGGCCGGTTGCAACTGCCGATAAGGGGTTTGCGCCCGAGCCGGTCTATCAGATTGCACGGAAAATATCAGACTTTGTGGCTAAAGCGCCTGATACTCGATGGAATGCCAATGAAATCATGGGCATTCGGTATAAGCCTGAGGGATTTATCGAGAAGCACCGTGATTATGCGTGGGCGCTTGGATATGTGGCTGTTTTAACGGTGAGTGGCTCGCAAGGCTTTTATTTCGAGCGAGATACTGGCGATGAAGCTCGTGTCGATATGCTTCCTGGTACATTAACTATTATGCGTGGGTTTCAGGAAGGCGCTGATAAACCTCGCCCCTACCATTGGGTAGAGCCGGCGACAGAAGAGCGCCTCGCAGTGTCGCTGCGTGAAGTGACGCGCCCCTGGGACCGATAATAAAACGAAAAGAGCCCGACGCTGCAGCGAATGACTCGTCGACAGAACAAACTGTCGGGTCTTTTCGGTGCAGGTCGGGCTGGGGCCCTGTAACACTTAGGCGGCGAGGATGGGTTCCTGGTTGGGGGATGCCGTCGCCGCGTTGTCCTGTGCTGTGAGCAGCAGGCCAAGTGCGACGATTTCCATGCCATCTTCGACGCCGAGGCGATGGTCTCGGGTGTCCCCGCTCAGGCCATCGTCGAGGTCGAAGTGGAAGCGACAGGCTTCGCGCTCGGGGATGTTCAGGACGAACTCCTGCAGCGACGAAGTCAGCGCCTCGGCGACATCGGTCGAAACCGGCTTCGTCTCGAAGGTGATTTCGATGGTGTATTCACCCCAGGCATGCCTGGCGGTGTCGGCGATGATCCTGTGTTGGACCAGCGTGATGTGGTGCATGTTTGCCAGTCGAATGATCTCGTCGCAGATGTCGTACTGAATACGACGTGCTTGGAACTTGAACGACGTGGCGACCAGGAGCCCTGGGAGGTGCGCAAGGACTTTCACTCCTTGCAGCGCGACGACGGTGTCGCCGTGAGCGGAAAGTGCCGCTTCAGACTCCATTTTTCCTCATTTCTTTGTGTTCAGTTGGGGCCTGCTCTTGTTATATCAAATTTGAGAATTTTTACAATATGTGCTATAATAGGGGTAATTGCATCCGAATGGATACCGCTATAGTCTTCAGAGATTAGGAAAATCTCGCAGTAAAGAACTGTAGATATGAAAAGGTTCTCGCTGTTCGTCTGCAGCGAAAACATATCTACATTTAACCCCAGAAAGGGGCTACTGCCTTTATGGCTTATCGAAATACATCAAGTTCAAACTCAAACCGTTCAGCACGCCCAAGTGGCAGCCGCCCAGGCGTTCGTTCTTTCCGTCCAGGAAAGGGTCCACGCGGAAACGGCGGCTCACGCAGTGGTGGCAAGCGAAACGGTGCATATATTCACCCAAGTAAGTTTATTAATCGTGCGAAGCCACAGGCTGAGGAAACTCCTTACGAGCCAACTCATCTCTTCACAGACTTTAACTTTGTTCCAAAACTCCAAAGCAATATTGAATACAAGGGATACACCGCACCAAGTGCTATTCAAGACCAATCTATCCCACACATCCTTGCGGGTTCAGACGTGATTGGCCTCGCGAACACCGGTACGGGTAAAACTGCCGCCTTTGCGCTTCCTATCATCGAGCGCCTTGCTGCAAACCCAGAGCTTAATTCGGTGCTTATCGTTGCGCCTACTCGCGAGCTTGCACAGCAAATTGACGAACAGTTCCGTGCCTTTTCATACGGCATGAAGCTCTTCTCTGCACTCGTTGTCGGTGGAACAAACATCGACCGTCAAATCCAACAGCTTCGCCGTGGTCCACACGTCATCATCGGTACTCCTGGCCGTCTTCGTGACCTTATGAAGCGTAAGGTATTGAAGCTTAACTTCATTCGCACCCTTGTGCTCGATGAAGCTGACCGTATGCTCGACATGGGATTCATTAACGACATCAAGGCAATTGTTGAAGAAACTCCAGAAGACCGTCAGACACTCTTCTTTAGCGCAACAATTACTCCTGAAATTGAAAAGCTCGTGCAAGGCTTCCTTCGTGACCCGAAGACCGTTTCTGTACGTACCGCTGATACCAGCGAAAGTGTCGACCAAGACGTCGTTGAGGCGGCTGGTAAGGAAGAAAAGCTCGATACGCTTCTTAACCTCCTGAGCAACGAAGAGTTCGAAAAGGTTCTCGTGTTTGGTGAAACAAAGTTTGGCGTACAGCGTCTTTCTGACCACCTTGAAAAGAGCGGCGTGCCAGCGACAGCTATCCATGGCAATAAGTCGCAATCACAGCGTCAGCGTGCCCTTAAGGCCTTTAAGGACAACAAGGTGCGCGTGATGGTTGCAACCGACGTTGCTGCTCGTGGACTCGACATTCCTAACGTGAGCCACGTGATTAACTTTGACCAACCTGCTACCTATGAAGACTACGTGCACCGTATCGGCCGTACTGGTCGTGGTGGCGCTACGGGTAAGGCGCTCACGTTCATCGAACGTCGCTAATCGCTACACCCGCGTAAATGCACATACTACCACCGGTGATTTAGCCGGTGGTTTTGTTTTAGACGTGCGTTAAGTACGACGCAATGGCGACCGTGATGACGCCGGCAATGAGAAGGAGCGGCTGCCAATCGAATAACTTCTTGCGATTGTGGTTTTCGTGCAGTGAAGGAATAATGTCGCTGAGTGCAACGTACAGCAAGAACCCGGCGCTCAGGCCGAAAATAACACCCATTGGTAAGCTGCTTGTCTGTCCGATGAAATACGTTGCAATTGCAGCAGCGGTCGCTGCGAGCGAGCTCAGGATATTTGCGAGCATGACCTTTCCGCGGCTCACTCCTTTTGCAAGGAGCGCACCAAACTCCCCTATTTCCTGAGGAATTTCGTGTGCCGCGACAGCGAGTGTCGTGACGATACCAGTTGGTATGCTAATAAGAAATGCTGCCGCAATCGCCACTCCGTCGAGGATATTGTGGAGGGTATCGCCAATAATAAGGAGCGGAACACCAGGGTCTTTTGATTCGTGTTGATGGTGGTGGTGAAACCAACGAATAAAGCGTTCGGCAAAGAAAAAGAGTAAAATTCCCACGAGTACCGCGATAAAGAGCGGCTCGGCCTCGCCTATTTCTACTCCTTCAGGAAGGAGATCGAGAAATACAGCGGCGAGCAGCGCGCCAGCGGCAAAAGGCATGCCAAACGCTGCAAATTTTGACGCCACCTTCTTATTCATAAGCAGCAACGATGCAAGACTGAGCGACAGAATTCCACCAATAAGACTAAAGATAATAATATACGTTAACGTATTCACTCGTCCTAGCATACCGTGCTTTGCCAGATATTCAAATATGGGTATATACTGAGCGTATTAAATAAGGAGAGTACTATGCTCGATTTTGAAGGACTAAATTACTGGGCAATTGTCGCCGCATGGGTCATTACAATTGTGATCGGAGCGTATTGGTATTCGCCAACCGGATTTGGCAAGTTATGGGCGAAACTGAGTGGCGTAAACCATATGAAGCTGCCCGAAAATGAAGCAACGCGATCGATTGTGGCGGTTGCTATCAGTAGCCTCTTACAGGTATTTGCACTTGCCGTGATACTGAACTCATTAGAGGTCGATTCAATTCTTGCGGGAATTGGCGTGACACTCTTTGTGTGGTTTGGTTTTACCGCCCTTACGACTATCGGCAATACACTCTACCAGCGACTTGGCTGGAAGTTTTGGTGGTTGAACGCGAGTTTCTTCCTTGTAGTGATGACGCTCAGTGCGATCATTCTGACATGGTGGCGCTAGCTACTACTTCTTTTTGCCAACAGGACGCTCCGCAAGGAGCGTCTTTATTTCTTGCAGTTCGCGTTGCATTTGTTCAAGAGCGCGTGTTGTCTCTTCTGACTTATCACTGTTTTTTACAGGAGGAATAAATTTGTTTGCAAGGAACCCGGTGACGACACCAAAGAGACCAACTCCAACCACCATAACGAAGCTTGCGAAAATACGCCCGGCGTTGGTGACTGGGTATTGGTCGCCATAGCCAACAGTAGCGATGGTGACAATCACCCACCACATTGCGTCCGACGCAGTCTTGATATTCGCGCCCGGAGCATTCATTTCAATTATGAGAATACCGACGCTTCCAAATTCGAGCAGCAAAATGATAATAAATATAACCAGCAACACGGCTGCTGAAGCGAGATTTGTACTGAATCCGCGCAGAATCGCTCGGAAACCTGCCTTTCGAACAGCGCGAATAGTTTTAATGAGACGGAAGATCCTGAGGATACTTGAAATTGTGAATGGAAGGCTGGCAAGGAGGTCGGCCCAACCGAAATCTCGGAAGAAGTAAGCTCGCTTATTTTCTGCGGTAATAAAAAGACGGAGGAAGTCGACAAAGAAAAGCCCGCTAATCAAAATATTAATGGCGTCGAGGGTAATAAGGAATGCTTCGTTTTTTACAAACAAGAAGAGCGTGATGTTGACGAGCGATAGGATCGTAACGGCAGCAATAAACAATTCATATGGGGTAATGACTTTTTCTTTTCGTTCTCTTTTGCGCTGGCGAAAGGCTACAAGTCGTTTACCCATACGTACCCCTACTGCAATGCCGATGTGAGGCGTGCAATACTATCCAGGAAGCTTTGCCATCCGCTTCGTTTCATCCAAGTTTCAAGGCGTATTTTTGTGCTATGCTTGAGGAGATTTTCGTGGTGCCTTACAAGCGCCTTCGCCGTCGCGACGTCATAGACGGCAATAGTACATTCGTGGTTGAGTTCAAAGGAACGGATATCTAGGTTGCTTGAACCGATAATCGCTACTTCGTCATCGATAGCGATAAATTTTTCATGTACAAGTTGTGGCTTCTTATATAAAGAGATGGTAACACCCGCTTTAACCAGCTCTTCATAATATGAGCGTTGAGCATGGCCAACCATCCATTGGTCCATCGCTTCGGAGTTGAGGATGGAAACTTTCACGCCACGAA
>CAMLKA010000013.1 GCA_946480535.1 uncultured Candidatus Saccharibacteria bacterium | reverse complement strand
ATAGTATTTGCGTCCAGTACGCCAAGCGCTTCGGTGAGGTAGCGCGAGTTAAGGGTAACTTGGCCGCTTCCCGACACTTCAGCGTCGAGTTCAGAGGTGTTTTCCCCGAGCTCGGAAGCAATAGAGTGGAGTGAAACGGTCTTGGCGTCATCATCAACGGTTACCATAACACTTCCGCCAGATTCACGGGCAAACAAACCGGCAACCTTTGTAACACGAGTAAATTCAGGCTTATCCATTACCGCAGTAATATCTGACTTTGCTGGAATAAGTTGGCGATAATCAGGGAAGTTTCCATCGACGAGACGGCTAATCACTTCCGCTTCATTAATTCGGAAGCGCACTTGGCTTTCGTCGAAGAGGATATCAATCGTATCAACATCATCAACAATAGTGCGGAGTACTTCTTGAAGGGTTTGTGTTGGAATAATTGCAGCAACTTCGCTCTTTGTTTCAACCAGACGGCGCTCCGAAAGGCGATAGCCATCGGTTGCAGCGAGGAAAATCCAACCTTCGTGTGAATGCCAGTAGACGCCGGTGAGTACTGGTCGGGTTGAATCTGAACTTGCAGTAATAATCGTTTGCGATACTGCTTGCTTGAACTCTTCCGTGTTAATTGCGTAAGTAACGGAGTTTTCTTCGTTAATAGTTGGGAGTTCTGGGAAGTCGTCAGCTATAACTCCATTAATGATAGAGTGGTATTTTCCACTGGTGATGTGGATATTTTCACCAACAACCTTTAATTCAATCGTTCCTTTCGGAAGGCTTGAGACAAATTCAGAGATCAAACGAGCAGGGACGGTGATTGCACCTGGTTTGGCGATCTTTGCACCTATATATTGTGTGGTTGCGATTTCGAGGTTGGTTGCTGCAACAAGAAGACGGTTTCCATCTGTCCTAAGTAGGATGTTACTAAGAATAGGAAGTTGTGTCTTTGTACTGGCTACTCGACCAACAGCTGATAGGGCCCTTGCGAAGTTTTCTTGTGTAAGAGTAAGTTCCATTATTATGTGTTCCTTTCTTATTCTTTATCTTTTCTTCTTAGTAATAGGGGCTGTGGATACTGTGTATAAGTGTGGATTTTCTTGAGGTAGGAAGCCAAATTTCAGTGTGTATAGACTTGGTGGAAATGTGTCCAAAACTTGGGTGAAAACAGTGGGTTTTACACGTCCTAGTTGTGGGCGGGTGAAGGTTTTATACAGGGCTGTGTATGAGTTTACACACTTTGCCACACCTTCTCCCCACAACCTGTACACATTTTTTACCCAGGCTGAGGATAGGGAAGCCCTAAGCATAAAGGCGTTCCCGAATAGCATTTACTTGTTCGCGAATCATGTAGTTGAGCTTAATTTCTTTTTCAATCTTCTCAACTGAGTGGATAGCAGTGGTGTGGTCTTTACGACCAAGCTCACCGGCGATCTTAGGGAAACTTAAGTGAAGTTCGCTTCGAAGCAGGTACATAGCGATTTGGCGAGGCACGACAATATGCTTATCGCGTTGGCTGCCACAGATTTCTTCAACTTTTAGTTGGAAGTGTTTTGCAGTTTTATCAATAATTTGTTTACTGGTAAGGTGTTGCGGGCGAGAGTGGCGAACGTTTCCAAGAAGCCCTTCAGCGGTTGAGACATCTGGTTCAACGTGGTGAAGTTCGGCGTAGGCAAGAAGTTGGTTTAAAGCCCCTTCAAGTTCACGGATATTGGTTTTAATGTTATTCGCCAGGAATTCAACTGTTTCTGAGTTGAGTGTAACCCCTGAAAGACCTGCCTTAGCGTTGATAATTGCACAACGAGTTTCAAAGTCGGGCATTTGAATATCAATACTCATTCCCATTTCGAAACGACTGCGAAGACGCTCGGTGAGGGTTGGAATACTCTTTGGTGGTTTGTCGCTCGAAATAATAATTTGTTTATTATTCTGGTGCAGGAAGTTGAAAGTATGGAAGAACTCTTCCTGGGTCTTTTCCTTGTTGGCAATAAACTGCATATCGTCGACGATTAGGACATCAACATTGCGGTACTTATCAGAGAAGCCCTTTTTCTTAAAACGAATGTAATCAAGGAATTCATTCACAAATGTTTCAGAACTTACATATAATACGCGTGTATCAGGCGTCTCTTTAAGAATTTCATTTCCAATTGCCTGCATAAGGTGTGTTTTACCTAGCCCAACGCCACCGTAGAAATAGATAGGGTTATATTTTACACCTGGGTTTGCGGCAACCGCCTGGCTCGCCGAATAGGCGAGGTCATTACTTGAACCAACAATGAAATTATCGAATGTATAACGCGGGTTAAGATTCCCGCGAGCAGCAAGTGGGGAAGTGGCCGGTGCGTAGTTTCGCGTAACGGCAGCGGGACTTGCAGAAAGAATAGACTCTTGTGATGAAGCTGCGGTTGTTTCACGACTAACACGAGGTTTCTTATTTCCAGAGGGAATGATGTAGGTGAGGGTAGAAGGGGAGATGCCATTTTTCTCGAGCATGTCACGCATCATCTTGTCGTATTTTGTTTGGAGGTTCTTTTGCACAAAAAGGTTCGGTACCTCAAAAATCATTTCATTACTGTCGTATGAAACAGGCTTTGTGTTTGCCCAGTAGACTGTGTAATTTGGCGTCGAAAGGCTTAGCTCCACTTCACCTAAAATACCTTGCCAAATTGCATGCAGATCTTTTTGCATCGTTCCCCTCATTAACTTTTGAACAATCTATTACCTCTACTATACGACAGCTTCAGAGTTTTCCACAACCATAAATAGGTTAGAAAAAGAGAGCAGGGGAGGAGACCCAGTAAAGGGTTCGAGTTATGCACAATTGAAGATTACCTCTATAAACTTGTGGAAAAGTCGTTTCAACCTGTGGATAGTTTTTATATACAACGGCACTATTTATGGAAAAAGCAAGTACTTATGATTGATTAAAAGGGGTGAGTAAGGTATAATAACCAGGATATGCCAAAACGAACTTACCAACCACACACCCGTCACCGTGCAAAAACCCACGGCTTCCGCGCTCGTGTGTCATCTAAGACTGGACGCCAAGTTTTGAAGCGCCGCCGTCTTAAGGGACGCGCACGTTTGACGGTTTAGTCGACTTTTGTCGCTAGCAAAATATCCCTCACATTCTGAGGGATATTTTTTATAGCGCACTCACCCGTTTCACTTATATCTTGCGGTATACTAAATACAAATGATTTCTACTTTATATCGATTCCATGGTCACAATAGCCTGCGTTATGTCTATAGCAATGGCAAGGCTGTGCGATCGCAACTTTTTACCGTTAAGTACGTGCCAAATACGCACCGAAAGCACCCGCGTTTTTCAATTGTCGTGAGTAAAAAAGTTATTAAGTCTGCAGTGGGGCGAAACCGTATTCGTCGTCGCCTGTATGAATACGTGCGTGTGAACATCCCCCGTCTTGAAAGCGTACATGACATAGTTATTATTTGTACATCTGCGGAACTTCGAACGCTCCCCTATGCACAAATTTCAGAGCAACTCGACCAACTTTTCAACAAAGCTTCTCTGTATAAAACACCCGAAAACTGATATACTACTAGCTAGTTAACCTGCCTGGGAGAGGCTGTAAATGAATATCTTTGAGCTTTTTATTGTCCAACCTATTTTCAACCTGCTGCTTTTTATTTACAGCATTGTTCCGTTTGCCGACTTTGGTATTGCGATTATTATCTTTACAATTATTATCCGCTTTGCCCTATGGCCACTCGTTGTTAAGCAACTCCACCAAGTAAAGGCAATGCGTAAGCTCCAGCCAGAGCTTGCTCGTATTAAGAAGGCGACCAAAGGCAATAAGCAGCTTGAAAGTATGCAGATGCTCGAGCTCTATAAGAAGCACGAGGTAAAACCTTTCCGTTCGATTCTTATTCTTCTTATTCAGCTTCCTATTTTCATTGCCCTTTTCCAGGTGATTCAAATCTTCACGACGCACCGTGAATCAATTAGTGAATTTACCTACGGATTTATGCAGGCATTCCAGCCAGTGCAAGACCTTCTGGCGAATCCTGAGAACTTCAACGAAATGTTCCTTGGCGTTATCGACCTTACGCAACACGCGATTCCATTTACCGGTATCGGAAGTGTCTTCCTGATTCTCCTTGCCGGTGTTGCTGCCTACACCCAATACATTATTTCAAAGCAAACTGCGCCACAAACAACCACAAAGCGTCTTCGTGACGTGCTTGCGGAAGCTGGTGAAGGGAAAGAACCTGACCAAGCTGAGCTGAACGCCGTTGTTATGGGTAAGATGATCAAGTTCTTGCCGATTCTTATGTTCTTTATTATGCTCAGCCTTCCTGGTGCGCTGGCACTCTACTATGTGACATCAAATATTTTTGCAGCAATCCAACAGCACTTCCTTTTGAAGCGTGACGCTGAAGAAATGGATAAGCTCGCTGATCAACAAATCAAGAAAACTGCTGGTAAGAAAGCGACTGCAAAGGCACGTGCGCGCGAAGCTCGCGAGGCACAGGTGACCACCCCTTCTAAGAAGAAAAACGAGGTGAATATAACGCGTATAAGCGCGAAAGATACACCGCGTAAGAAGGAGGACTAATGAACAGAGAGCAGTCAGTAGAATTCGCCCGTAGCTATGTGGCGGATCTTCTTAGTTTTTTTGGAATTAATGTCACCGTAGAGGCGTCTGTTGAAGATGAAGTAATCGAACTGTCGGTTCCTTCAACTGAAATTAACAGCCTTTTAATTGGACGCGGTGCAGAGACGCTTCGCAGCCTGCAGTTCCTCGTTTCAACCGTACTTCGCAATAAAGACGCGGCTCTTACGCGTGTTAATTTGGACATCGCCGACTACAAGCGTCAACGTGCCGATCGCCTTGCTGAACAAGCCCGTGGATGGATTGAAGAGGTTCGCAAGACCGGTTCAAGCCATGTTGAGCGCCTTAATGCCGCCGACCGCCGTATTGTGCACCAAGTCGCCGCTGAATACTCAGACATCAAGACCTACTCTGAGGGTGAAGGTTTCGAGCGCCGTATTACGATCACCCAAGCGAGTAGCTAGGAGTTTCAGAAGCTCGTGTATAATAAAGAGTAATGAATCAAGTGGGCGCAACTCGAAACGGATTTACGATTGTCGAACTTCTTATTGTTATTGTTGTGATTGCAATATTGGCGGCGATTACGATTGTTTCCTATATGGGTATTCAGTCGCGCGCTCTCGCCTCTTCATATGATATGAGCGCACAGTCAATTATGAAGAAGGCAGAGCTTCTGTTTCAACAAACAGGAAAGTACCCTTCTTCAACAAATCTCTTTCCTACCGATTTAAATGACCCGGCGGCATTACCGATCGGTATTCGTGTTGCCTATACCCAGACGGGGACGAACAGCATGTTCAATAGGGTGTCATCAACAACGACGGATCCTGCAAATAACGATGTTGCCTCTGGTCGTTCAAGTTCAATGTATAAGAACTCTACAACGGGGGCTATCACTTTCATTGCAAGGGAATGCCCTTTTGACGCCACGAACGTCCCAAGCCAGAGCGCAGCAACAGGATTTAGGCTTTTCTACGCCGATCCAACCGACCCAGACATCCTCGACCAAAAGACCCTTACTATCGGTACGGGTTGTACCTAGGCCTTTAAGATTTTTTCGTAGACCTTATGTGTTTCCTGGGCTTGTTTCTTCCAGGAATATTTTTTAATTTGTTTGTAGCCGGCTTTTGCAAGGCGAGTGCGAATTTTATCGTCGCTCAAGACTTGGTCAATTGCTTCGGCTATATCGCTGGTATCTTCGGGGTTGAAGTAGTGAGCGGCCTGTCCGTAGACTTCAGGAAGACAGGTGGCGTTGCTACTCACGACAGGGGTGCCATAGCCCATTGCTTCAAGGCCCGGAAGACCAAAGCCTTCCATGAGTGATGGGAAGATGTAGGCTTGCGCGTTGCTGTAGAGCCAACTGAGTTCCGCGTCGTCGACGAAGCCGGTGAAGAGGATGTTTTGGTAGTTTCTCTCGTTGAAATAGGCTTCGTTTGTTTGTGCTGCTGCGTTTTTATTTCCCACCAGTACAAGGCCAAGGTCTGGGTATTTTGCGAGCAGGATTTGGTGCGCATCACCGAGGCGTTTAATGTTTTTGTAATCAGATTGCTGACCGACATACATAATATATTTTTTAAACGGCAGCGTATATTTTTTAGGTGCGATGGTTGCGACATCGGAAGCTTCGTAAATGAGAGAAATTTTTTTAGGATCGATATCGGGGAAGAATTCGAGCAGTTCTTTTTCGGTATATTTACTAATGGCAATAATAGCGTCGCTGTCTTTGGCGACTTTTTCAAATACGTACTTACCAATCTTTTGTTTGGTGTGATAAACGAGCCAGTTTTTATCAGAATTATAGGTTTTTAGGAGGCTCAGGTCGTGGAATGTCGTGACCTTCTTACCTTTATAGTTCACCGGTTGCTGTGGCATACAGAAATGAACAAGATCGGCATTAAGCTTCTTGAGATAGCTATTAAACCCGAGTTGTTCACCAAAAGAATAGTTATCGTAATTCACGGTACGAACGGTGAAGTTTTTTGCTTTTGGCTTCCAGAAGTCCTTATCTTTTTCAGGAACAAGAATCGAGTATTCGTTTTTTGTGTCGACATCTTGAAGGTAGGTTACGAGACGCTCAACGTAGCGGCCGGTACTGGAGTTGATGATGCGGGCGTCGATAGCGATATGAGCCATGGGTTATTTCTCCTTAGGATCTACAGGAAGTTTCTTGAACACAATTCGTGAGTAGAGAATGTAGTTCCAGATGAGCGAAGCGACCGTTGCGATAAGCTTCGCAATAAAGAGGTTGAGTGGCTCGTTGGTGACGTACGGTGCGAGCGCTGCGCTACTCACCCAAATAACAATCGGCTGGATAACCCACAGACCAATAAGTGTGATGATAAGGAACAGTGCGAACTGCTTTTTGGCGTTGCCCGACTTATGCTTAAAGGTGAAGCTTTTGTTAGCGAAGAAGCTGAAGATAAGGGATATGCCAGTTGAGAAGTAGTTCGCAATAATCTTATCCATCCCCATAAAGGTAAGAAGGAAAAGAATCCCGAAGTCGAGAGCGGTGTTTACTCCACCAACAATAATGAACCTAATTTTTTCGGCGTGCTTTTTTAGGAGCTTTTCCATTGTGATATTCCTCAATTAAATAAAGTGGGCGCTGCTTGGTTTCGTTAAAGATTCGGCCGACGTACTCACCGATAATACCAAGCGAAAGCAATTGAACGCCACCAAGAAATAGAATGACCGCCATCATTGATGGATAGCCGGCTTCGTCGGTGCCAAAGAAAAGGGTGCGGATAACAAGATAGAGCAGGTAGATGAAGGCGAGGCCTGAAATAAGGGCGCCAACGTAGGTAGACATACGAAGCGGCGCGGTGGTAAACGAGGTAATGCCGTCGATGGCAAGGTTGATGAGCTTTACGTAGTTCCACTTTGTTTCGCCAGCTGCGCGAGGGTCGCGGTCGTAAAGAATTTCTTTCTTATGGAAGCCAACCCAGCTAAAGATTGCCTTGGCGTTGCGCTGCGTGTCGCGGAATTGCTTAATTGCTTCAACGACGCGGCGGTCGAGGAGGCGGAAGTCACCGGTGTCTTCTTGAATTGGTACATGGGTAACCTTTTGAAGTGTTTTGTAATACTGCTTTGAGGTAAACTTCTTGAACCAACTCTCGCCTTCACGTGACTTACGCTTTGCGTACACGTCGTCGTAGCCATCTTCCCAGTATTTAATCATTTGTGGAATGAGTTCTGGCGGATCTTGAAGGTCGGCATCAATAATAACCGTTGCGTCGCCCTGGACGTGGTCGAGACCGGCAATCATGCCAATCTCTTTGCCAAAGTTGCGAGACAGGTTGATGTAGCTGACGCGCGGGTCGGTATCGGCGTATTCTTTGATGATTTCAAGCGTTCTATCTTTACTGCCGTCGTTAATAAAGAGGAATTCAAAGTCATAGTCTTTGGTGTCGTTAGCGAGGTTACCGAGGCGAACCATGAGCTGCTCAAGGACTTGCTCTTCGTTGTAGGCCGGGATAAGGATAGAGATGAGTTTCATTGAGGTTAATTATACCAGCTCAGGGGTTGTATAGTTTGTTTAATAACTCTCTGAGTGTATTTGTTTGATTGTATTTATTGAGAATCCTTTGGGCTTTTGTTTTATTAAAGCGCTTTTTAGGATTTGAAAGGATATCCTGAATTTTTTCAGCGAAATCTTTTGATGAGAAAGGATTTGCATACTCAACCGCCGTACCACCAACCTCATGAAAGACAGGGATATTAGAACAGAGCACGCGCGTTCCAGAGGCGAGGGCTTCAAGTATAGGAATACCAAAACCTTCGTATTCGGACGGGAATACAAACAAAGAGGCATTCTGGAAGAGCGCTGGGCTATCCGCCTGATTAATGTACCCGATATGAAATATATTCTCACCTGTTTGTTTTGCTGATTTGAGTTCAGTTTGAATCTCTTCACTATTCCACCCAGTACCTCCTGCAATGATAAGTGAATAGGTGGAGCGGAGGTCTTTTGGAAGTTTTTTGTACGCCTTAATGAGTGTAAGGAGGTTCTTCCGTGGTTCGAAATTACCGATAAAGTAGAGGTATTTTTTTGTTGGAATGGCGTATTTTTTGAAGACATCAAGATCTGACTTTACAAGAAAGTCTTTTGTAGCGAAAAGCGGCGTAACAATAAAACGGTCTTCGGCTATACCGAACTCCGCTATGAGCTCGTTTTTTACCGCATTCGATACAGTAATAATGTAGTCTGATGTTTTCATAGCGCGGGGAACAACTCGACGGAGATGGGCGAGGTTTTTCTTCTCAACGAAGTTAGGGTACTTAATGTAGGTGAGGTCGTGAATAACCGTAGCTGTCTTACCATTTCGCATTGTTGGCCAATCGGCAAAATTAGGGAATATTGTGAGGTCAACGGCTTTATGGAGCGGATCGTAAGGGGGTGCGACATTATAACTATGAAGTTTTGCGTATATTTTTTGTGGAAGTGGCGGAGCGTCTATAGCTTCGTATTCAACAATGTCACAGTTGCGGAGCGCCTCATCAAGAGTGCGTGCGTATGTCGCGACACCGGATTTATGCTGAGCCTTCAGGACACTTGTATCGAGGCGAATCTTCATCTTTTTCTTCAGGCTTTCACGACTGTACTGATAAATCGGATATTTATATTCGAGATTCCTATAAAGCTGCATATCTGCCCAAGCTTGGTTTTCAATTGAAAAGTCGAGCATACTTTGAAGGTGTCGAACTTTTAGTTGGGTAAATCTTCCTGGTTCTTCGAGACGGTCTGTGGTTCGTTTAAACATACTTTTACCAAAGAAGAAGCCTTTGCGGACATAATATTCAAAAGGGTCGAATGATGATTTATGCAGGAATTCGATAAGTGCAGTCGATTTGAACGACTGGCTGTAATCGGTAAGGCGGTCGATATCGAGCGCAAACCCAAGATTTGTTGGTGAACCGTTAAAGACAGAGCCCTTTATCCAGCTTGTATAGGGGTTATCAAAGTAGTAATTGGCAAGTACATCATCAAGGTTAGTCGAGAGGCCGTACTGTGACAGTGAAGTGTATTCATTGATGTGATTTTTTGTATATATATCAATCGGCGCGGGTAGATCGATGAGCGCTCCTTTTTGCGACGGAGTAATAAGGAGGTTTCGATATTCTTCAAAAGACGCAATGATGTCCATTTGTTCGTCAATAAGGGTTTTGATAGATACATTCTTCCCGAGGAAATGGGCTAAATCGAGAAGGATTTTTCCGGTATTTCGGTGTAGATAATTTGGCCTTCCGTCTGCCACGCGAGCAGTTTTTATCAGTGTTGAGAATGAAAACGAGATAGACTTGTGCGAAATGATTTGCTTTACAACAGCTTCGTATCCAGGGTTCCAATCGGTATTGATGGCATAGAGTGGCGAATCAAGCCAGGTTTCTTTAGCTGAGTACGGAGCTATTGTATGAAGCTTATTAAGAAGCTCGCTCTTAGCCGAATCTTCAAGGGGGTATTTTTCAATATTGTGTTGGTAAACACGTATAAAAGCCTTTTTCCAGTTACTAAAAGCTTTACTGTACTTATGATCAATACCTTGTGCTGCAAGAAAATCGTTAAAGAAGGTAAATACTGTTGCTATATCTTTAATATTCTTTTCAATTTTAGCCGGGGAAATGCGGAAGTCTGACGTTGCTGAGTCATTATCATCTTTAACGTAGAACAGTGTAGCGCTTGGGACTCGATCGATTCGCTTCGCGAAGAACCAAAGTGGGAGGTTTTGTGCGATATCGTCGGCCATGACAAGGTGATCGGAAATTGCATCGTAATAGCTTCGAATATCCCTCCAAAGACTCAGCCGATAGATTTTTGTCGAGTTCATATGGACGGCCATATTAAAGCCGGCTTGGTGCATGAAGAAGTTGAACGGTTCAGACCCTTCTAAATTATCAAAGGGAAGGTCATTAAGAAGAGGGTAATCGAGAATTTTCTTGTCATTTTGGAAATCAATGACAATACTCCCCATTACAATTTCAGATGAATTCTCCTCTGCTTTTTGAATCATCGAACGATAAAAGTCGAGTGAAAGATAATCATCGGCATCGAGATAATGCAGATATTTACCCGTCGCAGCATCCCCACCGACCACACGTGCCTTAAAAGGCCCAGAGTTTTCCTTAAGAGTGATAAGCTGCACGCCTGGGTATTTTTCTTGAAGCGAGGTGACAATTGAGGCGGTATCATCCGTCGACCCATCGTTCACCACGATAACCTCAAGGCTCTGATACGTTTGTTCGAAAAGTCGTTCGACCGTCTGCTTTATAGTAGAACCGGCGTTATACGCGGCAATAACGACGGATAACAGTGGTTGCGCTGAAGGTTTCATAAAGTCTCAATCTCTTTGTTGTAGTGTATCACGGAGCGACGCTATTGCTGTATAATTGGTAAGAACATTTATGAAGTTGTCTAACATTTTAAAGAAAAAGAATCGAGTTCTATTATTTGAGCTCGTTGCCACAGATTTCAAACTCCGCTACCAAGGCTCTGTATTGGGGTATTTATGGTCGCTCTTAAAGCCTTTGATGCTTTTTGCGGTGATGTACGTGGTATTTGTAAACTTCCTTAAATTCGGTGAGGGTATTAATCACTTTGCGGTAATGTTACTTCTTGGAACGGTAATGTGGTCTTTCTTTACAGAGGCGACTAGCCAGGGTATGCAGTCTATTGTGCTGCGCGGCGATCTAATTCGTAAGATCAACTTCCCTAAGTATGTGATTGTCATCTCAGCGACCGTGTCCGCGCTTATTAACTTCCTACTTAACCTTGTTGTCGTCTTTATATTTATGGCATTTGACGGCGTTCAGTTTGGCTGGTCAGTACTTCTTTTTCCAATAACCATCCTCGTTCTTTATGGGTTCGCACTTGCGCTCGCGTTCTGGCTCTCTGCACTCTATGTAAAGTTCAGGGATATTGCCCACCTTTGGGAAGTGTTTTTACAGGCAATGTTTTATGCAACGCCTATTATCTACCCGCTCCAAATGGTGATTGAAAAGGTAGATGTAACGGTTGCCCAGGCGTTAATGTTGAACCCAGTCGCCGTTATTATTCAAAACGGAAGGGCCGAGCTAGTTGGCAAAGAAAATGTCGTAACGGCGGACCAGCTATTTTCTAACCCCCTTTGGATTGCATTACCATACATCGTTATTATCGTTATTGCCGTGGTTGCAAGCCTGTACTTCAAGAAGAGTCAGGGTAAGTTTGCGGAGAACATGTAATGACTAAAGACTCAAAAGACATCGCAATTAAAGTAACTGACGTCGAGAAGACGTTTAACCTCCCTCATGAAAAGCACTCAGGCTTGAAGCAACTTCTCATCAATACACTTAATGGTAAGCATGAAAAAGGCTACACAAAGCAGCATGTCCTTAGGGGGGTGTCTTTTGAAGTAGAGAAGGGCGATTTCTTTGGTGTCGTGGGCCGCAATGGTAGTGGTAAGAGTACGATGCTGAAGATTCTTGCTGGTATTTATCAACCAGACAAGGGCGTTGTTCAAGTCAATGGTTCACTTGTACCATTTATTGAGCTCGGTGTTGGTTTTAACCCGGAACTCACCGGTCGTGAGAATGTGTTTATGAACGGTGCTTTGCTTGGATTTAGCCGTAAGCAGATGTCGGAGATGTACGACGACATCGTTAGTTTTGCTGAGCTTCATGGCTTTATGGATCAGAAACTTAAGAATTATAGTTCTGGCATGCAGGTGCGCCTGGCGTTTTCGATTGCGATCCGCGCCGAATCTGACATTTTAGTGCTCGACGAGGTACTTGCCGTTGGAGACGAGGCATTCCAGCGTAAGTGTTATCAGTATTTCGCTGAACTAAAGAAGAACAAGAAGACGGTGATTTTAGTAACGCACGACATGGATTCGGTGCAACGATTCTGTAACAAAGCCATCATGATCGAAAAGGGCGAGATTGTCGAGGCTGGTAACCCGGCTCGAGTCTCACAGCGATACAGCCAGCTCTTTATTAAAGAAGAAGAGAAGGCGGTAAAGAAAGAAGACGGTTCTACTGAAAATAAGAATGTTGACGCAAAGGTCGAATTTTCCCGCGAGGATGATAAGTTCGTTTTCGACATTACGATTAAACCTAAGAGCAACATTGAAGATGCTGCCGTTGTATTTCTTATTAACAAGTCGAATGGTGAACGCATTTATAGGTGGGCAACAGATCTCAATGACCTTGGCGGCGTAAAGATTAACGAAGACTTTAGGCTTCATCTTGAGCTCGAGGATATTTTTCCTGTAGGCGATTTCTATGCTGGCATTTCAATTGTTAATAAGGACCGTACGAAAGATTTCGCAGTGTTTGATAACCTAATTGATTTCAAGAAGTTCTTGCCCCTGGGCGCTCATAAATATGACATTAACTGGAAACCAAAAGAAGAGTTTACGATTGAAAATATCTAGGAGCTCCTCCGTGAAAAAAGTACTACCCCTTAATCATCAATATAGCGTTGCAAGCGGCGTCTTCTCTGGCTTGGACGAGACTATTTCGATGCGACTGAATCAATATGGGCGATACGAGTATCAATCTGTCGACGTGTTGAGTGAGAAGCGACTTGAAAATTTGAATAGATTAGACCTGATGAGCGATCTCTCGGATAACGAGGATGTGCTTGGTAGGACTCTTTTTGGTAATGTTAAGGGTATTCGACATAACAAAACACTCGGTTATTACACTGATCTTTACGCCGGCTACGTAAACGAAGGTACGTATCGTGAAAAGGGGACGTCGGGTGGATTTGGAACTTGGCTTTTATGTGAGCTGCTCAAAACAAATGAGATTGACGGGGTTATTCATGTACATGCAGTAGAGCCCGAAAAGAGCGATGGAGTGTTATTTAAGTATCATATCTCTCGTACGGAAGGTGATGTAAGGAAGGGTGCGAAAGCTCGTTATTATCCGATGGAGCTCTCAAAAGTACTTCTCGAGGTAAAAAAAGTACCCGGAAGGTATGCGATTGTTGGAATTTCAGACTTTATTACGGAGATTCGACTACTTTGTGAGGCTGATCCAGTATTCAAGGAGCGAATTGTATTTACAATAGGTCTATTTAACGCACATCAAAAGTCGACAAAATATGCGGAAGCGCTCGCATGGCACGTCGGTATTAAGCCCGGGGATCTTGAATCGATTGATTTTCGTGTAAAGAACCCACATAACATGGCGTGGAACTACCAGTGCTCTATGGAGGGGAGGATCGGTGCAGAAAAGGTAAGTGTAACGAAAGATATGACCGAGTTTCCAATTCACCCGTGGAATTTAGGATTTTTTAAGAGTAAATTTTCTGACTTTACAGACAACGCCTTCAACGAGCTTGCCGATATAACACTTGGCGATGCTTGGCTTCATGAATATGCACAGGACTATAGGGGTACAAATATTCTCGTGGTTCGTAACCCCACGATTTCAAATATAATAAAGCGCGCACTCGATGAGGGACGTATCATCCTAGATGAGCTATCAGAAGAGACAATCATCTCTTCGCAGGGTATGCTTACGCATCTTATTGATGAACTACCGTACCGCCTTTACCGTAATCGTAGTACTGCACCAAAGAAACGCACAGAGCCGTCGCTCGATATTCCCTATTTGCGCCGTCGCGTTCAGGACTTGAGGGCTCGGGTGTTGTCTAAAAATGATGCTGTTTACCTAGAGGCGGTTCGAAGCGGAGATTATGAGATGTACCGTCGTTTTGTCGATAAGCACCTTGCACTCAATGAGGGTATCTATAAACTTATAGATATTAAGAGGAAGGGTGTCTGGAGCATCGTTGCTGAAAAAGCAGCTCCAATTAAGAGTAAGGCTAGTGCAATTGTGCGTCGAGTGAATGCACCTACGAGGATTCGCCGAGTCGGAGCCCTGCTACGCAACCGCAGGTTTGATGGCGCCATCGTTTCGCTAAACGATGATTTTAACTACGGTAATATTTTGCAAAGGTTTGCACTTCAGACTTTCTTGAAGCAACACGATTTGCACTACGTACAGCTGGCGGTATATACCCATTATCTTGCATCGGTACGCGATAAGAATCTTAAAAATAGCCTTGCGGAGTTTTCACAGGAATATATTGAAACAGTACCGTTTGACCCAACAGAATCATCTGGCTACAAGAGCTATATTGTTGGGTCTGATCAAGTATGGCGTAATCACTGGTCAGAGGATATTGAGCATGACTACTTACCATACTGGCTTCATTTTGTTGGACGAAGGGTTAAGTCAAAACGCGTTTCTTATGCGGCGAGTTTCGGGGTAAACAATCTTTACGATGCTCGTATTATTGATGATGTGCTTTATAGCGTAAAGCCACTTCTGGATAAGTTTGACGCAATTTCCGTAAGAGAGGGCGATGGACTCAGGCTGGTAGATGAGATTGCTGGCCGCTCTGTGGGTGCGAGGGTGGTCGTCGATCCAACGCTTCTTCTTGCAAGTAAGGACTACTCAAGTCTAATAGACGACTCATCATACAAAGATGTAGAAATTGGGGGGGTGTTCAGTTACATTCTTGATTTGGCAACATCCAAGACGCGCATTATTGAGAATGTTGCAAGCCGTCTCAAGACTGACGCAACTATCTTTACGGCGGATGCAACTAAGCAACTTGAGCCTATGGAGCTTTGGTTAAAGGGCTTTAGAGATGCTCAGTTTGCTGTTACTGATTCATTTCACGGTGCGGTATTCTCTATTATTAATGAAACAGACTTTGTAATCTTAGCAAATGGTGATCGTGGCTTATCACGTGTTGAAAACCTGCTTGATATAGTCGGAATTTCAAGAGATCGACTCGTATTCCCAGAAGAGGTAGGAAAAAAGTTTGATGCAAGTAAACTTAAGCCCATTGACTGGACTGTAGTAACAAAGAGAATTGGCGATCTCCGCAAAGACAGTGGTAATTGGCTCCTTAGTAATCTAAAGTAATCGTAAGGACTATACGTAAATGACCGATATCAGGATGATGAAAGTTGCTTTTGCCGCGAACAATGAATACGTTCCGCATCTTGAGATTGCTCTTTTTTCCCTCTTGAGGAATAATCAAACTCATTCTTTTGCGATCTATATTCTATCATCGGATATTACGAAGAAGAGCGAAAAGAAGCTGCGAAAAGTTTGTGATCATTTTGGAAACGCCTCGATCGAAGTCGTTGATATGAGTGGTAGGTTCGATTCGTTGAAAACGCTCGCGCATTTCTCTCGAGACATGTACTCACGGTACCTGCTGTCTGAAATTCTGTCGCGTGATGAACGTGTGCTCTACTTAGACGGAGATATTCTTGTCACCGGTGATGTAAGTGAACTTTACTTTAGTGATATAAGCGATTCGTACGTTGCTGGTATTCGCGATCACGGTATTGCGAAGCCAATGTTTAAAGAGTATATGCGCACGCTTGGCCTAAAGGGGAGCGACTATATCAACTCTGGCGTGCTTGTTATGAATCTCGAGAAGATTCGCCAAGATAACAAAGTGAAGGCGTTGATTGATAAAACAGCTGAGTTGTCGGATATTATTCAGCACCCCGATCAAGATGTAATTAACATCATCTTCAAAAACAAAATCACCTATATGGGAAGCGTCTGGAATTTTCAAGATGAAGATAGGAAGAACAATACCGAGAAGCTTTCCGATGTTCATATTATCCACTACACAACCGAGAAGAAGCCGTGGAACACCCCTAATGAGCTTCGTGAATATAACACAGACGCACATGAGCTCTACGAGCAGTATGAAGCTGAGTATTTTGCGGCCCTTGGCTACGAAAAGAAAGTGTCGGTTATTATCCCCGTGTACAACACGCCAAAAGAATATCTCGACGAAAGCCTTGATAGTGTTTTAGGGCAAACGTATCGCAATCTTGAAGTCGTTATTGTAGATGACGGATCGGCTATGGAAACCGCGACATATCTTGACGAGCGAGCAAAAACAGACGCACGCATTACTGTTCATCACATTAAGAACGGCGGTTCAAACAATGCCCGTCACGTAGGGTTTAAAGCTTCTACGGGCGAGCTTATCGTGTATGTTGATAGTGATGACATAATCGAAAAGAACACGGTTCATAAGCTCTTTCGTGCCCTCGTAAGTGACGATGCTGATATTGCCCTTTGTGAATATTGGGATGGTGTCATTCAGTTGAAGTTCCCAACTCCGTGGATGTACGGCATTCGCGTGATTAACGGGCGCAACGAAGTGTCACACTGTCGTTATCTTGAGTTTCCTGAGTTTCGTACTATCACTTCGGTTGTATGGTCAAAGATGTATAAGCGAGCGGTCCTTGAAGGTGTTGATTGGAGCTTCTCTGACTACAAGATGACCGAGGATGAGTTTATGAGCGTGCAGGTATATGCAAACGCTTCTAAAGTGTCTCTGGTGCGCGATCAGCTGTACTATTACCGTCAAGTGACAACAAGTAAGGAAGCGAACTATCCTCACCAGAATATTCATGCTGGGAAAAAGATGCCGATGATTCAAACGGCACGCGATCTGTACGAGAAATCGAAAGAACTCTACAACGAAAAGGGAATCGATTTCAACGACGACGAACTACTCATTTACTACATTTATTTCTCAAGTCGTTGCGCATACATGCTTTCAAGGGACGGTATGCTTGATGATGCAAATAAGAAGGAGCTCGAGAGTCAGAAGAAGGACTATCTCGACAGGATTCTTGCCAGCGAACGGGTGCTGGATATTCAAAAAGTACGCGCTCTTCTCACTTTCAACGCGCCAAGTCACCGTGAACTTATGAATAAGCTTGAAGATTCTTTTAAAGAGCATGTCATTGGCCGTGATGTCGCACTCCAAGGCATTTTAGGTGAGCTGAACGCACTCCGAGAAGAGAAGGAACAGTTTATGGGTATTAAGCGATCTGCACGTTTATTTGCCGGCAATGTGAAGCGACGTCTTCGTATTCGCACTCGAGTGCGCGAAGCACTTAATAGATATCGTTAAAACTACGGAGCGAGTTCGACACGAACTTTAGGGTTCGTACAGGCTGACCAGAAGATAGTTCCACCTTGGAAGTCTTGTTTAACATCTGTGCCCTTTGAACAGGTGGTTCCGGTCGCAACTTCGCGACTTGTTGGGTACCCGAGCGCACCGCTTTCCCAACCGAGTGAGGCGTACTTACTATCAACGTCACCATTGTGTACATCAAAGGCACCCGATGCTGAAGACCAGTAAATCTTACCGCCATCGAATTGCATCCAACACCCACCATCTGCAAGTCCACAGGCAGTACTTTGCTTAGGCAGTCCGAGGTATCCTGTCGCGTCGCCAGCTGCGCTATAAGCAGGAATAAGTTCCTTCTTCATATCCATTGCTTTAGCGTTTGGCCGCCAGTAAAGTCGTCCGTTTTGGAATTCTTGGTAGACGCCGTCTTTTGCTTTTGTTTCACCAGAAGCCGGGAAGCCAAGGTAGCTATTTTCGTAGCCAAGTTCCGCAAAGCGTGTAAACATTGCACCCGACCGAATACCCTGAGCTTGAGTGGCTGCAGACCAGTAGACCTGACCACCTTCAAATACTTGGTATACACCCTTGCCTGGTATCGAGACTTCGTCTGACTTAGGGTAGCCGAGGTAACCCGATTCGAATCGGTTGCCGGCATAGAGCACTTCTACGTCACCATTACGAACCGTCCATGCGCCGGTGTTCTTGTGCCAGTAAATCTTACCGTTTCTAAATTGTTGGTAGGCACCACCATTTGCGGCAAGTCGAACGCTGTCAGTTGATGCGCCAAGCCAAGAAGATGCGCCACCCATGCCGTTATATTTGCTAATAATCTCGTATCCACCAGGACTCTTTGTGCTTCCAAACCAGTCGGTGAAAATACGCCAGAAGTTTCGATTTCCATAGCTACTACAGCCGTCACCAGTACCGTATAGGTTGTTGAGCGCTGCTGCATTTGGACGGTACGGGGTGTAAATATAGAGCGCTGCTGTGGCTTGGTTTTGAATGTACACTTCACTGGTGCCGCAAGAGCTGTTCGGGTTCCATTTGATGATATTAGTTCGTCCAGCGCGGTAGTTATAGTTATTTGGATATGCCTGGTAAACCTTGAATTGACGAGCTGCGTGATACACCTGGTAGAAGAAGCCGCCATATGATGGGTTACACGGTGCAGTGTCAGGACAGGCGAAGCCGGTTGCTTTTTCGAGCTGACGATTAAGTGGCCACTTGTCGGTAATGAGGCTTTGTTCTTTTTCGAGGAGGATAATGAGTACTTGCGGGTTGATGCCACAAGCCTTGGCGACGTCATTAATAATTTGCGCCGCCGTGCGGTTTGATTGAGCACCCATAGCCCCACAAAGTCCGCTAGCCGCTTCCATCTGAGGTGTATTTTGGGTGTACATCGTCAAACATTTATAAGGAGGTGCATGGAACTGTGAACCGTCGACACCTGAAATTCGAATTTCGCCCGAACGAAGCTTTTCGGTAAATTGAGCGTGGGTAAGGTGACCATAGCCCCAGTCGGAAGCAGGTTGGGTGCCCCAGTAGTCACAGTTAGGATTCTTGCTGTTTAAGAAGTTCTGAATCTGTCCGTCGTTAAGCGCATTCGAATTATAAAAAATGTAATCATCAACAATATAGCCAGGGTTAAAGTCGGCTGCATTCGCAGCGCTAGCTTCTTGTGGCGTCAGGGCAAAAGCCGAAATCGTAAGAAAGAGAAGGCCGAGGAGTATAGATTTTATTTTCATAGGGATACCTCTATTGGTGATGATGTACCGACGCGACCATCGGATTTATAGGTGACAACAAGCTTCCAACTTCCAGATTCAAATCGTGAGAGCGGAATAGAAATAGGTTCACAAATAGTAGAGGTTGCGTCGATAAAGCCTTTTGTCGATGCGCTTACAGACGCAGCGCCCTTTGTGAATGTTGCGGTACATGTGCCAGACCCTTCAATAACAGAGGTGATATATGCATCAACCTCTACCGATTGACCGTCATCACTTTTGCCTGCATAAGATACGTCGACGCTGACATTCGTAACGGGAGAAGTATCTTCGGTTTGATGTTTGGCATCTTGGCTGGCGTCGACTTCTTGCTCTGTTGGCGGATTGTAATTAACATTTTGATCATTTGAACCCTCCGCTTGAGTAGATGCGACAAAAGGCCAAGCGCTTTTTGTTGTGTAGGCATAGCCAAAGTAGCCGGCAATGGCCAGTACAAGAACCGCGGCAGAAATAGAGAGAATCGGTTTTTTATTTTTGCGTAATAACTTTGCTTGCATAAATGAGTGTAACTCTTTACTTATTTAAGCATAAGCAGGGTATGTTCGCAATGAAGCTACTAGAGGTAGTTGGTGTGTTTGAGCTTGCCAAGCACCTTGAGCGCGAGGCGTGCGCCGAACAGACGGAAGTGCTTAATGTAGCCGCCGGTCCAGTTATTAGGGGCGACAATCTCGCCAAGCGCAGCTTTTGGTTTCAGGAGGGTCTTTGCCCAGAACTTCCAAATTGGTGTAGTAGTATTTACGATAGTCAAAATTTGCGGGTCGTTAAAGCCGAAGTCATAGTGAATCTGGCTGAGTGCATTCACTTCGGCGTGGGTCGGGTGTTGTAATAACCGCTTTATACGTTTTTTGGCAAGGTAGTCAAAATGTTCGATTGGACTCAGACGTGTTTTACGGAAGTAGTCGTAGCCATCATCAAGTCCTGCGCCAACGTAGGTGAGGCGCTCTTCGTCACCTTCAAACTGGAACTTATTAGTGTAGACGTACTCCCAGATCACCGCACTCCAATAGCCACGTTGTTTCTTGCTCAAGACATTCTGAAGAAGATAACCTGTCATTGGAATTGGTGCCATGTGGAAGCGAGTTGGCGGGTGAACCCCAAGGTAGAGACCTTCAATTTTTCCAGGATACTTCATAAGCTCGGCGAAAATAGTATAGACAGCTTGAACAGTACCACCCCATCCAACATCACAGATAACGACATCAATGCCATCTTCTGGAAGTGTTGAAGAAACGTAGTCAAAGCAATCCTTTAGGTGTTGGGTGTACTTTGGCTTTGCGCTCTGAAGGTCTTTATAGAGCTTTGCTATAAAGTCTTTGTGCTTCAGAATGTTAAGTTCAGCACGGGTGACGGGAAATTCAGGAGTAAGAAGGAAGTCGTAAATATCCTTGCGCTCACCACTGACTTCGCCGTATCCAACAACGCGAAGAAGCTCTGGCATAATTGTGGCATCTTTTTGCTGGATAAGTTTCCAGACAACCGCAGAAATAGTGCGCTTTCGGTTAAGTTTAATGGCAGCTTCTGGGGTATTGTAGATACCACCGTACAGCTTCTTTCCTGCATCGATGAACGTTGAAGCCTCGCTAGAAACGAAAAGATAGTGCTTGTTTGGCACAAGCTTCGCCATTTCTCCAACATGGAGAAGATAGCTCGCCATAGGTTGTGCGAAAAGGAAGCCGAGGTCGCGGAAGTAGCGTTCGGTTGAGTTTTTACGAGGGAATGAGCGCTTAATGGCCTTGTCGTAGGCTTTGTTTTCTATGCGACGATTCTTTGCTTTTGTCAGACGAAGCTGTACACGACCAGCGAGAGTACGGAACTTACGGGCACGGAAGTGTTCGTAAAGAACAGCTTTACTGCCAGCAACTTCAGCCATTGCGACATCTGAGTGGTAGCTGTCACCAATGTGGACATTTGTCCCAAGGTTAATGTTATAGGTCTTTTTGTCAGCCTCGACGTGATAGAAGAGTTTTGCGCTATGCTTCGCATTTCCAATATCAACAGAAGTGGTGCCGCCGTCAAATATATCAAGCACGTCGTGGAAACGAAGCAGCTCTTCGACCTGACCAGTAGTAAGGTACATATCAGAGAGGAAGAAGATCTTTAGACTTGGATTTGCCTCTTTTGCTTCACGAAAGGCTTGAATAAGTTTTGCGTTAGGGAAGAGAAGTTTCTTCTCGAGCTCAATTTCGATCGCAATAAGTTCATCAATAAGTTCTTGCGGAGCTTTTTTTGAAACGGCGTGGTGCTTGGCGTGGAGGGTTGAGAAGAGTTCGTTGAACCATTCGTCAAGAGTGAGGTCGCTGTCATTGTCTGCATCTTCATCTTGGCGCTTTGCGTTAAGAATTTCGTTACGAACGTGCTCACGCCAGCTGTAAATTTCATATGCGGTGATATCTTCTGAAATCGCTTCACGGAACAAGTAGAGCGAGCGTTCTGCTGCCATTAAGAATTGTCGACCCTCAGGCCAGACTTTGCGGAGAAGAACGGTGTCGAAGATGTCCGTTGTTACTGTTTTGTATGTTTCGGTCTCTAAAAGGGATTTAAGGGTCTGTATAGAATTCATGCACCCCCTATTGTATACCATTTAGCTCTTGTTTAACACCGTTGCCGGCTACTAAACGTTGGCGTAGTAACGAAGGTAGGATGTGGTAAGGCCGCTGATAATTGTAATAACAATGAGTGTTACAAGAACTGCCTTGAGGAGCTTTTGCTTGTTCAGTGCTCCAAGTGGAGCGAGAAGCATCAATGCAAGCGGCAGAATAGGAAGGTAGTAGCGGGCCTGAAGTCCGGCGACGATTGAGGCGAATTTGTCAGACCAATATACGTAAAGTGACGTTGCAATGACAGCCGCAGTAATAGCCAGGGTTGAAATGAGTACCGCCCACCAGGCGATAACTTTTTTCGTCTTCTGGAAGATCGGCTGTTCTTTTCCAGAAAGTGCGAAGGCTGAAAGGATGAGTGCAACGATACCAGTGATCATCATAGTGTCTGACATGGGAATCGATGCCCAGCCAAACATACCAACGAGGCCGCTGAGGTCGAGTGCAAATGGAGTGAAAGCTGTTAATATGAGCACCTTCAGATATCCGATAGGGTCGGTATAAATGAACCGTTCGTTTGCATCTGGGTCGGCAAGAGGACGAAGATCTTGCGGCCATGTCATATCCCCGACGAGTTTTAGCCAAATAAAACCAATAACTGCCGATACAGCGAGGACTATACCAAGTTTTGCGAATGTCTTGAAACTCCGTGCATAGCTGTTGAATACAGGGATAAGAAGCATGATAAGAGCGACGGTGCTGTACGAAGTTTTTGTCAGTACGATTGCTGCAAGCGAAAGGAAAAGGAGAAGTACTTGAGTATTCTTGACTGGGCGGTTCTGTAGCGCAAGTCGCAAAACATACGCGATAAACAGGAATGAAAGACCAATTGATACTGGGTCGGCACTCACGGAAGCTCCAAGTGAAATTGTGATAGGCATGAGGGCGACCGTGAAAAGAATCCACTTGAAACGAGGTATGATTTTAATCGCTCCAGCGATAAGAATCGTCGTTGCAATAAGGGTGAAGATGCGCGCCAGGTAGATGACACCTACTGTTGGTGTGTTGAGGAGCGAGCCAACCCACATAGCAACGATACTTGGGAAGTAAGCAACCGGTGCATAGACTGTCGTGTTATTAAATGTGACATGGGTTGTTGTGCTTGGATCGATTGGTGCTAAAGAGCTTTTAGAATACTCGACACTCGCCCACTTGTACTCGGGGTTTGGCATCTCCTGCCAGACACGAGTGTCTTGGAAGATATTCCAGAGCGATAGGGGTATTTCGCCACCCCAGTATTGTTCACCATCAACTTCCTTGTACGTCGCAACCACTTCACCTGTACTGAGTTGCCAGGCACGGAAAATATGATTCGGTTCATCTGCGTTAAGACCAACTGGGGTGAGGGCAGCGAAGGCGAGTCCGCCTGTCATGAAAAGAAGCGCAAACCAGTGGTGCAGTTTTACTTTCTTGAAGAAGGTGAAACGGTTTTTTAGAATCCACATTGCGTGTTTAAAGCCTGTCTCGAAGTAATTTTGCTTTGTTTCGCCCAGGCGTTGCTCCTGGCTAATATTATATTCTGCAAACTTAATTTTTTTACTACGCGCGGCGTTGATTTTAATTTGAGGTGACAGGTTCCATTCGCCCATCGTAAGATTCAAGTCGTTTCGAATATCTTTACGGAACAGCCACATACCTGAAAGTGCGTCTTTAATGGGAATGCCATAAAGCAAGCGAATTTCCCAGTTCAAAACACCTACACCAAAGCGGAGCTTAAAGGGAATTTTTGTCCCATCTTTAAGCGGGTAACGATTACATGAAATAAAGTCGAGATCGGCACTAAGAAGGTGCTTGGTAATCTTCTGGATGTCATGAAGCGGGTAGGTGCCATCGCCGTCTGCTCCTACAATAATGTCGCCCGTCGCTGCGGCAATACCAGACATATGCGCGTAGCCGTATCCAATGCCGCCAATCGTTCGGTTGTCTTCGATGACGACAAGTCGAGGTTCTTTTTTGGCGAGCTTTTGTGCGGCAGCTACGGTGTTGTCGGTAGAGCTGTTGCTGACAATGATTATTTCGTCGATATACGCTGGAACAAGCTTTAAAACTTCACCAAGATGGCCGGCTTCATTACGGCATGGGAGGATAAGACTAATTTTTTTATTTTGAATCATTACTATCCTTGAATATATATCGGTATCCCAAGAAATTCAAAACAAGAGAGATGGATACACCACAAAGTTTCGCGATGAGATTAAGGGTCCATATATGATCGACAAAGAGAGCCGTGTCTTCAAATGTATGAACGACGAGTCCGATGATTGAACTTTGTACTAGCCAGACATTTATTAGGGTAATCGCAACAAACTGAACCGCTACAGAGCGTCGACGTTTGTTTGAGCGGAACACAAAATGATAGTTAAGGAAAAAGCTCATAATAAGCGTTAATCCGGTCGACATGACGCTTGCGAGTGGCGCATAGATATCAAAGAGGTTTGCGAAGATAAAGAAAAGGATGAAGTCGACAAGCGTGTTGAGGCCGCCAACAAAAAGAAACTTCACGGCACTTTTGTGGCGCATAGAAAACTTACCACCCGCATTACGTAGTTTTTTCAACATTAAACTATACTATAACAGATTTTTAGAATTTTGCACTTCGAATACGCTCTTTGATGGCAGGCTAATCTGTGTGAGTAGGCCTTGTTAAAGCAGCGTAAAGGGAAAGGCCGGGATGTATTTCAATCCCGGCCTTGCCGCTCGTTCTCCCTCCTATGCACTCAGGTACGCCTCGAGCTCCTGTCGCAGGTACATGGCGTAGTCG
>CAMLKA010000012.1 GCA_946480535.1 uncultured Candidatus Saccharibacteria bacterium | reverse complement strand
ATAGACCCATTATAACAAATTCGCCCCTGTTTTGACAGAGGCGAATTTCGATTGCATTATTAGTCTTAGTGAATGTACATGTACTGGCCAACGACCGAAGCCGAAATGGTGCGTCCAGATACAATGTTGAATCCACCACCAGATACGCGAGCATTCATTTCGCTAATCTGAATATCACCGTTAGGAAGGATCTTTTCGACCACTCCTACGTGACCATACCCACCACCGTTTTGGATAACTGCACCAACAGATGGAGTTCGGTTAACAGTGTAGCCTGCAGCGCGAGCATTCGTTGCCCAGGTTGAAGCGTTACCCCAACGTGCACCAACCGGCTTACCAAGTTCGATACGGCGGTCAAAGGCATATGCAGTACAGTTACCGCGAGCGTAGGTGTTTCCTGCGTACATTGGTGTTCCCACCTTGATACGCCAGGTACTTCCACCAAATCCAGCGCTGTATCCCATAATGTAGGTTCCGCCTGATGACGCAGCGCGTGGTGCGACATATCCAGGACGCTCAGTTTCTGGGAGCTCACCGTTTGGAATGATAATCTTGAGACCAGTTGAAAGACCGTTAATTTCGAGGTCATTTGCGCTCACGATAAGTGAAGCGTCTGCTTTGTACTTGCTTGCAATACTTTCGATTGAGTCACCCTGTCGTACAACATAGGTAATACCGTCACGAGGCAAGATTTGAAGTTGCGAACCAACTGCAAGGTTGTTGTTCTTAAGGTTGTTAGCCCACTTAATAGTGTTTTCTGAAAGGCTATATTTAGCCGCAACAGAAGCAACCGTGTCACCTTCTAGGACAGTGTAGGTAGTAATTGCACGACCAGCTGAGGAAACCTCAACGATAGTCGGCTTGCTAATCGCAGATGTATCACCGCTTGCGCTTTCGTATTCACTTTGAACGCGAGTTGAAACGGCAAGTTCAGCAACGTTTGGCGCAACAGCCAAATCAGCAGCTTCAGCAACGGATGCTGCAATATTGGTTGCAACAACAGCATTTACTGCTGGTTGATCGGTAGATTCAGCGGTATTTGCAACAGTAGTCGTTGCAGACGCTTCTTCTGGTGCGCGGTAGCCAACAGCAATTGTAGCTACTAAGAGCACAAAGACGCTGGCATAAATAGCGACGGTTGACGATTTAATGCGACCTTTTTGAGATCGCTTGGTTTTTTGAGCCGGTACGCTTTGTGGACGTACTACAGCTGCTCCACCCTGAACGGTACGAATACCGTTGCTCGTAATGTCATTACGAATTATCGTTCTCCTGCCGCTCGAGTTTCCTACGAGGGCGTCTACCGTAATTAGTCTTTCTTCTTTGTATTTTTGGTCAAAGAAAGGGATACGTGTCGACCAGTGTTATTGATATTATAGTTTTCTGGTATCCGTGCGACTGTTCAGATAGGCGCATCTTAATCTCTATTCCCCACTCGCAGGTGCTACTGGCCGGTTCAATAAGGTTCGGACCTTGGTATCACTAGTAGATAGACATGTAAGATGTGCTTATATTATTGTAACAACTCTAGCTTTTTAAGTCAATTTATTTTATAGCTATAGGAATTTGTCAAGTTTTAAAGAATCTGACACTTCTGCTGACAATGGTTCACCTTATTTGCCTCATGCTCCTCGAGCGTGCGTGCAAAATACGTCACGTCATCATCGCCACTTAAGAAGTACAGATAGTCGCCTTCGGCAGGGGTAGCGGCAGCAAGAAGTGCTTTTTCACCAGGTGCAGAGATTGGCCCAGGAGGCAGCCCTGCGTAGCGGCGGGTGTTATACGGTGAATCAAGATTCGTATCTCGAGGTACCCCAGTTTTATCGGCAATATATTGATAGGTCACGTCCGACCCAAGCGGCATCCCGAGTGCAAGACGGCTATAAAAGACCTGCGCAATTTGCGCCATATCATCCCCGGAAAGGCTTGCTTCTCGTTGCACAATAGACGCGAGCGTAATACCCTCGTAAAGGCTGAGCCCTTGGGCCTCAAACTTTGCTATTAAATCGTTCTCTTGAATCACCTTCCAGTATTCGTTAAAGCTCGTCTTCAAGACATCTTCGACACTTGCACCACTAGAAAGCTGATACGTTTCACCATATACGTATCCTTCCAAGTCAGCACCTGCTGGTCGCCCCTGGAAAAGTGTCTCATTATAGGATGAATAGTCCGCCTCAAGCGCCTGCTTAATCTCTTCGTCGCTATACCCGGCACGCTTCAAGGCCGTGGTAACATCAAGTTTCTTCTCGGGAGCTTTATCAGTCACATCAACAAGTGTCGCACCCGGGTAAAGGGTTACGTTAAACGTATCAACATTCCCCTTCGTAAGGTGTTCGACAATTTGAGCGGTTGATTCGGACGGTGAAAGGCGATACGAACCTGCCTGGAGGCTGTTTTGCACGCCGTTAATACGGGTATACCACAAGAAAACGGTAGCGTTCTGAATAAGCTCTTCCTCTTCAAGCGTGTTAGCAATTGCCGTCGGAGTGCTTCCCGATTCAATCACAACGAGCTTCTTACTCTGATCACCGCTATTTACAGGGCCGAGTTGTGCAGCGTACCAAAGGTACAAACCACCAAGCGCTGCTACAATCAAACCTACGAGCCCGCCAAGTATCCAAGCAATGAGTTTTTTCTTTGACTTCTTTGGGGGTTGCGTCGCCAAGCCCGCTGAATCATCCAATGGCTGCGGGGCGGTTGGCGCAGGGACTGGCGCCGAAACCGGAGCATCAGTAAGCTTCAAAGACGGAGCTTTTGGCTGTATTTCAGGAGTATTCACCCTGTTCACCGGCTTACGACGAAACTCATCCATAATGGGCCTCTACATAATCTTGGAGGATAATTGTTGCCGCCTGCGCGTCGATATCTCCCTTTGAATACGGACGATTGTGCGCTTTGAGCTGTTGCTCGGCGAGAACGCTCGTTAATGATTCATCCTGGAATTCGATCTTCGCGTCTAAGGTTTCGAGTTTTTTAGCAAAGTCTTCCACAAAAGCCGTCTGAGCCGTCGCTTCACCCTGTTGATTGCGTGGGTAACCCACAACAATAATTTCAGCGCCCTCTTTTACGACAATCTCTGCAATTGCCTCGATTTCATTACCATCAACTTCAACGGTAATGAACGGTACGGCAATACGAATTCCCGCATCCGCAACCGACACGCCAATGCGCTTTTCGCCCACATCCAGGCCGACTAGCGTAGGACTACTCATCGTCAACTTTAAATTCAATCGTTATCTTATCAGGATTATTCGGAACAGTACGGACCCAGAAATATGAGAACTGAACGTCAACTTCTTTAATGCCATCTTGGGCCTCAAGTGTTTGCTGGACCTCGCCGTACTTCTTACCCTTCACTTGTTCTTTAATTTCATCCTCATTGATCTTTGGACCAACACTGCCGGTTGCATTGACCGCTGCGGTCATCGTGCCATCTTCAGCCTTTTGGTAATTGCTCAGCGTTGCACTCTCAATACCGGTGTCATATACCTTTTGTGTATTCTGGTCGATCTTTGAATTGAGCGATGCCTTAAGGTAGGTATCGAGCTCAGCCTTTGGTACCGCCTGAATTGAATATGTTGTAGAAACGGTCAGTTTTGCCTTACCGTCAGGGGCTTCTTGGTCAACCGCAGGAGTTGAAACAGGCTCGCTACGATTCACAACGAAGCTACTATCAATAACAATTTCACCATTCGTAAACTTCTTTATGAGTGCAGCCTTCTGCTCATCGGTAGACTTGCCAATAAGCTGACCCTGTGCACGCTCGATATCTTCGGCAGATACAACCGTCACCATCTTTGAGGTGCCTCCAGACGTCGATCCAACAAGTGATGCTGAAATCTTACTCGGTGCGCCAGACATTGAACCCGAAGCTCCATTTGAACTCGTTCCGCTTGATACTGCCGTCACACCAACGCGAACGTTCGTATAATTTGACGAATTAATTGTCGCGGACTCATCGGTTACAAATGCCGCCCCTGAACTACTGGTGAGTCGGGTACCTGCAGGAATTGTCGCACCGTTAATTGCAGTTGCTGCGTCGGAAGTTGAGAACCGTACTGTACCGGTCGCTTTTTCACCAAGGTCTTTTTTGCCCGTCGCCTCAAAATCAACCGTTTCATCAATCTTTTCCTCTTGAGAAACCGAGCTCACAATACCTTGTTCGTAATTTGTCGCGACAGTACCGCCAAGTTTCACCGTTGCACTAATAGGCTGTGGCGTCGTACTTGCCGTAATGACCACCGTTGCCGCTGGCGCAAAAACGAACATCCAAATCAGAAGGCCAATAAGTGCAATACCACCGAGGATACCGAAAAAAAGCTTCTTACGGAATGAATCAAAGTTTGGAATTTTTGGACGGTTTTTCGCTTGCTTCGGTACAGTTTTCGCAGCAACCGCAGCTGTCGCAAACTTCTCACCATCAATATCAAGATCGGTCGTATCAATTGTTTCGTTACGCGTCGCCTTTGCGCCAATCGCAGCACCCGCCGCAACTTTCGCACCATCCTTGCCCTTTACGCTATTCGCGTGGTCGCCCACAGGGAGTTCAGAGCCATCAATAATATCATCGCCATCATCAACAACAATGGCAGGAATTTCGGCAAGCTCTGGCTTGCTTTGGAGGTTTTTGGCGACGGGAATTTTTGCATTCGCAGCCAAAGCAACAAGCGCCTGATTGTTTGTAATCAATACAAGCTGTTTCTTGTCGGTTTTCGCCATGCGCTCAAGAAGGCGTAAATTCACCGCACTTTGAAGTGCCCCAGCTCGTTTTGGAGGGACAAGTGCGACGATTTTTTCCTTGGCCTTTTTTATTTTGCCAATAATGGCGGTAACGTCGTCGTCGACATCGATGTAGATAACGTCTTTATTCATGCTTAGATTTTGAGGAGTCGATTAAATTTTTCCTTTAATGAATCTCCCTCACCACTCCCTACTAGTGTATCATATCCGACCCGGAGAAGACCCATTGCTGTAATGAAGGTATGGTCGTTTACGTCACCTGTTGTGTCGGTCACTCCCAGTACTTCACTTGGGTTAATATGCTGAACGGTTGGCTTGCGCGTAAATGGCAATTCTTTATGCCAGGCAGCCCCTTCAAGGGTTGTTACCAGCTTATCGAGACTTGAACCACCGCCACACAGCAAGATGCGGTTTGGTAGGTGGTCAACCGAATCGAATTCGCTCAACGCAAGCTCAACACCAGCAATCCAGACTTCAAGTGTCTTGTCGATTGCTTCGTTTACTTCTTTCTTTACAGTTGGCTTAATCTGCTCGTGGCCAATGTTGACCTTCAACTTTTCGGCATCTTTGTAGGAAAGGTTCAGCTCGCTTGCGATCGTTTGCGTAAAGCTTCGGCCGCCAATACCAAACATCTTCGTACCTTCAACGCCGCCGTCGTTTACTACGGCAATGTCCGTCGTACCACCACCAACGTCTGCGAGGATGGCGGTAAAGTTGCTGTTACCGTCATTACCAAGCACGCTGCGACTCACCGCAAATGGTTCAGCGGCAACAGCAAGCAGCTCCAGTGAAAGCTCATCGGCAACACGTTCGAGCGCCCCAATGTGCACCATTGGTGCAAAGGCAGTATAAATTTGCACAGCAACATCACGACCCTGGAAGCCAATCGGATTGCTTACCTTGTACCCATCAATGTGGATACCGACGAGTGCGCTGTTCACCAACTTCACCTCAACTTCGTCGTTACCTGTTTCGAGCGCAATCTGCTTCTGTGCTTTCGCCTGGGCACGCTCTTGTACCTTTTCAATGATGAATTCCATCTCAGAATCATCAAGTGGACGATCTGGCTGAGGACGGCGATAACGAATAGTGTCGGTGACGCCCTTTACAAGCTCACCCGCAATACCAATGACCACACGCTTCGCCTGAAGCCCTGCCTGCTCTTCGGCTTGCGCAAGCGCTTCTTCACAGTTACGAACAACACCAGAGATATCTGCGATTGCACCAGAGTGCATGTCACTGACGTCTTGGCGGCAACGGCCAACGCCTACAATCTGCAATTCTTCACCTTCCAGGTGGGCAATAAGCGCCTTTACAAATTCAGTACCAATATCAAGCGCAACGATGTAATCTTCGTCAGCACCCTTGTTTATCTTTTTCAATTTTCCTAATACCATAATTGCAATCCATTATACCATCATAGGCGAGGAAACGATTATGCTTGCCCTGTTACCTCAAGCATATTGAGTTTTTCATTAATTTGTGGTATAATATAGATTATGAACATTCCTTACGGTGAACAGGAAGTTAGTTTCGATTTCGAATTAGCTGAAGCAGTCCTCGCAGAGCGCTTGGAAAATATTACCGAATCCATCCAACCTTCGCTTGGTTACGAGGTGCAACTTGATGGTGTTCAAACGCCAAACCCGCTTGTTTGGGGTTCGCTCGAAACATATTTTGACACCATGCTTGATATCGAAAATGGTGCATCACTTACACTTGATTACGACCCTCTTACCGACCAGCTTGTCCTTAAGTCCCTTCAAGTTGAGACAAAGTCGCAAAGTGGCCCTGTTATTATTCACCGCACAGAGAACGGGTATATCCCCCTGCAAACAATTGACGGCGCTACATTTATCTATGGTGAAGACGATGTCGAAATTGCCGGCCACAAAGGGACCATTATCAAGTCCACCTTTGGTAGCAGGATTCTTGAAGAATTTGGCATTGCGAATATCCCTCATAATAAGTCAGCCCAGTATCAACTTTGGCTCTCGCAAATTCTTGGAAGCACTCGCGCTTGGCGTCTGACTGAATCTGCAGAACTGCCTCTGGCCGTCACCGATTCTGCGACACAATCCGTCATCATTAAAAAAGAGACGGTCGTAGGGCAAGAAATGGAAGATTTCTTCGTCTCACACAGCCTTACCGAACGTATCATCCAGGCAAACCCAACCGGCGAAGGTCACCTTAAAAATGAATCCGTCCTCGAGCTGAGCGGTCACATTGGTGAATCTCCACTTCGACACTACCTTACAGAGTCGATTGTGACCCCAGAGTCACTGCTTTACCAAGATTTCGATACCGACGAAGAGCCGAAGACGAGCCTTCCAATCAACGAAGAATCATACTCACGTCTCAAAAAGAAACTTGAGGAAGTTTCCCTCCTCAAGCACAAACTCTCTCAGCTCGATTAATCTATACAAGTTCAGCTTTAATACGTCGGATACCGGCGCTTGAAGCTTCTTCTTTGGTGATCTTAAAGGTCTTTCCACCTTCACCAAGCTGGCCCGTGTGGTCAACGTGAGGACCACCACAAATTTCAAGGCTCACGATGTGGTCGCCTTCACCCATTTGGTACACCTTCACCTCTTCGTTATAGCGTTCACCAAATGGACCAATCGCTCCCATATCAAGCGCTTCCTGAGTTGGATACATCTTGAAACTGACAGGAAGGTCTTCAGCAATCCAGCCGTTCACAAGCACTTCGGCTTTATCGAGCTCTTCACGCGTCACCTTGCGGTCGAAGTTAAAGTCGAAACGAAGACGCTCTTCCGTAATGTTACTTCCGTGTTGTTGGAACACCGGACCAATCACCTCCCGGAGCGCAGATTGCAGTAGGTGCGTTGCAGTGTGGTATTTAAAGTGAATGAGCTCTTGGCCACCAAGACCACCCTTAAACTCGCCCTTCGTTGCCGTACGAGAACGATTACGCTGCTCTTCCATTTTGGCGTCAAATTCTTCGCGCCAGTTTTCAGAAAGCGCAATTCCTTGCTTAATAGCCTCTTCGGTTGAGAGCTCAACAGGGAATCCGTAGGTATCGTAAAGTGTAAACAGCTCATTGCCCGTCACAAGGCCATCTTGCGCAAACTTACCAAGTTGCTGAAGTCCCTTACGGAGCGTTTGGCGGAACACCTTTTCTTCCTTCACAAGCACCGCAATAATAGTGTCACGGTTTTCTGCTACTTCCGGGTAGTCTGCAGCGTAAAGGTCAGCAATAACCGGAACGATTTCTTCAAAGAAGTTCTGTTCGATACCAAGATCAAAAGCAAAACGAATGGCACGGCGAAGCAGGCGGCGCATTACGTAGCCCTGCTCTTTATTTGCTGGCACACAGCCGTCAACGGCAAGGAAGGTTGCTGCACGAAGGTGGTCGGCAATGACGCGCATACTTTCGGTGTTATCTTCGTAGTTCTTCTTACTCAGCTTTTGAAGCTTCTCGATAATTGGCCACATGAGGCTAATACGAAATACGTCTGGGCTGTCAATTACTGCAGCGGCAATACGCTCAAGACCAGAGCCGTGGTCGATGTTTGGCTTCTCAAGAGGCTCAAACTGCCCTTCGGCAACCTTACGGTAGGCCATAAAGACATTGTTTCCAATTTCCATAAAGCGGCCACAGTCACAGTTCGGATGGCAGAATTCACCAAATGAAGGGTCGTGTTCGGTGCCAAAGTCGTAGAACATTTCACTGTCAGGACCACAAGGGTCGCCCACAGGAGTAGTTTCTGGCTTACCATTACGGCTCCACCAGTTCTTGCTTCCGTCGTAATAGAAGATACGCTCACCTTCTTTAATGCCGCGTGCATACCCCTCTTCTTCAGAGCCAATTTCAGCTTCATCAGAAGAAATCCCACGCGCATCAAAGAGTCGCTTCCACACCGCAGCAGCTTCGGTGTCTTTTTCGATGCCATATTCAGGCGCACCAATAAAACACGTCACATAGAGACGACTCATGTCGAGCCCGACAACTTCAGACAACCACTCAAACATCCATTCAATTTGCTGTTCTTTAAAGTAGTCACCCATACTCCAGTTACCGAGCATTTCAAAGAATGTCGTGTGGCGGTTATCGCCGATGTCGTCGATATCTTGTGCGCGAAGACAAGTCTGGCTGTCGGCAATACGCACGCCCTCTGGGTGCGGCTCACCAAGCAAGTATGGGATCATCGGCTGCATGCCAGAGCCTGTAAACAATGTTGACGGATCGTCCTTCAAAACCAAAGGAGCACGCTTTACAATTGCGTGGCCACGTTCTTTGAAGAACTCGAGATACGAGTTGCGGATTTCTTGAGCGTTCATTAGGGGTAATTGTACCATATTTACCTGAACAGCGCACGTGTCCAGAGGGTCTTAAAATCAAAAGGCCACCCCGGGGTGGGCGTGGGGCGGCCTTTGGAGCCTACGACAATGTCTGTGGTGGTGGCTCCATGTTGAGAGGTTTTGGCTCTGTCTTAAACAAACAGGTGACAGAACCGGGAGGTCATGCAAAGGCGTCCTCGCAGGCGACAAACCACCTTTACATACCTACTATACGGATGCTTGCTGAGTTATTACTTAAAGGTCCCTGCCGTGTGTTTTTTCTTCTAACTCATCAGCACTCATGCGGTCCTCGTCGTCGCCTTCATCCCACTCCCCTTCAACACCGTGATCTTCCTGACTTTTATCCATCCAGGCGTTTATATTCTCGCCCGCCTCGTCAGCCCCTTCCTTCAGTTTGTCTTTGGCGTCATCAGCCCAATCCTTCGAGTCTTCCGTTGCGTCATGAGCTTTGTCCTTCATGTCGTCGCCCATGTCATCCATCTTATCTTTTGCATCGTCGATAAATCCCATAAGAATTCCTCCTTTGCTTAGATGTTACCCCTTTATAATAGGACTCTCGGCTGAAAGATTCCTGAGCCCCACTCTATACGAGGATGCCGCCGCCAATGCATTCATCGGCCGCATACATAACGATAGATTGGCCAGGTGCAACAGCGCGTTCTGGTGAATCAAGGGTTAGTGTAACATCGCCATGTTCATTGAATGCAAGCTGTGCCTTGACCAATGGCGCACGGTGACGAACACGAATATCGTATTCACCCGGCTGTGGCACATCATTAATCCAGTGAGCATTTGCAACCGTTAATTCAGGCTTCCATAGAGCGTCATCATTAAGATTCGTCGTGACGTATACTTCGTTTTTATCCATATCTTTGCCAACCACGTAGTACGGCAACCCGCCGCCCACATCAAGACCGTGGCGCTGACCGATTGTATAGAAAATAGCACCATCGTGCTGGCCTAGCACTTTGCCGGTTTGCTTATCAATAATTGGGCCGGCTTTTTGTTCAACGTACTGGCTAAGGAACTCACGAATACCGATCTGTCCAACAAAACAAATACCCTGGCTATCCTTTTTACCCGCAGTGTATAAACCACGCGCTTCGGCCATTTCACGCACCTTTGGTTTTGTGAACTCACCAAGTGGAAAGAGGGTTTTTTGAAGCGCCTCGCCTGTCACGCGGTAGAGAAAATACGTCTGATCTTTATTGGTATCAGCTGCTTGCAAAAGGCGTCCATCCTTTACGCGTGCATAGTGTCCTGTCGCAATCATATCAGCACCATCTTCGAGTGCCGTTTCAAGGAAAATCTTAAACTTCACTTCTTGGTTGCACATAATGTCAGGATTCGGTGTACGGCCGTGCTTATATTCTTCAATCATGTAATCAACGACTTTTTGACGGTACTCATTTTCGAAATCAAACACCTTAAAATCAATGCCGAGCTGCACCGCCACGCGCTTTGCATCCGCAAGGTCATCCGCCCATGGACAGCGCATACCTGGAAGGTCTTGGGTCCAGTTTTTCATGTAGACGCCAGTAACGTCATAGCCCTGCTCAACCAAAAGCGCGGCTGTCAATGACGAGTCAACACCACCACTCATTCCTACATAGACTTTTGTCATGAACTCACTCCAAGGTAGAAAGCAATAATTTTTGCGACTTCACCGCCGGCTAGCCACCAGCCACGAGGCGTTGCCCACCATAGCCAGTTCCAATCGCTATCGTTCATAACAGGATAATTACGAATAGTGACGCCGTTGGCAAGTTTATTAAACTCAAGACTCGCTCGGCGCTGGTGATAGCCCGATGTTACCAAAATGATATCTTCGAATTCACGATCTTTAATAATCGATTGTGTGTTCTCGGCATTTTGCTGCGTATTAGCAGCATCTTCATCTACCAAAATTGCATACTCCGGAACACCCGATGCCTGAGCTTGCTGCCTCATTGCCTCGGCATTACTTGGACCAGACTTATCAAGCGCAGCTCCTGAAAGTACCAGATAATCTGCCCAGCCCTGCTTGTACAGGTTAATGCCAGCTGCGGTCCGCGCCGCAGTATCGCCGCCACTCACCACAACAATCGCGTCGGCTTTATCACAATTCGTATCAACTACAGGCGTTTCAGCACATCCAAGAAAACTATTTGGCTGCAAATAAATACTAAGGCCAATAATCAGCGCAATAATCAAAGCAGGAATAATAAACAGCCATTTAATCATCGCGCGCTCCGCTCGTATTCTTTTCGGATTTCTTCAATTAAAATGTCACCGGCACGAGCAATGTTCGCTTCGGTTGAAAGGTGGCCCAATGTCAGACGTAAACTTCCATCGGCAACCTCAGGGGCAAGCCCAATTGCAGTAAGCACGTGCGAGCGCGTGCCTTTATTTGCCGCGCAGGCGCTTCCCGTTGCAACCAGTACGCCGCGCATTTCGAGCGCAAACAATACACGCTCGGCATCAAGCCCAGGGAATGACACATGAAGGTGCCCGGCAAGGCGGTGCTTCAAGTTACCCGAAAGGACCGCTTCTGGAAAAGCGTCGGTGAGTTTTGCCTGAAGACTATCGCGAAGCGCATGAAGGCGGTCAGCCTCAAACTTGCGGTGATCGCTTGCAAGCTCCATAGCCTTAGCAAATCCAATGACTCCGGCAACGTTCTCGGTGCCACTTCGAAGCCCGCGCTCCTGACCTCCACCAACGATGGTTGGCTCGAGTACAACCGACGAAGCAGCCCACAAAAGCCCCACTTGCTTTGGACCATAGACTTTTGCAGCGTTCAGTGTCAAAAGGTCGACACCAAGCCGTGCAACATTCACATCAAGTTGGCCAACACCCTGTGAGGCGTCAGAATGTAGATAGAGAGGCGTATGGTCGCCCGCCGCAAGGCGTCGCTCTCGTTCATGACGCACCACCTCGGCAATATCGCGAAGTGGTTGAATGGTACCAAGCTCGTTGTTTGCCAGCGCAATACTTACCAACTGCGTTTCAGAAGTAAGGGCTGCTTTAATTTTTTCAGCTGAAACAATGCCCCTTTCGTCAGCCTCAACAAACGTTGCTTCGTGCCGCCGCGCAGCCGCAAGCACTGCATGATGCTCAATATTCGAAGTAATAACGTGTCCGGTAACACTGGCAAACGCCAGGTTAATTGATTCGGTAGCACCAGCTGTCATGACAAGATCGTCAGACTTTGCGCCAATTGCACGGGCAATCACTTGCTTTGCCGCCTCGTATTCACGACGCACTTTTACCGCAGGTGCATAAGGTGCCGAAGGGTTATAGAAGCTATCAGAAAAAAACGGCTGCATAGCCGCCAACACCTTTGCGTCAACAGGAGTTGCCGCTGCGTGGTCAAGATAGATAACCTCGTCGTTCACACTACCCATTATACCGTACCAAAGCGCTTACGCTGCGCGCTTATCGCTCATTTGGTATCCGTAGTCGTGGTGTTCGGGCGGAAGAAGCATGGCAACGTTGTCAGGAAAATCAACGCCGTCAAGAATAATGTCAGCACGGTCCCTGTCGAAAGGATATAGCTGGTCCATCACTTCGCTGGTGTAGTGATAGGTTAAGGGAGCAAAAACCTCAATGTCACTAATAGTCATTGGTACGCGACGACCCTGGTGATCGAATTTCTTAACGTGGTCTTTATGGGTTTCAATATGAGTAACTGGGCCAGTACCTGGCTTTCCATTTACCATTTCTTCGATATACCAGTGTCCAACCTCAGGTGTCGAGTACTGAGTTTGAATTTTACCGCCATAGTGGGCACAAAACCGTCCCTTGTCGCGGAAAAGATCCATACTGACAATACGCTCAGCGTTCAGTTGCTCTTCAAGAATTTCTTCATGCGAGCGAGCGGCTCGAATAAAGGTAACGGGGACGTATTTAAACTTGATTTCTCGACCGTTTTTTTGCTCGAGTGCCTCGGCGGTTTCGTGGCATGAATCAAGAATATCTTCGAGATCTTTGACGAACTGAAATGGTGCATGGATTTTTTCAGGAGTATTTTGAACAGCGCTCTGCTCGATGATTGAGTAAGCTTCAGTATTATAAACCGTCTGTGGTGTCTGGTATTGACTCTTATCCATGTTAAAAAACCGATTTTTCGGATTTATTTCAGGTTCGTGTTGGTGTAAGACTGCGCTATTTCAAGCGAAATAGTGCGCGAGCATTCTGTGTGGATGCTCCGGCAATTTCTTCATAAGAAATGCCTCGGCGGCTGGCGTGATAGTCTGCCACAATCCTCACATAAGCGGGCTCGTTGATTTTACCACGATATGGGGTAGGTGTCAAGAAAGGAGCGTCCGTTTCAAAGAGGACACGGTCGAGCGGGACGGCGTCAAACATGGCCTTCTGAGCCTCATCTTTTGTAAACGTGCTGATACCATTAACGCCAATATACAACCCTTTTGCAATTGCCTTCTCCATATTCTCTTTCGAATCGGTAAAACTATGAAGCACCCCACGAATGCCTTCATATTCATCAAAAATCGGCCAAAAATCATCAAACGCCTCGCGAACATGGAAAATAATAGGCAAATCATGCTTTAGCGCGACCTCAATTTGAACCCTCAGCGCTTCGATTTGCACTTCTTTCGGACTGTGCGTATAGAAATAGTCGAGTCCAATCTCACCAACCGCAATCAGCTTTTCCGAGCTCCCCGCTAGTTCGGCAATGGCCCCATACCCGTCACTTGTATCGTGAGGATGCACCCCAATTGAGGCGAAAGCCTCCTTGTGAGCGTCGGCAAATGCAATCGCCTGTCGCGAGCTCTCCTCACTCGTCCCGACGCAGATCATTCCCTCTATTCCCTGCTCATGCGCACGCTCAAGGACCTCAGATATTGGAAGTTCGTACGATTCGTGGATATGGCAGTGGGTATCAATAAGCATACTTAAGTCTATCATCTGATTCCGCTCATGGTAAACTTGGAATAACATGCGTTACAGAAATGCCGGCTACACCATGGTTGAAATCATTATTGTGGTTACTGTTTTAGCTATCATGTTCAGTATTCTCGTTGTGGGGTACGGCACCTGGCAGCGCAGTGTGGCAGTGAGCTCTGTACAAAGTGACGTTACCCAAGGTGCTATTGGCCTTCGTAATTTTAAGAATTTTAATAATGGTTATCCACCAAACCTCGCGGGTATGGATTACGCCGGCTCGCCAAACGTCGCCCTCGCACTTTGGACAAACGCACCGGGCGTACCAACCTATGAAAATCTCTCAACTGAAGAGAATGTCCAGCTTCTTCTTTTCGCCTGCAATGCCTACATGCCCATCACTGACGGCGGCACCACCTACAATACGGCCTGCAGTCTAGCCGGCAAAAACGTCCACGTCAGCGGTCAGCAATCAAGCAATATCGTACTAAAAGGCCCGACTGTTACGCTTGCCGACTTCGACCTTACCTGTGGCCCCGCGTGTGACACTGCTCGACAAAATATCCTTAATATCTTCCAGCAACAAGGTGGCACCTGGCCGCTCGCCGTCTCCGGCGAAACCGTCGCACTCCCTCCTCCGACGAACTTTACCGCAACCAGCAACGCAACCAAATATTGCCTCCAGGGCACGTCACCAAAGTACGCAGATATTGTATTCCACGTCACAAACACCGACGAACGAATTCAAGCCGGGCCGTGCCCAGACGACCCAGAGCTTCACTATCCTTGATAGAAACAATGACTTATTGCTTTGGAGCACGCGGATCAGGCGTGTGTATGTACTTCTTTGGGAATAATACCGTCTCGAGTGGACGAACAACTCCTGATTCAAAAGTTGCGTGAATCGCCTGAGCGGTTCCTGGCATAAATGGATATAGTAAATCGCCAATTTGCACGAGAGCACCCGCACAGTGCGCGAGTACTTCCGCAAGGTGCGGTTCGGCTTCTGCATCCTTACCAATATTCTTGGCAATTTCCCATGGCTTCACGTTGTCGATGTATTGGTTGAGGCTGCGAACCATATTCCACACTTCATCAATAGCCTTGTTAAATTCAAGGTTTTCCATTGCTTGGTGATAGAGCGTCATGTCGTGTTCGGTTTGCTCAGACTGGCCAATAACACCCGCTTGGTAGCGTGTAATCATACCCGAGACGCGTTGAATCAAATTACCAAGGTCGTTTCCAAGTTCGCCATTATAGGCATTTTCAAATTTCTCCCAAGTAAAGTCGCCGTCATCAAGGGTTGGAATGTGACGTGAGAAGAAATAACGGAAAGCGTCGAGGCCATACTGATCGATAATTTCGTTTGGATCAATACCATTCCCAACCGACTTGCTAATCTTGGCACCACCAATATTAATAAATCCGTGCACAAGAAGCTTTTTAGGGAGTTGCAGGCCAATACCAAGCAGCATCGCCGGCCAAATACCTGCGTGGAAGCGGAGGATGTCTTTTCCGATAACTTCTACATCAGCAGGCCAGAACGCCTTGTATTCTTCGGTGCGATCAGGGTAGCCGATAACGGTAATGTAGTTTGCAAGTGCATCGAGCCAGACATACATAATTTGCTCTGGGTCGTCGGGCACTGGAATACCCCACGTCAAGCTCTTCTTTGGACGAGATACACTGACGTCTACAATGCCATCTTTAATAAGCTCGAGGAACTCATTCTTTCGGAATTCAGGTACAATTTCCATTGTTCCGTTATTAATCGCCTCTTTGATTTTGTCGGTAAATGCACTGGTTTTAAAGAAATAGTTTTCTTCACTCACCTGCTGATACGGCGCTTGGTGGTCAGGACAAACACCGCCCGTCGCTTGCACTTCCTTATCAGTGAAGAACGCTTCGTGCCCCATACAGTACCAACCACTGTAGGTACTTTTATAAATATACGGCTTTAATTGCTTCCAAATATACTGAACAGCCTGCACGTGATGCTCGTCAGTTGTACGAACAAAATCGGTATACTCGGCACCAACTTTTTGCATGAGACGTTCAAAGTTTACGTAGGTTTGATCGGTATACGACTTCGGATCAAGACCCTGCTCGGCTGCCTTAGCGGCAATCTTGTTTCCGTGCTCGTCGGTTCCTACCTGGAAGCGAACTTCGTGACCGTTTTGTTTTTGGTAGCGTGTCCAAATATCAGCAAGGAGGTAATCCAGTGCGTTGCCAATATGCGGCGTTCCGTTTACATACGGAATAGCCGTCGTGATATAAAGCTTCTTTTGTATCTGTTCCATTGAGGTCTATTGTAGCAGACCCCTGTGAATTGTTTAAATATCCATGCCTGGAATATGCACCGGCCTGCTTGGCTGGACTTCGCTCAGACCATCCCCAAGCTGACCATACCAGTCATCGCCCCAACAATAAAGTTCGCCGTCACTATCGCGCGCACACGACATGCTTCCACCAGCGTAAACATCAACCATAGTCTTTCCCGCTAGAACACCGGTAGCGTCAACGGCAACCGGTACAAGTGTTTGAGCGGTTGAGCCGTTACCAAGCTGACCAGAAGTGCCAATTCCCCAACAGTAAACCTTTGCGTCAGAAGCAATCACACAGGTGTGACTCCCTCCGAGCGCCATCTTTCGAATTGTCTTACCTGCAAGAACGCCCGATGTATTTACGGCAACTGGCACCGAAGAATCGGCAGTCGAGTTATTACCTAGTTGCCCGTAGTAGCCGTTGCGCCCCCAGCAGTATGGCAGGCCATCCGATGCTATGGCACAAGTCAGGAACCCTCCTGTTGCAATGCTCTGAAGCGTCTTACCGGCTAGTGCGCCCGATGTATTCACCGCGACTGGAGATGTTGCCGCTGCAGTTGAGCTGTTACCAAGTTGTCCATTTCCATTTTGACCCCAACAGTACCCAAGGTTATCCGAAGCAATTGCACAGGTGTGCGCGTACGCACTTGACGAAGTAACCTGCTTGAACGTCTTACCTGCGAGTGCACCGGCCATCGTCACAGGGACTGGCAAACTTGATGAACCTGTCGTGCCGTTTCCAAGCGTTCCAGCATAGCCCCAACAATAAGCAAGGTCGTCTGAAGCCAGGACACACGCGTGGTCGTCGCCCAAGGTGAGCGTCTTTGCAGTCTTACCTGCGAGTGCGCCCGACATCGTTACGGCCACTGGCACTGCAGAAGACGCGGTACCGCCATTTCCAAGTTTGCCGGATGAACCCGAGCCCCAACAATAGAGAAGCCCGTCAGTCGTGAGCGCACACCCAAAGTAATAACCCGTTCCAATGGTCGAAACTTTCTTGCCAGCCATTACCCCTGTGTCAGTGACGGGTGACGGTACAAGAAGTGAGTTGCCTGAAGCGCCATTTCCAAATACACCCGGGGAGGTGTTTGTGCCCCAACAATACGCCTTTCCTGTCGTGAGAACACCACAAGTGTGCTCGTATGGTCCTGGGTCAACTGAAGCCCACCTCATCACGCACGTACCCTTCTTTTGGGCGGTCTCGAGCGTCTTGAAGTTCGACTTCGGATTATATGCACGAATACAGTAATCTTGCCCGCTCGCAATAACAACCAGAATATTCCCAGAAGAAGGAGTGAATCGAATATTTGAATTAGTACCAACCGAAGAGTCCCAATCGAGGTCGCTATCGTACTTGCCGCTATTTTGGACCGCATAGCGCGCGAGCTCGGCCTCTACTCCATCAATATCTGACAACAATGATTTATCGCGTGCACTCTGTTGAATGCCGTTATATCCAACCGCCACCACAGCCGCTAAAATGCCGATGACAATAATAACAATAATCAGTTCAACAATTGTGAACCCTTTTTGTAAACGAGAAGAAGCCTTCATATAGCACCATAGTACCATAAGCATTTTCATGAGAGTAGCCTGGGTAGGCCGGATGATTAACGGCCGTTGTTATTTGACCAGTCGGTCGCAAGATCAAAGCCATCTGGATGATGAGAAACAAAGCCACCCGTATCGTACACTCGGGCCGGGCCGGCGCTGGTTTCCACAATTGAGCACTTAGGGTACCGTGCGTAGTTTGCCGCCACAATAATGTACCCTTCAGAATCAATCTTCATGCCATCGAAACGTACCGTGTAATTACCGCCCTGGCCACAACTGCGCATCACACGCCCCATTTCAAGGTCGTAGTAGGTCTCACGGTGCACAACCCCGTTACTATCAGTGCTGTGGAGTGCACCTCGTGACCGAGTGAGTCCTTGCTCGAGCCCCTTGATACCAATGACGAGGGTTTGCTTCGTTGGCTGTGCGGTAGTAATACGTGCAATTTCCTTTCGTGAAATCTCAACACCTTCTCGCACCTCAATTTCATACGTCACCGACTGATTACCTGGAACACCCTCAGATTCTATAGCCCGATATCCTACAGGACGGTCAGCATCATAGACAAACTCACCTGCAAAGCCGATTGGCTGATCTTCAGTCACCGTCTGTATTCCTTCACGCCATACGCGCACTTCGATACCGTTTGTCATTTCGGTATCAAGGGGGAGCGAAACACGGTCCTGCTCAGTGAGCTTCACGCCCTTTTCTTCAAGCATGGCGGCTACGGTATCACCGTGCGTTCGAACTTCACTGCGCTTACCGTAGAGGTCGAACGTAAAGGTGACTGCTCGGTGAACCGTCAGAACAAGCCCCGCTCCATCACTAACAAAATCAGACGAGCGACTCACTGTCGCAAGATCCTCAGGATAAAGAGTAATCGCAGCGTCCTTTGCGATTCGCTCGGACGTTTGATACGGTGTCATAATTTTTGTTCGCACCGAGCCATCGACAACAACCACCGGGCGTGCCCTATAAATATTTACTTTGTACTCAGGCGCAACAAGCTCCTCCTTACGAGAAGGCTCAACCGTATCACGAGGATCAAGCTGGATTGATTCTTGCTCAAGTGCCTCTTCGAGCGTCTTTGCATCACTTAAAAACGAGACCGTCTCACCCCTGTCATAGACCGTAATAAGCCGTTTATCGCTACTCTCTTGCGCTTGAACGGCCCCATGCACCCCAAAGAGAGCAAGAACCACCAACAGCGCACCACCCAACCCTAGTGTACGTTTCATCCTAGTTATTATAGCACCCAACTATTTACTAAATATCGCGTGCGATCGAAAGCCAATTATCAATCGAAAGGTCTTCAGCACGATCGTCTGGAGAAATACCATGCCTCACCAGCAAGGCTTCAGCGTCAGGCTTTGATATATGCAGCCCACTTGCAAGGCTGCTGCGAAGTTTTTTACGCTTCGCCACAAATCCGGCCTTCACCACGCGGAAGAATTTCTTTTCCAAATCAGCATCAACAAGCGGCTCCTCAAGCGTCTCAAGAATTACCACTTGGCTATCGACTTTTGGCGGCGGTGTAAAGAATTCTGCCGGAACAACGTCACCAAGGCGCACCTTTGCATAAATTTGCGCACTCACGGCCAGAATACTCATGTCGCCTGGCTCAGCAGCAAGGCGCTCGGCAACCTCTTTTTGAATAAGCAGTACAATTGTTCGAGGCTTATTTGTCGCAGTCGTAAGAAGCTGAATAATTTTTGAAGTAATGTAATACGGAACATTCGCAACAACAACATAGTCTTTAGGAAGCGTGCGAAGATCAAAACTAAGAATATCTTGGTTCACCACTTCAAGCGAGGTGCCGGGGAATTGCCCCGGAAGTTTACGAGCAAGATCTTGATCGAGCTCCACTGCAACCACCTTCTTCGCACGACGCAGCAATTCACTTGTAAGTGTGCCCAGCCCTGGACCAATTTCAAGCACTGTATCGTTCGGCGTAATTGCCGCTTCGGCCGCAATACTCACGAGTACGTCGCGATCGCGGAGCCAGTGTTGTCCGAGTGATTTTTTTGGGCCTGCCATAGTTATATATTAATACCAATGGTTCCGTTGCCAGAAATTATATGCGCCTTCCCAGCCACCATAGCGTCCATTGACGTAGTTGTTCATCCAGTTCAAAGCAACAACCGGGTTACTCCAGTTAGGACCAAGTTTGCTACATGGGAGTGCCTGGGCAAGTCCACACGCGCCTGAAGACTTGTTCACTGCGTTCGGGTTCCAGCCACTTTCCTTTTGCACCATAAAGTCGGCATAGCCCCACATTTCTTGTGGAATGTTTGAAGCAGCCAGCCATTCAGTCTTTGAGCCACCACCAGTGTATGGAACGCTCTTTGGCTTTGTACCAATCACTTCAACTTGCTTTACGGGCTGCTCAAGCACAATACTTGCAATTTCCGTACGTGCAATCTCAACACCATTTTGGATTTCGATTTCGTAGGTTGCCGTACGCTTTCCGTCCTTTCCGGCTGTCTGGACTTCCTTATAGCCTACTAGGCGGTCGGCGTCTTTAATCTGCTCTGTTTCAAACGCAATCGCCTCATCAACGTTCACGGTTTGCTTACCTTCACGCCATACCCGAACTTCCATGCCCGAAGTAATAGGCGCCTCAAGCGATACTGATGCGCGTCCGTTCGCACCTAAATCAATCTTCTTTTCTTTCAACATTGCACCGACGGTCTCGCCCTGCGTTCGAACTTCGGTTTTCTTGCCGTATAAATCAAGGGTAATAAGTGTTGCACGATCAATAGTCAACTGCAACCCAGCACCGTCGCTTACGAGGTCTGCTGAGCGCTTGAGCTCAGTGGTGTCTTCGGCATGCAACGTAATACCAGCATCCTGGACGATACGTTCAGCCGTTTGGTAGGGGGTAACAATCTTCTGACGGGTCGCACCATCAATAACGGTCACGGGGCGGGCGCGATAAATATTTACTTGGTAGTCCGGCGCCACAAGCTTTTCATCAACCGATGGCTCGACGGCGTCTTTTGCATCAAGCGCAATATTTTGATCGGCAAGCGCTTCCTTTAATGTTTCTTTGGTCGTAATGAAAGCCGTCTCAATGCCACGGTCATGAACGGTAATGAGACGTCCACCTTCACTTTGTGCCTGCGCAGATTTCGTTGAAACAATCGCAAATCCAGAGACAACAAAAAGCCCAAGTACCGCAAGGCACAGGCTAACAATCGTGGTGGATTTCTTTAGACGTAACTTCATATATAAGTGTAAGTGGATACACTCCCTACCCAGTGTGTCTTATCGATTATAGCACACAACCCGCTAAAGCTTCTGAAGATTTGCGTACTCAGCGTTTAATTTTTTGGTCTGTCCGCTCAGGAACGCAATCGTTACTGCTAGGCCATCGACCTCTATAATTTCACCGTCCCCAAAGGCCGCCGAGCGCACACGGTCACCTTCTTCAAAGCCAATCGCATCGCTGTAAAACGGCTCCTCTTCCTTATAGCCCATAATATTCGGTTCAGGGTTTACCATCGCGACCTGGTTGCCCATGTCGGCAATAAAGCGAGATACCGGATTATACCCGCGTGTACCAAATTGAAGACGGCTATACGCATAGCTTAAGTGCAGCTCTTCGCGCGCACGAGTCATACCAACATAGCAAAGGCGACGCTCTTCTTCGAGCTCCGATGGACCCGCCTCGAACACTCGAGAATGAGGTAAGATCCCCTCTTCCATACCCACCATGAAGACAACAGGGAACTCAAGACCCTTTGCTGCGTGAAGCGTCATAAGTGTCACTTTGTTTTCCTGATTCTCGCTATCAACACTCGACATCAAGGCAACTTCTTCCAGAAAATCTGAAAGTGTCGCAAAGTTTTGGGCGTCCGAGAGCAGCGAGCCAAGGTTCTCTTCACGGTCTTCAGCTTGCGGAGTGCCATCAAGAATATAGTCACGGTACCCAACCGCTTTAATGACTTGCTCAATAAGCTCTGCCGGGTGTGCCTCATCAATACGTTCACGAATCGCCTGAAGCTTTTCACCAAGTGCTACCATTGCACCGCGCGCCTTACCGGTCACAACGCTCTCGGTACCGACCGCAACAAGTGCGTCAATAATGTCTCGCTCGCCATTTGCCTGCCAGGTTAAGAATCGTTCAAGGCTCGTAGCACCAACACCCCTTGTCGGAACGTTTGCAATACGGCTAAAGCTCATTCGATCATTCGGCTGGTACATAAGCTTGAGATAGGCAACAATATCCTTCACTTCCTTTCGGTCGTAGAAGCGAACGCCGCCCACAATTTGGTAGGGAACACGCATTTGAATAAAGGCCCGCTCAAGCGTATAACTTTGTGCGTTCGTACGGTACAAAACGGCAAATTCGTCGTAGCGGCGAGCGCCAATGTTTGCCTGCGCGGAAATACGATCCGCCACCTGCCGAGCCTCTTCGGCTTCGTCGTACACGCCATGTACTTGCACCGGCGCACCAGCACCTTCAGCTGTCCAAAGCTCTTTCTCGGAACGCTGGGTATTCTTTGTAATCACCGAATGAGCGGCGTCCAGAATATTACCGGTACTTCGGTAGTTTTGCTCAAGTTTTACAATTTTCGCACCTGGGAAATCACGTTCAAAATTAAGAATGTTCGTAAAATCAGCGCCACGCCAGCTATAAATTGACTGCCAGTCGTCACCAACGACACAGATATTTTGCTGGTCATTTACCAGAAGCTTCACTAGCTGGTACTGTGCAGCGTTCGTGTCCTGGTACTCATCAATAAGAATATATTCAAACTGAGCACGCCACTTCGCACGTACCTCTTTATTGTCACGAAGCATACGAACCGCTTCAATAAGAAGGTCATCGAAGTCCAGCGCGTGCGCAGCTTTTCGGCGCTCTTCATACGCACGATAGATCTTTGCGACATTCTTCTGAAATGGATAGTGAGCCGACGCCTCGTATTCATCAGGGTCTTGGAGGGCATTTTTAGCAGACGAAATTGCACTGCTAATTGCCGATGGCTTCATATCCTTATCGGTAATTGAAAGTGCTTTCATTGATTGCTTGATAAGCCCTTGCCTATCGTCTTCGTCGTAAATGACAAAGTTACGAGGAATATGAATCGATGCGCCGTCCATACGAAGGAGGCGCACGCAAATACTGTGAAAGGTTCCCATCCACGGCATAAATGAGCGGTCATTTGGCTGGCGCAAAAGTGTCGCGAGACGTTCGCGCATTTCGCGAGCCGCCTTATTGGTAAACGTCACCGCCAAAATATGGCTTGGCCAGACTTTTTGCTCAGCGACAAGGAGCGCAATACGGTGGGTGAGCGTCTTTGTTTTACCACTTCCAGCACCCGCTAAAATCAAAAGCGGGCCCGTTGTCGAGCGGGCCGCTTCTTGTTGCGCCTCATTCAATTCCCCAAGTAAATCCATTCCCTCTATTATAGACGAAATACGGAAGAAGCTCTAGGTTTTAAAGGAGGGGAAGTACGAATAAGTAAAAGGCAACGCCGGCACCAGCGCCAAGAACGATAAGGAGGAAGATCCAAATCGCTACCCATACACCGGAACGCTTCTTTGGTGTCGGCGCAAGTGGCTTGTGGTAGGTTTCAGTATCATAAATTGCACCTGATGATGGCGCAGAACTTGGCTGTTCGGTATATTGTTGCGTAATAGAAGCGGGGCCAACTGGCTCGTCGACTACTGGCTGAGCAGGCTCGGGTTGCACTTCGGGCTCAGCAGGCGAAGGCGTAGGCACAGCCTCAGCCTCCTCAACAGGCGCTTCAGGCGCTGGAGTAGCCTCTGGCGTCGGCTCTTCTTGCACTTCTTCATCAAGAACTTCAGACTGTGATGATCCAGTGTCTTCGTTTTCAGATGGCAGCGCGCTTGCGTGTGCCGCAAAATCAATCGGGTCAGGCATAGTATGTGCTTCAATACGAGGCTCATCAGGGGCTTCAAGAAGCAGTTCTTCTTCGTCATCTTTAGTGTCGGTCGAAGAAATTTCGGTTGCAAATGCACCGAGTGGTCGCTTTTCAACCTTAGCGTCAGGAAGGAACGGTGATTCAAGTGGCTGCGCCCATGCTTCTTGCGTGTCAGTAGCAGGAACTTCGCTCTTATCAGTAGGAGTCACACTTTCGTCGGGCGTTACGGCACTCGGACTACTTGGCGGAGTAAAACTTGAAGTTTTCGTACGCATATCAGATGAAGGGTGGACAACATCCATGAAACGACCTGAGCTACGGCGGGCTGCTGGAGCGGCAGGGCGTTCAGCTGGAGCAGGTTTTTCTTCAGGAGCAGGAGCGGGCGTTTCGCGCGCAGCCTCGCTTACTTCAGGGCTGGTTGGTTTTTCTTCAGGAGTATCATTTCCAAGCGCCCCTGTGACCGCTTTGTCGAGTTCATCGAAGTCAAAATCAGACATTCCCCTACCTATGCGTCCTTCTTAGCGCTTAAATGCGCCTTTTCAACAATTGTGGTGAAGGCACGAGGATCAAGACTTGCACCACCAACCAAAAGGCCGTCAACTTCGTGAAGTGCGAGGTAATCAGCAGCGCTATCAGCCGTTACACTTCCGCCATACAATACCTGCACTTCGCTTGCCGCTTTTGCACCATACAAGTGCTTCAACTGGCTACGAATTGAAACCACCGCCTCAATAACATCCTTTGGAAGTGCATTATTACCAGTACCAATAGCCCAGACGGGCTCGTACGCAATAACTACCTCAGGAAGTTCTTCGCTGGTAATATTTGCAAGACCGCCAAGAAGTTGGTCATGAATAACGTCTTTCGTTTCACCAGCAGTACGTTCACCGGTTGTCTCGCCAACACAAAGGACTGGTCGGATACCGTTCCGGATTGCCGCCTGTACCTTCGCACGAGTGTCTTTATCAGACTCGTGGAAGACATGACGTCGCTCTGAGTGACCGACAAGGCCATACGATACAATGCCGCGGAGCTGTGTTGCCGAAACCTCGCCCGTATAAGCGCCATGGTCGCGCCAGTAAAAGTTTTGTGCCGCCAGTTTAAACTGGCGATGGTTGATCTGAAGGCTCAATGTTTGCAGGGCCAGCATAGTTGGCGCAAGGACAACCTCAACATTACGGTGTGTTTTTACTTCGCCTGCAAGTTTATGCAAATGCAAACTTGCCT
>CAMLKA010000011.1 GCA_946480535.1 uncultured Candidatus Saccharibacteria bacterium | reverse complement strand
TTGTTCCGTCAATCATTCAGCAATCGGCGAAGGTCGCTCAGACCATTCCTGAAGTGGTACAATCCGCTTCGCAGCAATGGGAAGGCGTTCGTGACTTTGTTGAACAATATAACCTTCAGGGACAGCTTGATACTGCTTTGAAGTCGGTGCAAGAAAGCGCGTCATCTTGGGCGGGTAATGTTGGTCGCTCTGTCGTAACGGGTATTGGCTCGGTTTTTGCGGGAATCGCAGCACTTATTCTTATCTTGGTACTCACCTTCCTTATGCTCATTGAAGGGCCTGAATGGCTGAACCGTATCTGGCGCCTTTATAAAGATGAAGAGAAGATGAAAAAGCACCGTCGTGTTGCGGGTCGTATCTACGGTGTCGTCAGTGGCTACGTTGTAGGACAGCTGACCGTTTCGACGATTGGTGCAACTGCAGCCGGTATCTTTGTATTCATCCTGAGCTTCATCTTCCCAGAAGTTGACCCGAACCTCGCTATGCCAACTGCCGCAATTACCTTTATTCTATCGCTCATTCCAATGTTCGGTGCAACGATTGGTGGCGTGCTTATTGCAGTACTTTTGGCACTCAACAGCATTCCTGCGGCCATTATTTACGCCGTCTACTTTGTGGTCTACCAGCAGATTGAAAACAACCTTATCGCACCGCATATTCAAGCTAAGCGTATCGACCTCACCGCACTTATGATTCTTGGTGCGGTAACGATCGGCCTCTATATGTTTGGTGTTATTGGTGGTATTATCGCCATTCCAATTGCGGGTACTGTCCGTATTCTGATTGAGGAATTTCTTGAAACCCGTCGCCACACCGACGAGAAAAAGCGTCCAAAGGCGAAACTCGCCAAAGCGGACGCAGTTGCAATTACTAAGAAAGACTAACGAGTATATTCCCAAATAGGGCCAGAAGCGGTATCGCGAACAGCGATGCCGCTTTTGATAAGCTCATCGCGAATCTCATCTGATCGTGTGTAGTCTTTGTCATCTCGAGCGCGGGTGCGTTCAATGATGAGGCGCTTGAGGTCATCAGAAATGTCTGGAGTGGTTTCAAGGAGTTTTAGACCAAGCAGCTCATCAATTGTTTCAAGCAGCGATATGAGTGCATGCTGGTGAATGGTGTCGAGTCGGCTTGAAAGAACGCTGTCGAATGCCGTGTCAATTTGCGCCATGGCACCAGCGGTATTGAGGTCATCAGAGAGTGTTTCGATAAGTGTCTTTGAGGTTGCGTAGAGTCCAACGGTTTTGCTGTCCTCTTCTGTTGCTTCGTCGGTTTGAAGTGTGTCATGCATCTGGTGACGCAGTGCGGCAACATTCCGCCAGTTAAGGCGACGGTTACGCGCTGCGGTGAGGTTATCGAAGGTGAAATTACCCTCCGTACGGTAGTGGCTTTGGAGGATGAAGAGGCGCAGATCGAGCGGGCTATAGCCTTTTTCTTCAAGGTCTTGGAGTGTATAGCCGTTACCAAGCGACTTGCTGATTTTGGTGCCGTCAACCTTTAGGTGGTTGTTATGGAGCCAGTAATTTGCAAAGGTAACGCCATTCGCCGCTTCAGACTGTGCGATTTCATTCGTGTGGTGAACGGGAATGTGGTCGATACCTCCAGTATGAATATCAATAGTGTCGCCAAGAAGTGCCATTGCCATCGCTGAACATTCAAGGTGCCAGCCTGGGAAGCCTGGGCGCTCTACTCCTTCATCGGTAAGGTCGGCAGGTGTTGACCATTCCATGTCTCTCTTCTCGCCATCTGGAGTGAATTTCCAGAGTGCAAAGTCGCTCGGGTTGCGCTTTTCGGGGTTAAATTCAACGCGAGCGCCGGCTTTTTGGGCATCGAGGTCGAGGTCGGCAAAGTTGCCGTAGGTTGGGAATTTGGCAGTGTCGTAGTAAATGCCGTCACTGATTTGGTAGGTGTAGCCCTTCTTCTTGAGCGTGCGTACAAGTGCAAGCTGTTGTTCAATATATTCGGTGGCTTTTGGCATATGCGTTGGTGCGATAAGGTTCAGCGCCTTCATGCCTTCGATAAAGTCGGCCGTGTAATGTTCGGCAACTTCCCACGCAGTTTTACCTTCGCGCTTTGCACCCTTCTCGAGTTTGTCTTCACCGTCATCAGCGTCGCTCACGAGGTGGCCAACGTCGGTGATATTCATAACGCGTGTCACCTCAAGGTCGTTCGCCTTCAGTGTGCGAACGAGCGTGTCCCAGTAGACATACGCGGTCCAGTTTCCGACGGTCAGGTAGTTGTAGACGGTTGGGCCACAGGTGTAGAGGCTCACCTTACCTGCGCTTAGTGGTTCAAGCGCGTCAACTTTTTTACTGAGTTGGTTATGAAATTGAAGACTCATAGTCGATTAATGCCTTGTCTGTTGCGGTAATTAATTCATTAATAATTGTGTCATAGTTTTCAAACACTTTGAAGCCGGCGGCATATTGGTGCCCACCACCGCCAAAGTAGCCGGCGATTTGCTCGGCAATCGGTGCGTTAACGCGAATTTTACCGGTGAGTTTACCGTCTGGGTACGTTTTAATTGCTACTGCCACTTGTACGGTATCAACCATACGCATCTCTTCGAGCACAAGAACGCTCGGGTTGTAACGGTCGCTATATTCTTGAATATCGTCCCATGGAATATGCACGGTCGCAAGCTTGCCATCGAGGTGATATTCGATACGTTCGATGAGTTCACCTTTATATTTCAGGATGTCTGCCGGCTTTTTCATGTATTCACGGCGACGGCTTTCGATTTCAGCTGGCTTTGCACCTAGTGCGACTAAGTCGGCAGCCACTTGGTAGCTGTCAGCAGTTGTCGACTGTGTTGTAAGGCCGAGGCTGTCAGCTTGAATAGAGATAAACATGCTTTCAGCAGCTTCTGGTGTAATATTCCAGCCCGCCTCTTTCGAAAGACGGTAGAGAATTTCGCTTGTTGCGACAGCAGTAGGATCGTTAACGGCAATAGTGTCAAAAGGAAAATCGCCTTCAGTGTCTTGGTGGTGATCGATAACAATGACAGGGTGTGATTCGAGAAAGTGACGCACACCTGGCTGTGCAAGTGCTTGTTGAATGAGCGCTTCGGCAAAGGTATCGACAATCACCGCAACTTCACGGTCGGTTGGCCAATCTTTTTCAACACGATCCCAGCCTTTGATATAGTGCATATACTTTGGGATATCAATTGCACAGTAGAGTTTTACGTCTTTACCGGCTTCGGCAAGAAGCTCTTCAAGGGCCAGTGAGCTCCCCAGACTATCGCCATCAGGGTTTTCGGCCTGGATAATAACAATTTTTTGCGCTTCAGAGAGCGTTTTTTTAACAGAATCAAACATTAGTCTTATTTTAGCACCCGAACAGAGAAACACCCACTCTTTCGCGGCGACACAAATTGATTATTTGAACAAAGTGTGGTATAATATACATTGACTTGCAATTCCCAGTCGCCCAAGGTTCGCCCTTCGGGGCTCGATATAGGAAGGTGCAGGATGCCCTCTCACAATCTCCAGAATCGCGTCATCGATGCGTATCTGTATCTGTTTGCTGCAATTGCGGCACCCGTACTCCTCGAAGTGGTAAGCCTGATGGTCATCGTTTCGGTGATGGCCGACTCGCTGTACGACAGGAAATCCGCGCAGGCCTGGACGCTTGGTCTCTGGATCGTGTTCCTGGTTGCCATGGTGCTCGTGCACATCGTTCTGGTCATCTGGCGCCTGGTGCGTCTCGATGAAGCAAAGCGGCAGCTTCGGCTCGTGCGCGATTTCTACGAGGCTGCACTCGATGCGATGCGGGACGCGCCCCCCAAGACCGCTATGGAGTTCACGACTCTCAACGGCGTCGCCTTCCAGGTGACACAGCTTCCTCAGTCGCAAGTTCGCATCGTCGTCAATCCTGCCGCCATGGTGCGCAGGATGTACCAGCTGACAAGTGACAGCGTCGAAGACGTGTCGCGAGTACCTCTTGGTATTGCGCCCTCGCAAATCACTGCCTTGACCAGCGCGCTTCGAACTGCTGCTGGTCACGAGTCGGTGTCGACGAGTGAGTGAGGCATACAGCCCCGCCCCTTCATCCGAGAAATCGGTTGCCGGGGCGGGGCTCACTTTATTTATGAGAGAACGCGGCGGCCTTCAAGGGCGTGGCTGAGCGTGATTTGATCGGCATACTCGAGATCGACACCAACAGGAATACCGCGCGCAAGACGACTTACGCGGATATCGATACCGGCATCTTTAATGTGCTTCTGAAGGAAGAGTGCGGTGGACTCGCCTTCTACGCTGGCGTTTGTAGCAATAATCACTTCTTCAACGCCATCACTGGCAAGCCTAGAGATAAGTTCTGGAATATGAAGTTGCTCGGGACCAATACCATCAATCGGGCTCATGGCACCACCAAGAACATGGTAGGTGCCCTTAAATTGCCCTGTACGCTCGAGTGCAACAATATCAAGCGGCTCTTCAACCACTGCAACAAGCTTTTTATCACGGTCTGAGCCACTGTATAGTGCCGACACTTCTTCGTCTGCGTCAATGAGTGCAAACGTGACGGGACACGTCTTTACGCGGGCGTGGATGTCGTGAATGGCGGTGGCCATACTATCATTAATGCGCTGGTCGGCCCGCAAAAGGTAATACGCGTAGCGCTCAGCTGTACGCTGTCCTACGCCAGGCAGCCGGCCGAGTTCATCGATGAGTTTTTCCAGTGCAACTGGCAATAATCGAGCCACTATATCCCCTTATGCTCTTGAATCGGACTAAAGGCCGAGGTTACCGAGGCCGCCCATGAGAGGCTTCATCTTTTCTGCGGCAACTTCTTGCGCCTTTGCAAGGCCGTCGCGGGTTGCGATTTCGAGCCAGTGCTCGAGCTCGGCAATGTCATTAAGGTCAACGCGTTCTGGGTCGATTGTGATTTTCTTTACCTTGAGTTCGCCGGTTACTTGTACGACAACTGCACCTTCACCTGCTTCAACTTCAATAATTTCCTTCTTAAGGTCGCTTTGTGCTTTACGTAGCTTGTTCAGCATCTTCATTTGGTCAAAAGCCATGTATTCCTCCGTCTTTTACTACTGTTCAATTATATCACAAATTGCTATTCAGCCCGCTGCATGATGTAGATGCGGTCGGCTTCGGTTGAGCGTGGGCTGGTTATGATTTGCGTGACTTCAAAGCCCTTTACCTGCTGGCGGGCCTCGCGTGTTACTGTGACTGTGTCTGCGGTTGGTGCGGTGACAATTTCAAGGTCACTGTGATATTCGGCCACGGCCAGGTAGAATGGCTTTTCGTCATTACTTACGACAAGTTGTGATGTTTCCTTTGGAATGAGCGCGAGGTCATTTGAGAAAAGTGGCGCAACTTGTGGGCTATAACTATACCCGTAGGCATAGCGTGCAAATCCGGTGATAATGAGCGCCCCGACAAGAATGATGATTGGAATAAGCCCAGCGATGCGCGCGTACGGGTTGAGTGGGAATAAACGGTACCAATAGCTAATGAGTGAAGTAAGCCCCGCTGCAAGCATGAGCATTGATGGCACGAACGTTACTGATGTATAGCTTGGGTTAAGAATAAGTACTGGAAGCAAACACACAATCCAGAAGATAATCAGGTAGCTACGGGTTGTTTCACGGGTGCGAACTAGGCGGTAAAGACCAAGGCCAATAAGGAGCGCAGATCCAAGCCCAAAGACTGGGGTCATAACTTCTGTTGCACTTGGTTTCCAGAACAGGAAGTACTGTTTCAAGACGGTGACGACGTTAGTGCCCCAATCGACGGGAAGCGTTGACGGAATACCAAGAAGTTCAAGCCCCAGTTTCGGTGACTCAAGCACGAACAATGCGAGCGGCGCAATGAGCAATAAGAAGATAATAGCGACAATCGTAAGAGACACTTTTGGTATGCGGCGCACAACATTGCGGAGGTGCGGGTGGAAAATAATCGCAAGGAGTACGGCGATAAGTGGATAGATAGCGAGTGGCGTGTAGAGGCTGAGTGCGGCGGTAATGGCAAAGAGCACCTTCCAAAGAAGGCGGAGCTTCTTTACACGCGTCACCTGCGTTCCTAAAAGGAGCAATACGACTGGCCAGAAAAGATACAAAATGCTCGGGGTGCCTGACTGTGCGATAAAGAGGAATTGCCCCGTAGAGATAGCAATAAGTGACGCCAGTACGGCGATATTTGGTTTAAACCAGCGCCTCAGCAGAATAATAAAGCCCACCGCAGTAAGGAGGGCTAAAATGAGTGACGGCAACTTGATAGTAAAGACAGAAACGCCGAACACGGCAAAAATTCCCGCTTGGAACGCGTAATACGGCAAGTTTGCTATGGCGAGACTTGCGGGGTCACTCATGGAAAGTGAAGCGCTACGGACAACTGAGTCCATTTCGTCCTGCGAAAGGCCACCCGGCAGGTAAAGACCAGCGAAGAGCAAGAGCCCGGCAAGGAGGAGCCCAATAAGCGTATATCCAATGACATAACGCCATCGATAGAGGAAGTAATTTGAAAAATCACGTGTAGCCATACGTTCTTCTTATTGTAGCACGCGTTATTGATCGTGCTGACGATCGAGTGACATAAAGCGCAGACGCTCTGGGTGGAAGTAGAGTTCAACCTTACCAACGGGGCCGTTACGGTGTTTCGCGATAATAAGGTCGGTAATATTTTCACGTTCCGTTTCAGGGTTGTAATACGCCTCACGATAAATAAACATCACAATATCGGCATCCTGCTCAATCGAACCTGATTCACGAAGGTCGGCCAGCTGCGGAATTTGTGGTGAGCGGTTTTCAACGGTACGTGACAACTGGCTCAGTGCAATTACTGGAACATTGAGCTCACGAGCAATCAGCTTCAAACCACGAGAGATCTCACTCACCTCTTGCACACGGTTGCCGTCATTGCGACCACTTCCCTGCATAAGCTGGAGGTAGTCGATGATGATAAGGCCAAGTGGCTGGTCGTGTGCGGCTCGACGTGCTTTCGTACGCATTTCAAGCACACTCAGACCTGGTGTGTCATCAATAAAGATTGGTGCTTCGGCCATTTCACCCATTGCTTCAGAAAGTTTACTGAAGTCTTCGTCGGAAAGATTACCGGTACGAATATTCCATGAGTCGACACCCGAGGCATCGGCAAGCATACGGTCGACCAGCTGCTCTTTACTCATCTCAAGACTGAAGAATAGTACCGATTGCTTTGCAATGGTCGCAACGTTATACATGAGGTTTGTCACGAGAGTGGTCTTACCCATCGCCGGACGAGCCGCCAGGATAATAAGGTCGCTCCGCTGCAGGCCGGCAGTCATGTTATCGAGGTCGCGGTAGCCGGTACGAACACCACGAAGTTGCCCCTTATTGCGGTGCAGTTCTTCAAGACGGTCGAAACTATCGGTAAGAATACTTTCAAGGCTTGTAAGGTCTTGCTTGAGCGACTGGTCGCTCACAGCAAACAGTTCGGCTTCAGCTTGCTGAAGGAGCTCTTGGGTTGAGGTTGCTTCATCGTACCCCAGCTCAGAGATTTCCCCACTTGCCTTAATAAGGCGACGGCGAACGGCTTTCTGGGCCACAATTTCTGCGTACGATTCTGCATGCGCGGCAGTTGGGACGTAGTTGGTGAGCTCGGTGAGGTAGGCAGAGCCGCCGATTTCATCAAGCTCTTTTTTGCGCTTGAGCTCGTCGGTAAGTGTAAGGAGGTCGACAGGCTTATTCTTTTCGTACAGGCGCATCATTGCGTCATAAATAACCGCATGACGCTTGTCGTAGAAGTCTTTTGGTTTGACGTGTTCGGTAATGTCAGCCAATACTTCTTCGTCAATCAAAACCGCACCAAGAAGGCTCATCTCGGCGTCTACGTTTTGTGGGGGGACTTTTCCCGCTGCGATGGTTTTGTCTGCCATAACTCTCTCTTATTATACGAGGCGGCAGTCCGAAAGCTATACAGCTTCTGGTGACACCTCTATTCCACCGCCCATAATATCAGCAATGGCTGCGGCTTGCGAGTCCTTGATAGGAGCCCTTGTGGGAATGGTGTGGATAGCAAGCGAAGAACCACCAACGGCAACGAGCGATTCGTAGAGGTTGGTGTGGTACTTTGGATCATCGAGCTTCTTTTTGTAAAATGCATTGACACAGTAGATGGTGAGGTCGTTTCCCGAGAGTTCATAATCACATTTTGAGAGGACGCTATAGAGGGCGACGAAGTGTTCGCGGGTGCGCTCGATAAGGTTTTTCCATTCAAACTCACCATCATACGGTGCAACTTCCTTTGGAGCTGTGGGTTCAGCAATTGCTTCTACCACGGCGGTTGGAGCCTTCTTTGTTGCAACAGGAGCGGCAGGTGCAACAGGTTTTTTCATTTCTGGGTGGACTTTTGTTGCTTGTTGAGTGAGCTCTTCGATGGTTGCTGAAACTTCAAGGACTGGCGCCGCGAGTGCGGCGGTTTTTGGCTTGTGCTCGAGTGCGGCAGTGCCAAGAACGCTCAGAAGTTTGATACTTGGCTGTGTCGACTTTGGGACATCGAGAAGCGCATCAAGGAGCGGTAGATAGTGTGGCTTCGTTGGCGCAAGGTCGCGGAGCGTCTTTGTAATTTGGTCATTCAGCACGACGGGGCTAATACCATCAGATTCAGTTTTTGTGAGAATCTGCGCGATGGTAGCGATATCGTGCTTCTCGACTGCGCCTAAAAGGTCATCGACGACCTTTGCAGGGGCAAGCCCGAGTGATGTCTCGACGAGTTCTGCGGTAATGCCGTCCTTACCATCGGCCAGGCTCGAAAGTTGATCGAGCAGGCTGATGCTGTCGCGGAAGCTGCCATCGCCACGTTCAGCAACTAGCTTGAGGGCGTCGCCGGTGATGGTAATCTTTTCTTCTTTGGCAATATGCTGGAGGTGCTTTATTGCGTCGTCCGGGCTAATTGCTCGGAAGCCGTAGCGTTGAGTGCGGCTAATAATTGTTGCGGGGAGTTTTTCAACATCGGTTGTGGCAAGAATAAATACGACGTGTGCTGGCGGCTCTTCGAGAGTTTTAAGAAGTGCGTTAAAGGCTGGCTTCGAAAGCATGTGGACCTCGTCGATTATGTAGACCTTTTTGCTTGCCGATGCCGGTGCAATCTGTACTTTTTCGCGGAGGTCGCGGACGTCTTCAACGCCATTGTTGCTGGCGGCGTCAATTTCAATAATATCGAGATGATTCGACTCATCGTCGTATGGAAGTTGGTTAATTTCATGCGCTAGAATACGGGCAATCGATGTCTTACCGACGCCGCGAGGCCCTGTAAACAGGTACGCGTGTGCAACACGCCCAGATTTTAGTGCACGAGTTAAAATATCAGTAATATGATCCTGACCAACAACTTCAGCCAATGACTTACTTCGATATTTACGATAGAGTGCCTGAGACACCTTAATTCCCCTTTTTGTTTACCCTACGACAAGTATAGACCTATTTCGTCTCGTTGTTTGCCGTAGTTTTTACACTTTGTTTATTTACACCTTCGTGATAATGCCATTGTATGCTTATTGCTTATGCTGCGCAAGGTCTTCGCTGAGATGATACATACAGTCCTTGAGCGATATCGGTATATCACGCAAGGATCGTAGCCGACCCGCTCTCCGAAGAAAGGGGTCGGCGACGTCCTATTCGCCGCGGAAGTGCAGGCCAGCCCGCTCCAGCGCGGTGCGAAGCAGTACGAGCTGCTGCTTCGAGCGCGAGATGGGCTTCGGCTGCGTCGCGAGGTGTGCGTCCAGGAAGTCCTGGGCGTCGGTCTCGACGAGGCGTCCGAGTGTCTCGAACCCCAGGAGGTACTCCTTTGTCTCGCCGTCGAGTCGATGACTCCACAGGCACAGATGACGCGACGGGATGTACTCGCCACCACCGTAGAGGTAGATGGCATACTCCAGGAAGTTCCCGCGGTCGTCGAGCGGCTGAAGCCCGTAGTCGGCCAGCAGCTTCTCGACGTGTTCGCGAGCCTTGCCGCCGATGCCGCGGTACCACATGACTTCGTGGCGTGTACGCATGACCAGGTCGCCGAGGGTGTAGATGCCGTGTCGGCGGAGGACGTTCGCCTCACGCTTCTCCAGCAGCTGCTCCTCGTAGATGTTCAGGTCGAGCTTCTCCCGACGAATTGCCGCTTCGTCAGCTTCGAGAGCCAGGCGAATGGCCTGTCGGATTGCATTGACTGCGACGACCCCGAGGCGCGGATCGTCTTCGAGCGCTTGCTCCTCGCCCTCTGTGAGTCCTGCCACCCGAAGTGCCGGGTAGGCAGTATCACCGAGAATGAGCAGGTCGTGGATGGACTTGCCGCTTGATTTGCCCAAGGGTCTACTCCCTTTGTCGATGAATAGAACGTGCCCCACAGGTGTGGAGCACGATTATTTTACCATCTTTTGAGTGTTTTAGCTAGAGGGCTGCTTCAACGGCTGCCCAAGTTGCGTCCTGGTTGTCAGTCGGAACGATAATGGTGACCTGGTCGCCAACATTAATACGGAAGTAGGTCACGCTTGCAAGAAGGATGCGGTATTCGCGTCCATTTGCCTCGACGTAGTATGCACCGTCGTGTTGGGTAAGGGTGCCGATTACTTGAGTGCGGTCGACTGGGCCGATTTGCTTGTAAATAAAGCTTCCGTCGTCGGCAATGGTGAGCTTGAGGATGTCACCTTCAACCAACTTCGACTTACTCGCGTAGTTTGCTGGTACTGGGTATTCTTTGCCGTCTGGGCCGGCCATTTTTTGACCATCGAAGACGCCTTCAATAACCTTGCCGCCAACTTCGTCGATTGGACTGCCCTTAGGGGTAATAATGGCACCATCGTCGCCGATAATGCTAATGAGCAGCTCTTTAGCGGCTGCTAGATTTGTCTCTGCCTCTTGGATGAGTGCGTGGAGACGTTTGGCTTGTTTCTCCGGTAATTCAGACATGGTCTCGCAATTTCCTTATCTGGTATGTGTTTTGAAAGTAATATTAGTTTTACTTATAGCAATGAGACTATAAAAAGTCAAGTGAATGACGTATGTTGCGGGTGGTTTATTTCCCTTTACGAATACGGTCAATGATCCCTGCAAAGCCCATGCCAATAAGCACGACGCCAAGTGCTAACGCCATGACAGCAACCACAGAAAGTGCGATGCCGCCAAAAATAGGCGTTACCCCACCCTGCATAAAGAGGTTTACTGCAACAAATCCTACGAATGAAGAGATGCCAAGTACAACGATTCCACCGAGGATAGTGAGTATGTTCATGCCCTTATAGTACTGCTATCGGCGGGTCGTCGCAAGTTCTTCCGCAAGTGCGAATATATAAATATATGGTATAATATAGCAATCGACTTGCCCGTTTCGAAATGAAAGAGGTGGATTATGGCGAGGCGAGCACCATCCGCAGAAGAGCTGCCCGACTCGGCACCCAAAAGAGCGCTGAAGCCACGCATGTACGTCGGACTCGTGGCGGGCCGTGAGCAGCACACCTTCCTGAGCCTTCTCATTCAATACGGACCCGTTACGGCACTCTACGTACTGAGCTGGCTGTTCGTGGTGTGGGGGCCGACACTCAACGTGAACTCGTGGTTCTACGACTGGGTTCCCCGCTACGTCATCGTCGGCTTCGTCATCGGCGTGAGCGTCTTCGGACGTTTGTGGCTGCGACAGTGGCTTCGCGTATGGGCGTGGCGCCACAAGACGAGCGCGTGGATTGGCCGCAAGCCTTCACCTCCTCGTGGTGGCTTTTCGGACATGACGTACATGCTGCGTTACACCCTTACGGTGTTGGTGGTTACATTTCTGTCGGTACTGTACGGTCTCCTGATGGCCATCTTTTGGCCGCTATTCCTCCCTGCCGAGGTCGGCATCTGGACGGAGACGCGCGGCCATCGATGAACCCCCTGCTGGTTGTTGTTTTCTTACAGAAGCACCCAGGAGGGGGTGTTTTCTTTTAAAAGTGCCTTTATAAAGTGAAAACCCGCCACGAATGGCGGGGATCACTCCTTTCGGGTGGAGTAGAGGTGAATTGATTTAGGCGGGCTGCGCCTGGGTTTCTTCGGCAGTTCGTCGCGGGCGTATGTAGTTCTGCGGTCCGTGAGGCTCTCCTATGTCGCGCTTGTAGTACAGGAACCCGTTTGGGTCGAGCGCGTAGTGCGCGTGGTTGTTTCCATCGGGTCGACCGACACCTCCGAAGAGGATGCTGGTTTCACCTTGATCATTGACGCTGATCTTCGTGTGATCGACGTACTGATCCGGGACGCCAGCGGCTCGCGCGATGTCCGGCCACGACAGGCGAAAGACCGACTCCCACCTGCGTATTTGCTTAATGCGACGTGCGAAGGCCTGTTCGGCGCGCCGTTGAGCTTTGTCTGCCTCGGTGACGTGCATTTCGGCGACCGCAACTTCGCTCCGCAGCATCGCCACGGCTTCAGTTGCACGAGCAAGATCCCTGCTTGCCTCTTCGTCGGCTTGCTTTGCGTCCCTGAGCGCTTGAATGTGCTCGTTGAGGCTGTCTCGAAGTTCTTGTTGATCGAGCCGAAGCTCATTGATTTCCTCGAGGCACGCTTGGGCTTCGTCAGAGCAGCGCTTGGCTTCCTTGTGGTCGTTACGGAGCCATGCACGGTTGCCTTGCTCCTTGAGCTGGCGTCGGGTCGCGTATTCGTCCTCGATGTCTTGTCGGATGAGATTTATCTGTCGATTGACCTCCCGACGTTCTTGATCGAGCCGCTTGGACGCTGCGGTGCATTGGCTCTGCGCTTCGGCGAGGCGGAGTTCGGCCGCATCTCGTTCGATCTCGGCGCTTTTTAGCTTCTCGAGGACGATATCCTGGGCGTGCTCGGCGGCGTCCACCATGGCGCGCGTTTCAAAGACTACGGCCTGTAGTTCTCCAAGGCGCTCGTCGGTGCCTATCATATTCACCTACTTCCATCTTGAAAAGAGCGAGTCCACACCGGACGGTGTGATTGGAGATACTATAAAACATTAGAGATAAAACTGCAAGATATAGAGTGAGCCCCGTCCAATGAAGGAGCGGTGCTCGACTCCGGGACGGGGCGTGGTGTGTGACACGTGGTTAGTGCCGCTGAAATACTACTTCAACCCCGTTGACGTGCACGCTGATGAATCTGAACGAACGGTCGCCCGCGGACTCATTTGTGGCGGCGAGGCTCTTGATGAGCTCGGAGAGCGAGATGTCGTAGTGAACGTAGGGAATGTTCACGACGAACTCTTGTCCGTTTTCGTAGCTCTCACTCGCCCTCTCTGCCAGGCTGATGAGATGGTTGGCGAGCGCGTCGGACGCTCTCGTCCTTTTGGTTTGCTCGGTGTATGGATAGTCGAGCATGACCCGTGCCGCTGATGGTTCCATGGACACGATGCCACCCTTCGTGTTGAATCGGTACTGCAATCTCACAGGGTTGTAAGATAGGTATACCATACTATATTTCTGTACTTTCTTCAACAATACGGTAAGATGTAGGTATATGGAAAACACGGTACGACCCCATGTTTCTGAGCGATGCGCCACCTGTCCTACGCTGCAAAAATGTGAGCAGTTTATTGCCGTGTCGCAGGAGCGTATTGATGAGACGACAATGTCATACCGGCACGGTCTGCAAGAGACGTTTGCTGATGCGATTATTAAAGCGAGCGAATTTACCCCTGAGTTGAAGGATGAGGTGCTCGACCGTGAAGAATTGATATCAGAGTTTATTCAAGGTCAATCAGAATTACTGATTAGGCTTGAAGAGCGTATTGGTGCAACGCGACTTCATATGGGCATGCTGCAGCTAGGCTGTTCTGGACTCGTGCGACTTCGTGCGCTCCATGAGAGCACGGAATACACGGTTGAAGTTTGTGGATCTCCTCAAAAAGAGAACCACGGTAAGTATGAGGATGAGGGTGTGCGCGTAAAGCGACGGTTTTTAGATTAGCACGTATACTATTGTTTATGCTTACAATTCTTCTTCACTCTTCCAAAACAATGCGTCAGCCCACTGATGCGAATGATGGTGCTCTGCAATTACCCGCTTTAGGAGCTGAAGCGGACAGCCTTTCGGTTTACCTTAAAACCCTCACGACTCAGCAAATCCAAAAATCAATGCTCCTTTCCCTGGCTATGGCCACCAAAACCCACTCCCTCCTTCAAAACTTCAACCCCGATAATCCAACCTTGCCTGCTATCGACGCCTTCCTCGGTGATATTTATTCGGGCCTCCAGGTGCAGTCATTCACGAACGATGATCGTGAATACGCAAATAAGCACCTCTTTATCCTCTCGGGTCTCTATGGAGTGCTTCGCGCGCTTGATAGCATTCAACCCTACCGACTTGAAATGGGATATAAGCTTCCTGGCAACTCCGGCGACTCTTCGCAGCTGAACGTCACAAGCCTCTATGAGTTTTGGGGCGACAAAATCGCGAACCAGTTACCGAAGAACCAAGACATCATCAACCTATCAGCCGTCGAATACACCAAGGCTGTCTTCCCCCACCTAAAGAATACTAAAGGCCTCGAAAGTATACGTATTGTGACCCCTAAATTTCTCACCCTAAGCTCAAAAACGAGTGAGCCAACTTTTGTGACAGTGCATGCCAAAGTTGCCCGCGGCGCTTTTGCCCGCTGGCTTATCCAAAACCGTATTGAAGATATTCATGCACTAAAACAGTTTAAAGAGATTGGCTATGAATATAATGAGGCTCTCAGCACCCCAGACGAGCCTGTATTTGTTGCTAAGGTCTTTAAAGGTATCGGCTTAAGTGTCCGATTGACGTAGTGTTACGCTGCCTTTTGTAGCTCACAGGCAATCTGCGCCCCCATCGCCCGCGCCTGTAATTGAGCCATCGATTCGCCGCTGCGAACGCCATTTTCAATAAGAACATCATTAACATTCGGGTAAGCGTTCATCCATGCTTCCCTGCCCTCAGAAAGTTCAAGTTCAGGAATTGCCTCAAGTGACGTCAAAAGTCGTTGGGCATTCTTTACAATCAATTGCTCCCGTATAAACCGAGGGTTTACTACCAGTGAAACGTATTCAAAAGCCGCAAAACCATTACAAAAGGCCGAATACTCAGCCGGGTCGTAGCGCAGCGTGATACCGGCTTGTTCCAGTGCGTAGTGGCCCGTAAGGTGGAGGGGGCGCATGGAATCTTCGAGGTAACGAGCGTGCGCTTTTGCCTCGGCATGCTCAAAAAGGAAATGTTCTACAAGTGGTACATTGCCCTCTGTAAGATCTTCATTAGGAAAGTTTGGTTGGTGTTCGACTGTTTTGAATGGAATCATAGCGGGTACCTCGTTTGTATCAGTAAGGGTACTCCTGTTCGCCCTTGGGGTCAAGGGGTATTGTAACGAGGCATTATTAGAGGTGGAATATTTGACAGTAAATTAATATAGTTGTAGAATACTTTTTACATTGCCCACGGGCAAGTACCCACCACTATCCATCCCGATCCCAGGAGGCAGCCATGCCCGTATCGACCGACCAGCTCTTCATCATTCTGCTGGGTGCAGGCGACGAAGAGCGCAACTCGTACATCTTCTGCATCAACCGTTCGATCGACGACATTGCGCTCAGCGTGGTGCGCCTCAAGAACGTCGACGGCGTCACCGACTACGTCAAGGTCGAGCGCAACATGGACGACAACGGCGACGACCAGACGATCATCGAGGTCATCTTCGAGGAGCGACCGGACATGCCGGCTGTCTTTGGACGCATCGCGATCTTCTTCGCCGGCGAGCTCAACGTTCCGCATGACGAGACGCTGCTGTTCCGGGAGGTCAGTCGCGGTAGCGACCACGACGCGACCCCCCTCCAGTTCATGCGGCTGCCGGACTTCTACGACCGGTTCCCTTCGACGCTCAACACCCCCGAACTCGAGGGTTTGCTGAACGAGCGGGAGGTGCTGAGCCAGCTCGAGGAGTCGCTAAAGGCGAGCTGATCGACGACGAGCGTCGGCTGTGATGAGTGGTAACGCCCATCACCGGAAGAGCCCTGATTTCCATCAGGAATGCTCATCCGGTGGTGGGCTCTTTTCGTTTCTTATCCACATACTTAACAGTAGTCGCGATGAAAACGTTGTCAAAAATGTACAGAAAGGAAGGGCCCCGCACTTTCGTGCGGGGCGTCCTCACTTGTTGGTGGCCTGCAGCGCTAGGGCTGTATGGCCGTGACCAACGGTTCTTGCTCATTCGACGCCATGGCGAGCGCCTTCCTCTCCCTCTCTTCTCGAGATTCGTCGATGGCGTTTGCCGCGGCTTCCCATGCGATCACGAGAAGAACGACGGCTGCGACGACCGCGAAGATCCATGTCAGGACAGTGTAGAACGCCATGACAGGATCCATCTTCGCGACCGTTGATACGATCTGCGTCGCTAGTGATAGCGCGAAGACGGGCACGCCGACCAGGTAGCCGAGTATGCCCCAACTGCGAAGCGAGAAGAACGGAGCCTCTGCCAGCTGTTCCGAGCGCGTCGGCTTAGTGCTGGATCCGACGACGTCGATGGACATCAGGATGAGTACGAGGCTGACGGCGGCAGCTCCGATGCCGATGGCCTGAATCACGAAGATGAGCAGGTTCGTCATCACGAGTTGGAACGGGTCGAGATGTTCGAGGGGGTTGAGCGATGTGAGGTACGAAGGAGCGGAAAACATCTTTGCCTCCCGGCAGTTCGGTGTGATACGGGTGTATCACACAGGTTTCTTGCAATTCTTCCGGGATATTATATCATTTTTTACTAAAAAAGTCTATATTATTTTGCTTACGGTTAGCTACATAGACAAAATAACAAAAATATGATAAAATATATAGTTGTGTCTCTGGTAGATACTTCCGTACCCATCCATCCTCGAACCACTGGAGTTTTCCATGACTACCTCGCCTACCTACATCTTCATTCAGTATCGCAAGGAAATGGTCATGGATGACCATTCCGTCATCTGGGCCAAGTTCTTCGATATCGTCGCCGGTGAGGTGCAAATCGACATCACCGACCAGATGGCCGCCTTCCCTGCGGAGCCGGATGCTGAGATTCAGCAGACGTCCAACGAACAGCGCGCCGATGTGCTGCTGGCGCCCATTCGGGCGCTCATTCCGCTGTACAACGTCGAGCCTCGGGCGGTCTTCGCTACCTTCGCTCACAACATCAACTCCGAGATCCACCACCCCTACGACTACCTCGAGGCGCGCAAGTTCCTCAAGAAGTTCCAGGTGGACCCCGAGAACGTCGTGATCGTCGAGTTCGGCGTCGACTCCAGTGGCAACGTCTTCCGTGCAAACGGAGGCTGCGAACAGCCGTTTTCGGTGTACTTCCAGGAGGACATCGCCAAGGCGGCCCAGTAGCCCGTCGAGTACGACCCTGGATGGGTATAGGTCCCCGTGATTGAGTTCACGGGGACCTCTCCATTTTTAGGCATAAAAAACACCCCTCATTTTTGAGGGGTGTTTTCGTTTCAACTATCAACAGGCCGAATGTGTAGGAAACATCCTACGGTTGAAATTACTGAAGTTCTACGCTTGCGCCAGCTTCTTCGAGTGTCTTCTTAGCAGCTTCAGCTTCTTCAGCTGGAACTTTTTCCTTAACGGTTGCAGGTGCACCGTCAACGATTGCCTTAGCTTCACCAAGACCAAGACCAGTAATGTCCTTAACAGCCTTGATAACAGCTACTTTTTGAGCACCAGCGTCCTTAAGAACGATAGTGTAGTCTGACTTAGCGTCGTCTGCAGCAGCAGCGCCAGCGTCAGCAGCAGGACCAGCAACAGCAACTGCAGCAGCAGCTGGCTCGATGCCATATTCGTCCTTGAGGATTGTCTTGAGTTCGTTTACTTCAAGAACAGTAAGACCGGTGAGGGTCTCAGCGAGTTTCTTTAGATCAGCCATGATAGCCTCCTTCAAAATTATTAGTGTGATACGAAAGTATCGATTTTAACACCCTAAGGGCGTTGGAATTAACTGGTTGCCTTTGCTTCGACACCATCCAAGAGCGCGTGCAAGTTGCCCGAAAGCGCGTTGGTAACGTCGTGAACAGGTGAAAGCAATTGAGCAATAACTTCTGCAATGAGCTGAGACTTGCTTGGAAGTGCAGCGAGTGCCTTTACGTCGTCGGCAGACAAAAGTCCAGCCTCGAGTGAAAGACCACCGGCAATTGCCAAAGCGTCGTTTGTCTTTGCAAATTCGCTCAGTACCTTAGCAGGTGCAACTTCATCGTCAGTACCGATTGCGTACAGCAATTGGCCATTGAGGTTTGAAGTGTCAACATCCTTGTATGCGTCGATACCAGCAAGTACAACACGAACCAAACGGTTCTTGACGACTTTGATGATAACGCCGTTTTCGCGTGCCTGGGCACGAAGAACTTGGAGTTGAGCAACGCTAATGCCTTGGTATGAAGCGAACGCAGTTGTTTTTGCGTTAGTTAGAAGCTCCGTAAATTCAGCAACCAATTCGTTCTTTTTATCGCGACTAATTGCCATAAAAATCTCCTTGGTTTTAATATATTCGGCCTGGTTGTTAAGTTGCCGACATTCGGCAGTGTAGTTTCGAGCCGAAGGCTCCTTTAGAAATTAAAATGAGTCTTTGGGCCTCGCACTGCCAAAGACTCAGAATTGGAAATGTATATTTCTCATGTTCCTCGGTAGCATTATTAAGCTTTCGCTGCTACTGTCTTTGGTATGTCGGGTTTCAGTATATATAACGGGGGCGATTTTGTCAACCACCCCCGTTGATTCTGAACACTTTGGAGTTCGTTTTCGACTTTATAAAGAAAATATGCTATAATAATACAAAGTATGTCTGTTGATTTACCCTTCTCGCAAGAAGAGCGCGAGAAACATCTTGAGGTGCTTGAAGCAACCTTTTACGACCCCGAGTTTACTGAACCTATCGAGGCCCTTTTAGAGAAAGCTGCACGAATTGACCGAGGCGAACCGGGAACGCACGGTGCAACGCCGCTTGACCAACTCCGCACCTTTAGACAGCAAGATGCGCTCCTAAAGGAACTGCTTATGTACACGTATGACGTCCCGGAGGGCATCTCTCTTCAGCTAGCTGCGTATATTCATGAAACATTTGGCGATCGTTTTAATAGTAGGGCGACAGCCAACAACGACAACTATACAACATCGCTTCTTAATAAGTCGGTATATGAAGACGGCACGGCCATCATGGAAGTTATCGATCGCGGCGAGACGGGCCACGCTTCCGCAGCGGAACTTCTTTTGGTGCAAAAACTCTTGGGTATTCGTAGTGTTGAACTCGCTTGTTTGACACACCCCTACGGTGAGCGTATGGATCCGCTGCTGTATGAAATGCGCGATCTTGTTGCTATGAGTATTTTGACACTTGGCGGCGAGCTCTCTGAAGGAGTCGAACCGAATTTTCGTGTCAAAGAAGTTATTCTTAATGACGTACCGGTTGAGAAGTGGGCTGAAGTATACACCCTCAATAATACCCAACGCCTTGCCCTTGCTGATAATTACGGTGGCATTTCGGGCTTTTTGATGACGCGAAAGCGTGAAATTGGTCGGATGCCCGACGGAACAATTATCAAAGAGCGTTCTTCGTTTGTTCTCAGGGCTGATAGCGAAAGTCCGGTAACGCAACGTGACATTGATGCGATGCGAGAGGTGCCTTTTAGCTGCGACTGGCAAGATGAGGTTGTGAAAGCGGCACGACTCGATGAAATTGCAGGAACGCTCCTTCATATGAACGAACACACTTTCGCCGTGCCTCTTGCAAGCACAATTTACGCGCACAACTTACAGTTTGCAGAGATGACGCGTCGTCGTCACGGTGCAAATGAGGGGCTTCATTATACGATTGGTCGCGCAAGTGTTATGGCACTCCAGGCGTCAGATGAGCGAGAAATTCGTGACTATGGCAATATGGTCTTCGTCGGCCCTAAAGGTCAAGCGCCGCTTGCGCCGGACGATCTCGAAGAAGACGCTGAATAATCGGCTGGATAGCCTCAATCACCTCTTGGTGAATCACCTGTACGTCGCGCATTGTTCTGTTGTTTGATTCGGCAGTGGTAATATGGCGCACACGATCGGCATTAACTTCGGCAAAAAGCATAAAGGAATCATTTGCATTTCCAAGGTGATCAGGATCCGCCTCGTGGAGGTCACGCTTCTTGCTGGTATAGGCACGCGCCATCTTTTGGTCGATATACGACTGGGCTAAGGTAGGCGGTAATGTAAAGAGGATGGTTGCGTCAGGTACGGGCATGTTGTTTTCGCCAAATTCAAGATCATCATTTTCTTTAAAGAATGCGATTCGTTCTTCACGAGTCTTGAGCTTCCCACCTTGGTGGCCCTTATTAGAGTCGACGTAGCGATCAAGAATCCAAACACCGCCCTGCTCCATCCATTCAACCATCTCTTTGCGAAAAGCCAGGCGGTCGTTACTGTAGAGTAGGCTTGCTTCGTGGGGAGCGACATACTCCCCGATCTCGCCGTTTAAATACGCGGCAACCTTTTTGCCGGTTGGCGTGTGATACCTTGGAAAGCTTTCAAATTTTGCTGGAATACCAAGACTTAGGAGGTACTCAAACAATAATCGGCTCTGCGTCCCCTTGCCTGAGCCATCGCCTCCTTCAAAGCTAATAACCGCACCCTTCATAGCCATACTAAGCTCGCTCAACGCGCGGGTCATCTTCCCACTTGGTAACAACTAATGGGCGGCTTCGCTGGTCTTTCCAGGCGCGTGGCAGCATTTGTTGCGGCTCCCACTTTGCAATCAGATCATCAAGATTCGTGCCGCTCGCATACTTTCCGCTGAGGTTGTCGTAACTCCCTTGAACATCACCCGTATGCATAAAGACGATTTGCGCAATACGCTCGCCCACTGGTAGGACAACACTGTGACGGTCGTTCAGGTTGTAGATTTCCATTGTCCAGCGATTGACGTAGCCAGGGTCGCCCCAGCCAGCGTCAAAACATACCGCAACGCCATTACGGCCCCATGTACTACGTGACTGCATACTGGTGGTGCCTGGTGGCAAGATACCAATAAACTCTTGAGTGTGCGCCAAAATACGCTCACCTGGCTCCAAAATGATAACCGGGTGATCTGCTGGAATGTTTTCAAGCGGCTTGTTACCGGTTTGTGCGCACCAGTCTTTGTGAAGAATTGCTTTTTGTGGTTCACCAAAGTAGCGGTCGACCTCTACTTTATCGAATGGATTATACACGGAGCTTGGACTTTTACGATCGGTACGGTAAAACCATTGTCCGAGCGTGACGTCGACGCTGCTGCCGTTAATATGCTCTGGTTGATATGGATGAAAGACGATATGCCCTTTTTGAATCGCCTCTTCAATTTGTGTATTACTATATACCCCTGTTTGCATGACACCTTCCCCTTGGTCATTTGTTTTCTAAAGGTATTGTACCATGCTATAGTAAAAGGTAATGAGAGGTATTATTGTCGCATACGATCTTGAAGGTGGTATTGGCAAGAATGGCCACTTGCTTTGGGGTGACCGTGACCAAAAAGACGACATGGCTCGTTTTCAGCATCTGACCGTCGGTGGACTCGACGGTACCTTCGATGAAACAAACTCGATCATCATGGGTCGCACAACTTTTGAATCAATTCCCGAGGCCTATCGACCGCTCCGTATGCGACAAAACATCGTTCTGTCTCGACAAGCTATCAATCCAGATATTGATGGGGTGACATGGGCATCGAGCCTTGGTGACGCTTATTCCCAGGCCGATGGCCATGATACTTGGGTGATTGGAGGTGCTTCGATATACGAACAGGCACTTCCGACAGTCAATCGTGTCTTGGCGACGCGCGTTTTAAAGCATGGCGATGACGCTGACACGTTCTTCCCTGCCCTTTCAATGGATGAGTGGGAATTATTTGGCCATGAAGAAGTGCATCATAAAGACGCGCGAAATCGCTTCGGCTATATTTTCTCTACCTATATTCGTCGAAGTCCTATTGAAGCATAAGGCTCTAGCGAATAGCGATAGAGTGAGTCGGCCCGATGAGCCAGCGAGAATCCTTACGGATCCATCGAGCCGACTCGTCGGGTTAGTGTGTGAGGGCGCTCACACGGCGATAGGTGCCCAGATGTACGGGTGGTGCTGGTAGCCCACCACGCGGATGTCCCCCGGCGTGTAGTCGTAGAGCGAGATGCCCTCGTCGATTTCCACCGTCGGGAACTCGAACCCCTCACGGGTGAGCTGCAGGTCCGCCTGGTCGACGTGGTTCGCGTACAGATGCACGACGTTCCCCGTCCAGATGAACTCGCCCGGCTCCAGGCCGCACTCCTTGGCCACGAGCATGGTCAGCAGCGCGTAGCTGGCGATGTTGAAGGGCACGCCCAGGAACAGGTCGGCGCTGCGCTGCGTCAGTGCGCAGGAGAGCTTTCCATCCTCGACGTAGAACTGGAACAGCGCGTGGCAGGGCGGCAGCTCCATCTCGTCGAGATCAGCGACGTTCCAGGCCGAGACGACGAGTCGCCGCGAGTTCGGGTTGCGCTTAATCTCGTTGATGACGTTGGTCAGCTGGTCGATGTGGCGCCCATCGGGTGCCGGCCAGCTGCGCCACTGTGCGCCGTAGACGGGACCGAGGTCGCCGTAGCGCTCCGAGAACTCGTCATCGTCGAGAATGCGCTGCTCGAACTCGCGAAGCCCCTTCGTCCACTCCTTCGAGTTGATGTCGGGAATCGGCAGGCCGTTGTCGGTGAGGTAGGTCTTGTAGGGCCACTCCGACCAGATGCTCACGCCGTGCTCGAGCAGGTAGCGGATGTGGGTGTCGCCCTTCAGGAACCAGATCAGCTCGACGACGATCCAGTTGAAGTTCACCTTCTTCGTCGTGATGAGTGGGAAGGTCGCCAGGTCGTATCGGAGCGTCCGAACGAACTTGGCGTACATCCCGGTGTGAGTGCGGTCATCCTTCAGATAACCCTTCTCGCGAACCTCCAGCAGGAGGTCCTCGTACGATGCTGCAAGCATATGTCTCCCAAGAACGAGGCGTGTCGGGTTAACACGCACTGGCACCTACTATATATGGTGTAGTGACTTTTTTCTAGTAAAGTGTTGTTTTAGTGTCTTGCCGGGTGTATACTTTGGCCAAGAACGCGAAAAACACCAACACGCTCTTAACAAATAAACCCGAATTACAAAGGAGCATCAAAGGCATGACTGCTGATCGAAACTTGGCACTGGCAACCCAAACTGGGGAAGCTGATGTCTACCGATCGGCCATGCCCGAAAGTGCTCCTTCTATTGTTATTAATGATGCAGAGCTTCAACTTATTACTCCGGAGCTTGGACACCAAGTGCAGATACAGACGGAAATTCTCAAGGATTGGCTTCGCTTTCGTGCAAAGAACCATATTCTTGTTTCAATTTTCAACCAGGGCGAAGACCTTGATGACGAAGTAGATGATGACGGGCTTATAAGAAGCGTGTACAAGCCGGAGCTTCAAGCCCAGCAAGTACAGCATTTTGGTGCTGCAATGTCGATTGTTAAAGAACAGCTTCCTCAGCTTGAAGGCCGTCTTGAGCGTGCGGAGAGCGCCTATGATATTGCAAAGGGAGAGCGAGAGGCTGCTGACCTTTCGCTTGCTTCAAACAACCCTAGGCCTTACTACTTGATGAATGAAGCTGATATTAAACAACGCGAGAGAAATCGTAAGAAGGATGTCCGAGATTTAAGTAGTGATATTGTGAATGCAAAACTGGTAGGTAAGACTCACGAAAGCATGCTTCTGCACATACAAGGCCTTGCGCGAGATATTGATACGGATGCTCTTCGTGCAGAATTTAAAACGCTTTCCCATGAAGCCCGCATCCTTGCCTATACCGAAGCCATCGCTATTGTCGATGACAAAATTAGGCTCGAGGAGCACGACAACTACCGTGAAGTGCTTGAGCGACAAAAAGAGGCTTTAATGCTTGAATTAAGCTTCTATAGCGATAAAGAGCCGGAAGTTAAGGCTGCTGAAGTGCCCGCGCCAATCGAACAACAAGAAGTGACGACACTTCAGCCTGAACGCCGCAAGACAATCTTTTCTGCACTGAGCGCCCATGGCATTCGACTCTTTCAAACGCTCAACTTCAAATAATTAACATAAAATAAAAAATCCGCCCCATTACGAGGCGGATTTTTATATGACTACATTCGCTATTAGTTAACGAAGTTCTCAACCTTTACACCAGGACCCATAGTGGTGCTGATGGTAATGGTCTTTACGAAACCACCCTTAAGGCTTGATGGCTTCTGTGATTGAAGGCTTTCAAAGAATGCCTTTGCGTTGTCGGTGAGTTTTTCGGCGCCGAAGCTTACTTTACCAACACCGAGGTGAACGATAGCTTGCTTGTCGACACGGTATTCAACCTTACCAGCCTTCGCTTCCTTCACGGCCTTTGCAACGTCGGTCGCAACGGTACCACTCTTAGGGTTAGGCATAAGGCCGCGTGGACCAAGAAGACGAGCGTATTTACCGAGCTTTGGCATGTACTGTGGAGTTGCAACGAGAATATCGAAGTCGATAACTTCCTTGTCGAGTTGGGCGATGAATGTTTCGTCACCAATTACATCTGCACCAGCGTCTTTAGCAGCCTTGTGGTCAGCTTCAGGAGCAAATACGGCAACACGGATAGTCTTACCAGTACCGTGAGGAAGGCTCACAGTGGTACGGATGTTTTGGTCAGCTTGACGTGGGTCAACGTTAAGACGAACGTGGATTTCAACACTTGCGTCAAACTTAGCAGGGTTCGTTTCAGCGGCGAGCTTTACCGCTTCTTCAAGGGTGTAGAGCTTTGCAGCTTCGATCTTTTCAGCAACCTTGCGGTAGTTCTTGCCGCGACGCTCAAGAGTTGTACGAGTAACAGGCTTTGGACCCTTCTTTACTACTTCTTCTGAACCGTCTTGAGGAGTGGTGTCACCAGCTTCCTTGCGAGCTTCTTTTTCAAGCTTCGCTTCGGTTTCAGCGATTGCCTTTGCAGAACGCTTACCAGCCTTTGCAACGTGTGCTTCTTCCTTAACTTCTT
>CAMLKA010000010.1 GCA_946480535.1 uncultured Candidatus Saccharibacteria bacterium | reverse complement strand
AGCATATTACGACATTGGCGAAGAATAAGAGCAATGTTACTGCAAGGCGGTTAGTTGCCGGGCATGAGGTGGTTGGTGGGTATGTGAAGAGTCTAGCCAAGTATCTCAACGAAGTTGTTGATATTACTGAGCGTTAATGTCAGCAATTGCTTTTTCCAGCTTTTTCTTGTTCTTTAGATGGTTTTCTATCGCCGCACTAGCTGATTGTTTTATGGGTGTAATAAATAGAGATAAGTAGGGCGATTCATCCTTAAGAACGTAGGAGAGTGAATCGAAGCTCTCTTCGCACAAGGTGATGACTTCTCTGCATAGAAATTCAAGTCCTGAATCCCAGAAGAACTGGTTTAGTGCTTGTAATTCTTGTTTTCCGGACAAGGGTACCGATACACGGGCTCCGTTAGCTAGATAGATGGACGCATAAGTGTAGTGATTTCTCGTAATATCGTCACGCCAGTCGAATAAATCGTCATTTAATTGCCTTGCAGCACAATATTTTTCAAAACCCTCCGCTTTACTGTTTTCGGCGGGGTAGTTCATATTTGAAAGTAACCAATATTGACCCAGGCAGTGGGCGATAGATTTTCCTGAAAGCAGTGGTCGGAGGTCATCAAGATTAGGTTTAGATGTATTGCGGAGTTTTATTTCGAGATTGTTTGAACTATCTACTATTGAAAATAGGTTATCGATGATTTCTTTAGGTACGCCCGCATTTAAATAAAGTGAGTATGCTTCGCGAAGAATGATGTTCGCCGGAGAGATTAAGGTTATGGCATTTTCATCGAGAACCTCGTCATACAGGCTGTACGCTAGCCATGTATAAATATTGGCCTTGTCGAGGAGTTCTAGGGTTGTAAGGGTTACCGACGGCTTTTTAAGGTCAGGCTTTATAGATTTATAGAAAGTTCGGTTTATAGTACTGATTTCACCAAATTTATCCGCCTTTTTAATTTTTTCATATAGCTTATAAACTCGGGCGGAGTCGGGAAGTTGAAAACCGGCTAACTCGCTGTCGATTATTGAGTACAGAGTATCGGAATACTTCATCATTAATGACTTGGTCTTTCTTCTGATTGATAATTTGTGGGCGCTAAATGTACTTTAGCGCCCAAGTGTACGCACTATAAATGTGCGCCGTCGAGCCATGGGAACCCAGCTGCAGATTGCTCCGCAACTTGAGCCATAATACGCGAAATTTCTTCGTGCTTGTCGCTCATTGCTTTTCCTTTCTATGTTTATTCCTATACACACCGACTAATGTGTATTGTCAGGTTAACGATAGTTTTGCGAAGAGAGACAGCAAGTACTGAATAAATACTGAATGTTAAATTAATTTTACACAAAACCCCCACAAAAAACACCCCAACCTGCTCATGTTAAAAAATCATCCACAGGCGTATACTGAACCTATATGCATGTCGAATTATTCATTCGCCTTATCGCTGACGCTGCCGTTATTCCTGTCATCCTTATTGGTGCGTGGGCATTGCTGTTCAAGGTACCAAAGGGGAGGCGTTTCGAAGCGTATAGCCGCGTCCTTATGGCGGGGCTCACCTCGTACATGTTGGCAAAATTCCTCGGTGCTGTGTACCAACCGGAAACACTTCGTCCGTTTGAACTTCTTGGGGTTGATCCTGGCGCATTTTATCTCAATAACCCTGGCTTTCCGTCCGACCATGCACTCTTTGTAACGGCTATTACGCTCGCTGTTTGGTTTGAGACGCGAATGAAGAAAGTAACCATCGTTCTTGCCGGGTTTACCGTCCTTGTTTGTCTTGGTCGAGTGCTTGCATTGGTGCACACGCCACTCGACGTTATCGGAGGGGTCGGAATTGCGTTCATAGGTGCTTTATGGTACAGTAACGTACCAAGAAAGCAGGAGGAGCACGGTCATGGCAAAAGTCATTCAAAGCCAGCAACAAGTCGTCGTTGAGCCGTGGTGGGTAAAAGGTAAAATTGTATACATCGGTCTTGGAATGGGACTGGTATGGTGGATTCTTACCGCCATTCTGCGGCAATATGTCGTCGAACCAATTGCGTGTCGTGATATTGGGACGGCTGCCGCCTGCGTAAACTCTATCGGTATTAGTGGAAGTATTGCAGCGGTGCTTGTAGCCGTGCTGGGTACTTGGCTACTGGTTCGTTACTTGCAACCACGCCCAATTATTATCTCTGTTGCAGCACTCGTACTGCTCTGGGACCTCGGTGCAATGCTGAGTGGCCTTGCATGGTGGGCGACTCTTCTATGGGCGCTGTTCTTCTACACCGCAAGCTACGGCCTCTTTTCAATGGTGGCGCGTATTCCTTGGTTCGCGTTGGCTTTGACGCTTGCCGCAGTGATTGTCGTCGGAATCCGCTTGCTACTAGTGATATACTAAAGCTATGGAAATGGTGGTTATTATTCTTTTAGTGCTGGCTATTGCTGGCATGGGCGCTGCGCTTTTTGTTATTACGCAGCGTCTTCGTGATTTAAAGCAAAGTGGGGGCGTCGAGCTTCTTAAGGCAGACGTGACGGAGTTGAACCGTACGATTGCAGCCTTGCAGACGAACTTAGGCGACAAGCTCGAACGCAACGCCACCAACATGCAGTCATCTATGCAGAAGCAGCTCACAGAAAGTATGAAGCTGGTTGGTGATGTTTCGCAGCGCCTTACCAAGCTCGACGAAACCAACCGCCGAGTAGTTGATGTTGCCGATGAGCTCAAGACACTTCAAAATGTGCTCCAAAACCCAAAGCAGCGCGGTGTGTTTGGCGAGTATTATCTTGAATCGGTGCTTTCGAACATTCTTCCAACCAAAAACTTCAAAATGCAGTACGGCTTTAAAGACGGCGTGATTGCCGACGCCGTAGTAATCCTTGATAAGGGGCAGCTACTTCCAGTGGACAGCAAGTTCAGCCTCGAAAACTATAACCGTATGGTCGCCTCGCAAACCAAGAGCGAGCGTGAAGAATGGCTCAAGAAGGTGCGTAATGACCTGAAGGGTCGTATCGATGAAACGAGTAAGTATATTCGCCCGGCCGAAAACACCATGGATTTTGCTTTCATGTTTATTCCAAGCGAGTCGTTGTATTACGACCTTCTGATTGGTGATGTTGGGACCGGCACGAGCGCGCGTGACCTTATTGAATACGCCTTCCGTGAAAAGAAGGTGGTCATTGTCAGCCCAACGAGCTTTATGGCATACCTCCAAACTGTCCTTCAGGGGCTTCGTAGTCTGCAAATTGAAGAACAAGCAAAAGACATTCAGGTGCAGGTTGGAAAGCTAGGCCGTCACATCGCTTCATTTGATAGCTACATGGAAAAGCTTGGTAAGTCACTTGGCACAACCGTGGGCCACTATAATAACGCCCACAAGGAACTTGCGAAGGTTGATACCGACGTGACAAAGATTGCTGGCGGTAACAAAAGTATTGAACCGCTTCTTATTGATAAGCCACAACAGGAAGACCTCTCGTAATGGACACACTTCCGAGGCCTGAGGTGCAACAGGATAAGGGGGTGGCATTGGGTACGGAAACAGATTTTGATCAGCTGCTTGAAGTGCTGGTAAAAGCAGGCGCTCCGGTAGAAGATTTTGGAACCGGCCCGGCAAAAACGGTGCAGCACTTGCTTGATGAGGTGCAAAGTGGTGAGTCAGTTATTCACGTCCAAAAAACCGGAGAGATTCTCCGTGAGCTCCGTGTGCTGTGGGTAGATGTTATGTGTGAGCTTTCAAATGGCGATATCTATGTACTCCGTGAAGACCGACAGGAATTTAAAGATGGGCGAGTGAAGCGCCGGGCGCTCAACGCTTCGTTAGGCGAGAAACTGAAGCCAGAGGAAACGCCAGAAGATGCAGTGCAGCGTGCGCTTGAAGAGGAGCTAGGGGTGCAGAGTATTACGAATATTTACGACACGGGCTATGAAGAGAAGACGCTCACTCCAGATACGTATCCTGGTGTAAAAAGTTCCTATCAATTCTATAAGTTTGCAACGGTCATTCCAGAGTCGGAATTTAAGTTAGAGGGCTATGTCGAAGACCAGCCGGATAAGACAAATTATTATGTTTGGGAGCTACTTCGACCTCAGCAGTAACAAAGTCCAGTAAGTTGCTTAATGTGTGAATTATCTTACAGTCGAACCTTCTACTTACGAGGATACTGTAGATAGAGCAAGAACGCTCACGTTAGCACTAATAGAGAGGAACGTATGGATACAGCAACTGTTATTACACTGTTGACGGTCAATCTCATAGTTCTTTCAGTCGTCATCATTACGCTCATTGTCGTAGCGATTGTATTGGCGGTGAAGATGAATAAGATTGCCAGCAACGTCCAGCAAACGACGGCAAATGTCGCGCATATTACCGATTGGTTCTCTCCAGTAAAGGTTTTTACTGAATTGGCCAACGCTATCCGATCAATAAAAAGGAAATAAGGAGGAACTATGGGTAAAGCAATGGTAGTCGTATTAGCAGCTCTCGGTGGTATTGCTGCAGGTATCCTTATGGCGCCGAAAAGCGGTAAGGAAACTCGTGAAGACTTGAAGAATAAAGCCAAAGAATATAGCGGAAAAGCTAAGGCTGGCATGGAAGAAGTAAAGAAGGGGGCAGCCGTTGTTGGCGGTGAGCTCGCTGAAGGTGCCGACGCAATGAAAGACATTGCAAAGGATGCAGCCGGGGGTGTTCGTCGTACTGCGGACCGCGTAAAGGAAGAAGCTTCAGCCCGCGCCAAGATGATTCAAGGGGAGGTTAAGCAAACTGCTGCCGACACTCGTCGGGCTGCCAGCCAATAGTATTTGGGTACAAAAAATCCCGCTCTCGTACGAGCGGGATTTTTGTTGTTCGTCAGAACTAAGCGCGGTTCTTGCCACGAAGAAGATCGTGGAGAAGGAATCCGATAACACCACCGATGATTGCACCGAGTCCGTATACGAGGAAGGCCCAAACGCCACCAACGTAAGCTTGGAGTGAAAGTGCAACAGCAGGGTTGAGGATGCTGCTTGCTGATACGAAGCCGGTAACGGTCACACCAACCATGAGGGCGATGAAGATACCAAGACCAACTGAGAATGCTGCGCTGAGGTTGTCCTTTGCGCGGGTTGCAGCGGCTACGCCGAAACCAAGGATTGCGGTACCGAGAACTTCAGCGAAGAAGACGTACCATTCCTTACCGGTAAGCTGAGCGATGTCGACAGCCTTGAAGAGGCTGGCTGCGGTTTGGCCGTACGCTTGTTGTTCAGCGCTTGGCTGGGTTGCACCACCAAGGAAGGCGCTGAGTACGAAGTAAGCAACAGCGGCACCAAGGAATTGTACAAAGATGTATCCAATAGCGCGGAGCCATCCGATACGACGTGTTGCCCAGGCACCAAGCGTGATAGCTGGGTTAACGTGTGCACCAGAGATTGCGCCGATGAGTAGTACGATACCCACGAGTCCGAAGAGGACGAAGATTGGTTGACCTTGTCCTGCAATCACAACGGCTGCAAGCAAGAATGTACCGATGAATTCGGCACCAAGTGCGCGCCAGAGAGATCCTGACAGGAGTGCGGTTTCAATGTGCTGGCCAAGACTTTGCTTCTTTGCAGTAGCAGGAACGGTCTTGACGGTCGTTTTAGTCGCTGCAGCTGAGACTGTTTTTGCAGCAGTCTTTTTTGCAGGAGCTTTCTTTTTAGTAGTAGTGGCCTTCTTAGTAGCCATATGTTTCCCTCCTTATAGTGAACATGCCACCAGTATACCATAAACAAGAAGGGGGCACCCTGAAGTGCTATAGTAAGACTATGAGTTTATATATGAAGCAGAACGAAACCCAGTCTGAGCTGCAAAAACGAGTTGCAGCTGAGCTTCAAGATAAAGCGAAAAAGCGCAAAGCCCTGGAAGACGCTGAACTTCCTGACGGCGTGACTGATTCGGCATACCTTAAAGACACAAAATCGACGACCAGCCTGGCGTGGGTCTGGGTCCTTATAGCAATTGCGATTGTTGGTATCGCAATTTGGCTTATTGTCGCGACAATGTAGCTGCGGACATGACGTCATGCTTATGGTATAGTTTTGTGTAGTATGAAACGTATATCGTCGGGCAACGTCGTGCGTCTCCCTCACTTGGGATTGAATCTGAAGCAATCCTCAGCTATGCGAGGTTTTACCATAGTGGAGCTTTTAATAGTAGTCGTGGTGATCGCTATTTTGGCTGCTATTGTGATTGTCGCCTACAACGGCATCTCCAATCAGGCTAAGGAGTCTTCTCTAAAGTCGGATCTCTCAAATGGCGCTCGACAGCTCCAGGTCATTAAAACGACGACCGAGTCTTATCCGATTGACACCGCAAATTTAAAAAAGAATGCCGCCACGACATTCCAATATAATTATAGTGCAACAGGTTTTTGTCTTACTGCGACAAGTAGTGGCTTGCCGGGAAAGTCATTCTTTATAACAGAGGCTGGGAGTATTCAAACGGGAAGTTGTCCCGTAACAATTGCGGATGGAAGTACGATGCAATCGATCACCACTGCCAATTGTCCAACGACACGAGTACGAGCCTATGATGTGCGTGACACTCGTTCGTATTGGGTCCAAAAGCTACCCGATGGTAAGTGTTGGATGCTTACAAACTTGGCATATACCGGTGGAGGAACGAATACATTTGGTGATGTAAAATCGCTCGCAAACGGCACGGGAGGGTCAGTGACGTACACTGCGGCGCAGTATTACGTTCCATCGAATTCCAATCCAACACAAGAGCCGAGCCTACCGAGTCAATCGACGAATGGCGGTGCGACAAGCCCTCAGTACGGTCTTTTGTATAACTGGTGCGCGGCGATGGGTATTCAGGTATCAACAAATGCTTGCAGTAACGCGACGACCCCAGTGTCAAATCCGTCACTTTCGATTTGTCCAGCGGGTTGGCGCCTACCAACCGGTAATGGGGGTGAATATGACGGGTTGAATGCGGCAATCAATAGTAACTCTGTTGCGTCTGACGCAGGACTTCGTTCGGCATGGATGGGCCAATTAAGCGGCTCCTGGTACAATTCGTTCTTTGATCAGGGCGTCCGGGCGTACTATTGGTCATCATTGCCACAGAGTTTTGCGGGCTATGCGTACATTCTTTATTTTTACGGTTCGAACGTGAATACGGCCGAGGGTACTGACAAGAATGCTGGTGCCGCCATACGATGCATAGCAGTATAGGCGCTTAATGACGTAAAACTCTCATTTATTCCTCGCGTAGGCACTACTTGTAGCGTATAATGATGAGTAATTATGTCCACATATGATGTTGAGGGTGTGAAGCAGTCCTTGCTTGAGAAGGTCGCCGCGAGCGATTCTCCTCGCGATGTCTTAAAAGCCCCAGAAATTCGAGAGTTGTACGGCGTAATCGGTTCGCTTCCGGCCGAAGAGCGTGGTGCATTTGGTAAGCAAGTAAACGAAGTGAAGGTTGCGGTCGAGGCGGCTATTGAAGCACGCGAAAACGAGCTTGAGTCCGCAGACGTCGTTGCGATTGATATCACCGCCCCTTGGGACGTAAACGGCAAGGCTCCTGAGTTTCTTCCAACCGAAGACGGAACCCAACACCCCCTCACAAAAGAGCTCGACAATGTGGTTGATATCTTCACTCGTATGGGCTTTGAGGCAGTTGAGTCTCGGCAAATCGATGACGACCACCATATGTTTGGTGCTTTGAACTTCCCTGAAGATCACCCAGCCCGTGATGGTTACGATACTTTCCGCACCGAAGAAGGCTTTATTCCGCCTGCGCACACTTCAACAATGCAGCACCGAATTCTGAAGGACGGTAAGGCAAAGCTTGAAGCGGGCGGTCAAATTGCTGCCATTAGTTACGGTCGTGTATTCCGAAATGAAGATGTTGACGCAACGCACGAACACACGTTCTACCAGTGTGAAGGTGTATTTGTTAGCAAAGACGCAACACTTGGGCAAATGCTCGGTACACTTCGCAGCTTCTTTGAAACGTACTACGGGCAGGCACTTCGCGTGAAGACGCAGCCGGCGTACTTCCCGTTTGTCGAACCTGGGCTTGAGTTTGCGATTGAAAAGCCAGCTGCGATTGGCGGAAAGCCGGGTGAGTGGCTTGAAATGCTCGGTTGCGGCATGATTCACCCGAATGTTTTGAAAGAAGCAGGTATCGACCCGACTCAATATCGTGGGTTTGCCTGGGGCGGCGGTGTTGAACGCCTCGTCATGTTGAAGTACGGCATTGAAGACCTTCGTCACTTCGAATCTGCTAAACTTGCGTTCTTAAGGAAATTTGCATCATGATTATCTCTGTAAACTGGTTAAAGAAATTCACTCAAATCGACGGCTCTGTCGATGAACTTGCGACGCTTATTGGGGCCCGACTTGTTGAAATTGAAAGTGTTGAAGACCTTGGCGAAAAATACAAAGATGTCATTGTCGCGAAGGTTGTTGAGTGTGGTCCACTTGAAGGATCAGACCACCTAAACGTAACGAAAATTGACGACGACGGTGTCGCGCAAGATGTTGAACGCGATGAAAACGGCCTGGTTCAGGTTGTGTGTGGTGCGCCAAATGTTCGCGCCGGCCTTTTGGTGGCATGGTTGCCACCACGCAGTGTCGTGCCTGAAACATATTCTGACGCCGAGCCATTTGTACTTGGCGCGAAGCCACTTCGTGGTGTGATGAGTAACGGTATGCTTGCGAGTGCTCGTGAGCTCGACCTCTACGATGACCACGCTGGTATTTTGGAACTCGACAAAGATGCCGCTCCTGGTACGTCGTTTGCCGAACTCTACGAACTAAATGACCACTTACTTGATATTGAGAATAAATCGTTAACCCACCGTCCCGACGCTTTTGGAGTTATAGGGTTTGCGCGCGAAGTTGCGGGCATTCAAGGGCTTCCATTTACCACACCTGATTGGCTGAATGTTCTAGAGACGGCGCTTGAAAATGACGGCTCGCTTGAAGCGCCGGCAATTCATATTGAAGACGCCGGACTCTCTGACCGTTTCCAGGCAATTGTTTTAAGTGGTGTTGATGAAAAGGCGCAGTCGCCAATTCAACTGCAAACCTACCTAGCTCGCAGTGGCGTACGTCCAATTAATGCTTCGGTTGACGTCTCGAACTACCTGATGCTTCTGACGGGTCAGCCGTCACACACCTACGACTACGATAAGGTTCGTGCTATCGCCGGAGATGACTTCACCGTTCGTGTTCGTTCAGCTCGTGAGGGCGAAAAGCTTGTTCTTCTGGACGGTAAAGAAGTTGAACTCGATACTGCAGATATTGTTATTGCAGCGGGTGATACAGCTATTGGCCTTGCTGGTATTATGGGTGGCCAGAGTACTTTGGTTGACGACTCAACAAAGAATGTACTTCTTGAAGTTGCGACTTTCGACTTATACCATATGCGTTCAAGCCAAATGCGCCACGGTATTTTCTCTGAGGCGGTGACTCGTTTCACTAAGGGAATTCCTGCACCACTCGGCACACCAGTATTAGTGGAGGCAGTGCGTATGCTCCAAGAACACACCGGTGCTCGCGTGACCAGCGGCATTGTTCAAGACTATCCGGGAACGCGTGAATCGATTACCGTGAAGGTGAGTGAGCCGCAGGTAAATCAAACGCTTGGTACACAATTTGCGTCTGAAGATATTGCCGAATTGCTTCGTAATGTTGGCTTCGACGTGACATTTGAAGGGCTTGAAGCGACCGTTACAGCTCCGTACTGGCGCCAAGATATTCATATCTCCGAAGATATCATTGAAGAAGTGGGACGTCTTGCTGGCTTCGATACAATCAACCTCACGCTTCCACGCCGCGACTTCGTAGCGGTACGGCCAAATAGTTTTGACGAGCTTCGTTCGATTGTTCGTAAAAGGCTGGTGCGTGCTGGAGCAAATGAAGTACTGACGTATAGCTTCGTTCACGGTGATACGCTCAAAAAGGCCGGACAAGATCCTGCCAATGCGTACCGTATTGTGAATAGTATTAGCCCAGAACTTCAGTACTACCGCCAAACGCTTACTCCAAGCTTGCTTTCAAGCGTCTTTGCTAACGTAAAAGCAGGCTACGGTTCGTTTGCGCTCTTCGAGGCAAATAAGGTTCATGAAAAGCAAGATGGCTTAACCGAAGAGCAAGTTCCGGTTGAGGGCGATCGTATTGCACTTGTTCTGACCGACGCGAAGAAAAAGGGTGCAGCGTACTACGACGCGAAACATATGCTTGAATACGTTCTTTCAACACTTGGGGTCAATGCGGAATATTGTTCATTCGATGGCGATGGCGCAACGGCCGCTCCGTTTGAACCAAAGCGCAGCGCAATTGTTGTTGACCGTGAAACAAAGGCAGTCCTTGGGGTTGTCGGGGAATACAAGAAATCAGTCCAGAAGGCATTCAAATTACCAGAATATACCGCTGGGTTTGAAGTTAACCCGCGCGAACTTCTCAGCAGTGTTCAGACGGTCGGTATTCAATACCGTCCATTGAGCCGCTACCCTGGCACCGAGCGAGACGTCTGCTTCCAGGTTTCTCATAGCGTATCGTACGACGCGGTCGTGATGGTTGCAGAGCAAGTGCTTGGTGAAACGGGTCTCATTACAACGGTTGGTCCGCTCGACATTTACCAGCCCGAAGAAGGAGATACGAAGAATATTACCATTCGTATCGCCCTGGCTTCATATGAGAAAACCATGACAAATGAAGAAGTGACAAAAGTAATTGATACAGTGATTGAACGAGTGATTCGGGCTACTGATGGAAAGGTGATTTAGGGGAAATGGCAGCAACAAAAGCACAACGAATAGGAATTTGGATTATCGCAGTTTTTATGGCGATTGGTACGATTGGATCGTTCGCAATTATTGTTTTGGCAAATCAAAACAGCCAAACTGACCAGTCTCGTTTTAACGAGCTGAGCGAGCAGTACCAAAAAGAAACTGAAGCCTACCAAGCGAAGGTAGATGCACAGGCGAAGGAACTCTCAGATAAGTACTATCCGACATTTAGCAAGTACGAGTCGCGTCCTTCGACATTTGACGGCGCAAGCGTGACCGAACTCAAGACTGAAGATCTCGCGGCCGGTACTGGCGACACGCTCACGGAAGAATCAACGTTCACTGCGTACTACCTTGGCTGGACACCAGACGGTAAAGTGTTCGACGGTTCGATTAGCGATGGTGCACTCAAAGCTCCGTTTACTGCAGCTCCTGGTGGCGTGATTGAAGGCTGGACAAAGGGTGTTGCCGGCATGAAGGTTGGTGGCGTTCGCGAGCTGACAATTCCTTCTGATCTCGCGTACGGCGAAACAGGTTCAGGTGAATCAATTCCTGCAAATACCCCATTGAAGTTTGTCGTTATGACCATTCCAACTCCTGAAGAAATTCCTCAGCCAGTTGTTTCTGATGAATTGAATGCACTGTACAGGAGGCTCTATGGAAACCAATAGTATTCGCGATGTCGTTATGATTGGTGCAGGTCCGAGCGCACTTGCCGCGGCTATTTACACAACCCGCGAAGATATCGATACGGTTCTCTATGAGAAAGCAACGATCGGCGGCATGGCTGCAATTACTGATCGCGTCGATAATTACCCTGGATTTCCAGATGGCGTTGAGGGTATGAAGCTTGCGGGCGAACTTGAAAAGCAGGCGACTCGCTTTGGCGCCCAAGTTGATTTTGGGGAAGCTTCAGCAATCCGCACCGAGGGTAAGTACAAGATTGTTACCATTGATGGTCAAGATGTTAAAGCGAAGGCCGTGCTGATTGCAACGGGAAGCGACTACAAGAAAATTGGTGTCCCTGGCGAAGCTGAATCATATGGACGTGGTGTTCATTACTGCGCAACGTGTGACGGGGCATTTTATCGAGATCGTACGCTTGTGGTTGTTGGCGGGGGTAACTCTGCGCTTCAAGAAACTATTTTCCTTACGCGTTACGCAAGCCACATTGATTTGTTGGTTCGTAGCACTATCAAGGCGAGTGATATCTTGCAACAAGACCTTCAAAAGTACATCGATGAGGGGAAGGTTACCGTCCACCTTGAAACAACGACCGAAGAAATCGTACTCGCAGAAGACGGCCGCGTCACTGGTGTGAAGATGATTGAAAAGGGTGAGACAAAAGAACTCGCCGTTGACGGCGTCTTTGTGTTTGTTGGCTTGAAGCCAAACACACAATTCCTTGAAGGAAGCGGTGTTGAGCTTGATGAAGTGGGGCTTGTAAAGACAAACCAGCACCTCGAAACGGCTGTTGAAGGCGTGTTTGCAAGTGGCGACGTGCGAAGCGGCGCAACGATGCAAATTGCGAGCGCGGTAGGTGAGGGTGCTGCTGCAGCACTTTCGATTCGCGAGTATCTCGATAACTTCGATCGCTAAAAAGCAGTGCAAAAAATCGCCGGATACACACCGGCGATTTTTATTGGATAACTTCTTTTTGAATGAATGTTTCGAGCTGTTTAATGATTTCTGGATCTCGCGTTTCTAAAGCAACTTCTCGGGTGCCAAGCAGGACGCCGGCGTAGGCGAAGTTATGCGAACCAGTGATTGCCGCTTTTGAGCCATCTTCGAAGGTAAAAATGATACATTTTGCGTGCAGGTAGCGTGCTTTGGTGTAGCTTGTTTTGAGGCCGGTAACAATTTGACCAATGCGGATGGCAATGCGATTGAGCCCTTCTGCTTGAAGGGGGCGATTAAAGTAGAGTGTGGTTGATTTCTTGGCAAGAATGCGTGAGAGCTTTCCCGTAGGGCAGTACTGCGAAACAAACGTGATCTCGGTCGCTTTCTCGGCGAGCTCAAGTGCTCGGCGGTAAATGACTGATTGGCCAATAATGCCGCCGTCGAAAAGGACGGTCATGTCACCGTGTTCAAATACAACACTCGGGTAATTTGCTGAGCGATTTTCTGCTTTTTGAACGCGCTTTTGCTCTTGTACGATGCGGTCTGCAAGTTTTGCATCGGTGTGGCGGAACATGTAGTCGATGTTTTGAACACCTTCGTCGTAAAGGTTGACTCCTCCAAATGTAAAGACGGTATCATCAGCAACACACCACTTTGTGTGGGTGCGACCATGGTACAACGTGACGCGTGCGCGCCCGAGCCAATGGAAGCGAACACCGGCTTTTTTTAGCTTCTTAACCATACGGTTTGTGTCGCGCCCACCATGGCTGTAGTACTGGAACGGAAGAAAGCCTCCGCTCACTTCGCCGAAGGTAAAGACATCGGCGGCAACGACAACTTCGAGCCCGCGCTGGGCGGCTTCTTCGATGGCGGCAATGAGTGGATGAGTATCTTCGTGGTCTGCAAAAACCATCGACATCAAATAAACACGCGTCTTTGCTTTAGAAACGGCGTCGGCAGCTTCTCGAACATATTGTGTGGGAGAAATCAGTTTCACTGAGAGTACATTATATACGGTAGGGGCAAAAACTGCTAAAATAACAGGAGTAGAAAACAAAGGAGAATAAGCGTGGCAGACTTTAACAAGATTCTTGGCCCTGGTGATATTGATGGCGGCGTCATTAACGTTGTCGTTGAAATTCCAACCGGCAGTTCACACAAAATTGAATGGAACCGCGAGCTTGCAGTATTCCAACTTGACCGTGTTGAGCCTGCAATTTTTGCAAAACCAACAAACTATGGATTCATTCCACAAACTCTCGATGAAGATGGTGACGAGCTCGATGCGCTCATCATTACTGACGCGCCACTCTCAACTGGTATATTCCTTGAGGCCAGTGTGATTGGTGTCATGAAGTTTGAAGATGATGGCGAAATTGACGACAAGGTGATCGTTGTTCCTGCTGACGACCGTAACACGGGCAACGCAATTAAGAGCTTGGAAGATCTTCCAAAGCAGCTGCTTGCACAAATCGAACACCATTTTACTCACTACAAGGACCTTAAAAAGCCAGGCAGTACCATTGTGAAGGGGTTCGGCGACGCTGAAGAAGCGAAGGCAATTATTCACGAATCAGTTGAACGTTGGAATAACCGTTAATACGGTATATCTACCGAATGATGGCGGCGATCATATGGTCGCCGTCTTCTTTTCGATTGCCTTTTAGGAATTCACTGTACGAATAGAAAGTAGGGTCGGTTGCGGTGTCGCGAGGATCGTCGGTGATGTTCGCTTTAAGAATTCCAGCTTCAGCCAGTTGTTCGAACGTAGCCTCTTTCATGCCTTTATTGTCGAGTGCCCAAATTTGATAGGATTCTTTTCCTGGTGCTGGGGTAAGCCAGACTTGAATATCTGTGGGGTTGCTTTGGTAATGCTCGGTAAGGTGCTGCACTGAACGGAGGGCGCCTTGCTGTTCAAGGCTGTGACGGCCTAAGTGGCTCACCATGAGTACGGAATGAACCGGGTCAAAAAAGACAGCCCCCACGCAATCTGCGACGGGTAACATCAGTGCAAGCCCGGGCTGGTCGGTAATAAGGGCGTCAGCGACGATAGTTTCCTGGCCACTTATACCATCACCCGCATGGGTGGAATCAATATATTCAAAACGAAGGAAGTTCGTGTCGTGCGTGATTGTTGCGCGCTCGAGGAGATTGGTAGATACGCGGGTGGTTGTATCAAAGTTCATGCCATGTTTTTCGAGGAAGCGACGTCGATTATTAATCACTGTCTCGTCGAGCATATCGTGGCGATTATACATACTGCCATCGTCTACCGTTGAAAGGGCAACGTTAATAGAACTCATGAACTAGGCGGTATCTTTCTTGAGCCGCGTCTTTTCGCGAATAATACCCGCTGCATGACTAATACTTTCAATCGCGCCAACCTTTCGAAGCTGGGCGCGAAGCTTAGCGCGGGCGTGCGTAGTCGTGACGTATTCCTGCCACGTAGCCTTTGGTGTCGAAGTTTTGCGGGTGATGACTTCAACGACGTCACCGTTTTGCAGCGGCTTGTCGAATGGATGGATCGAACCGTTTACACGGAATCCATAGCTATGCTTGCCAATATCACTGTGAACAAGATAGGCAAAGTCGAGAGGGTAGGCACCTTCTGGAAGGTTGTAGATGTCACCGCGCGGTGAATAGACGAAGATGCGGTCACCAAAAAGATCGATGGAAAGTTGCGATTCGGGAATTTCTTCTCCACTACGAAGTTTTGTGGCGATTTCCTGGAGCTGGGTAATCCATTGCATATGCGAAGGAAGCACGGCACTTTTCTTACCGCGCGTATAATCTTTCGAGCTCTTTTGTTCGTGGTAGTGGAAACTGGCCGCGAGCCCTCGTTCGGCAAACTCATGCATTTCATAGGTACGAATCTGGAATTCAACGATTTGTTTTGCTGGTGTTAGCACGGTGGTGTGAAGGCTTTGGTAGCCGTTTGGTTTTGGTACGGCAATATAATCTTTAATACGAGCAATCATTGGCTGGTAGAGGGTGTGCAGGACACCGAGTACGCGGTAGCAATCCTCTTTGGTTTCTACGATAATACGCAGCGCCATGAGATCATAAATATCGTCGACGTTATGCTCAACTTTGAGGAGTTTCTTATGGAGACTGTAGATGCTTTTAACGCGGCCATTAATTTCATGAGAAATGTGCTGTGCATTCAGAGCACGGTTGACTTCTTCGCGTACGATACCAAGCTTACGGGTGCTTTTTCCAAGACGTTTTTTCATGAGGTTTTGGAGTTTCTTGAATTCCGCCGGGTCGAGGTAGCTAAAGGCGAGTTCTTCAATTTGCATACGCACACGTCCCATACCAAGGCGGTCTGCCATTGGTCCGAACACCTCGAGGCTTTCACGGGCAATCTTAATTTGCTTTTGTCGTGGCATGTGCTGAAGTGTCTGGAGATTGTGGAGGCGGTCGGCGAGCTTGATGATAATAACGCGAACATCCTGCCCGATGGCAATCAGGAGTTTTGAGAGGTTGTCCTTAGTTTGGGGCAGATATTGTGCAAGGTCTTGCATACCGGCGCGCGCCTGGGAAACTTTCGTGACACCGTCAACCAGGAAGGCGACATCTTTGCCAAATTTCGATTCAAGGTCATCGAGGGCAATTTCGGTGTCTTCGACCGTGTCGTGGAGCACACCTGCGATGACACTGTCGATGTCCATGCCCCATTCAATCAGGGTTGCGGCAACGCCAAGTGGGTGAATGATGTAGGGTTCGCCACTTTTTCGCTTCTGGCCTTCGTGCGCTTTTGTCGCAACATCGATGGCGTGTTCAAGCTCGAGGACCTCGTTTTCCTCGTAAAATGGCTGGGCAATTTTTAGTAACTCACCTTTGTTCATATTCATAGTATACAAAGATTGCGAAGGAAGGGGTAGACGGTTATAATGGCGGTAGATAAGCAAAAGCTTTATTTATAAAAGGGGTAGGTTTTCTATGGCACAGACAAAGATTGGTATTAACGGGTTCGGCCGTATTGGTCGCAATGCATTTAAGCTCGCTTTTGATCGTAGCGACCTTGAGGTTACTGCGGTAAACGACCTTACCGACACAAAGACCCTCGCGTACCTTTTGAAGCACGACAGCAACTACGGTACGTACAAGTACGACGTTTCATACGACGACACCGGAATTATCGTGAATGGTCAGCACATTAAGGTAACGGCAGAAAAAGATCCTGCGGCGCTTCCATGGGGCGACCTTGGTGTAGACCTCGTGATTGAATCAACCGGTCGCTTTACCGACAAAGAATCTGCAGAGCTTCACATTGCAGCTGGCGCAAAGCGCGTTATTATTAGTGGTCCATCAAAGAGTGATGGCGTCGACACAATCGTGCTTGGTGCGAACGAAGATAAGGTAGAGGGTGCGAGCCACGTTATTAGTAATGCAAGCTGTACAACCAACTCTCTTGGTGCAGTCATGGCTGTTCTTGATGCTGAGTTTGGTGTTGAGAAGTCGCTTCTTACGACGGTGCACAGCTACACTGCAAGCCAGGCGCTTCAAGACGCGCCAGCAAAAGACCTTCGTGAAGGCCGTAACGCAGCAGAGAACATCGTTCCTACCACGACTGGTGCGGCAATTGCCGTTACAAAGACGTTGCCTCAACTGGAGGGTAAGTTTGATGGCCTTAGTATTCGTGTTCCTACCCCAGTTGTTTCAATCAGCGACGTCACCGTTCTTCTTGAGCGCGACGTAACCGTTGAGGAAATTAACGCGGCATTCAAGAAGGCTGCGGCAGAGCCATACTACCAAGGTATCCTTGGTGTGAGCGAAGAGCCACTTGTAAGTCGTGACTACATTGGAAACAGCCACTCTGGTGTTGTTGACCTTCTTCTTACGAAGGTTGTTGGCGGTAACCTTGCAAAGGTTATGGTCTGGTACGACAACGAATGGGGGTACTCAAACCGTCTCGTTGAACTTGTTTCTGATATTGCTAAAACCTTGCGAAGCAAAGACTAATCCGCTTATACTTGGAGTAGTATGAAGATTTACTTGGGTGCGGACCATCAGGGATTTCACTTGAAAGAGCAGATTTTTGCCTATCTTTCGAAACACGGCTATGAAGTTGAGGACGTCGGTGACGCCGTCCTTGACCCAGCTGATGATTTTCCTGTGTTCGCACAGCGAGTAGCCTTGAAGGTGCTTGGTAGTACTGAAAAAGACCCACGCGGTATTCTTGTGTGTGGTGGCGGCCAGGGTGTTGCTATGGCCGCAAACCGCTTCCGCGGTATTCGCGCCAGTGTTATTTGGGATGCATTTGAAGCGAAGATGACTCGCTATGATAACGACAGTAATGTCCTGTGTTTGCCGGCACGTATCGTTGGTGAAGAAGAGGCGGCATGGCAGGGAATTCTTGAAACATGGCTCAACACTGAGTTTGCGAATGCTGTTCGTTTTAAGCGTCGTAACGCGGAATTGGATGAGCTTGGGTAATGAGTGTGATTGTTCCGACAATTATGGTAGAAACGGTTGACCAGCTCCGCGAATCAACCGAAAAGCTCCAAACATTTGCACGTCGTGTTCATATCGACATTAGTGATGGTGAATTTGCACCAACCTTTCTTTTGAATGAAGGGCAATTATTCTGGCCGCAGGGGTGGGAGGTTGACGTGCACGCTATGGTGGCTCGTCCATCAGAGCATATCGCACAACTTATCAAGTTGAAGCCAAGTATGGTTATTTTTCATACCGAAACACAGGAAGACCTCTTGCCGCACCTTGCTGCGCTGAAGCAGGCGGGTATTAAGGCGGGGATCGCTCTTCTCAAGACGACAGTTCCGGCTTCGGTACAAGCTGCTATTCAAGCTTCAGACCATGTAATGATCTTCTCAGGAGATCTTGGAAAGTTTGGCGGTACGGCAAGTATGATGCAGCTCGAGAAGATTCGGCTTATCAAGAAGATTAAACCTGACGTTGAAATTGGTTGGGATGGTGGCGTGAAAATTGAGAATGCCTATACCCTGACACAAGGCGGCGTGGATGTGTTGAATGTTGGAGGAGAAATCGCTAATGCCACAAGTCCGGCAGATACGTACAATGAACTTGTCAAAGAAATTAATAAGCACGGAGTAATTTAGGGTGGGTCAGTTAACAATCGCACAACTCGAACAGAAAGCAAACGACATTCGTCGCGATATTATTACTATGCTTGAAGCAGCGGGAAGCGGCCACAGTGCCGGTCCGTTGGGTCTTGCAGATATTTTTGCTGCACTGTATTTCGACATCATGAATTACAAGGCAGACGAGCCAGAGTGGGGTGAGCGCGACGTATTCTTCCTAAGCAATGGTCACTGTGTACCCGTTCAGTACGCAACTATGGCCGAGGCTGGCTTCTTTGATAAAACCGAACTCACCACCCTTCGTAAGTTTGGAAGTCGCCTTCAGGGTCACCCGGAGCGTGAAAAACTGCCTGGTCTTGAAAACACCAGTGGGCCGCTTGGAAGTGGTTTGTCTCAAGCTGCCGGGTACGCATACAGCCTTCGTTATCTCGATGAAAATCCACACCGTTTCGTGTACACCGTTATGGGTGACGGCGAATTGAATGAAGGGAATATCTGGGAAGCGGCGATGTTCGCCGGCAAGTACAAACTTTCTCAACTGATTGCTTTTATCGACCGAAATAACATTCAAATTGACGGTACGACCGAAGATGTTATGCCACTTGAAGACCTGAAGGGGAAGTGGGAATCATTTGGGTGGCATGTACTTGAAATCGATGGCCACAATATTGAAAGCATTATCGATGCCGCAAGTCAGGCGCGTGCAATTACGAACCGTCCAACCGTGGTGATTGCGCACACAATTCCTGGTAAGGGCGTTGATTTTATGGAATATAACTACAAGTGGCACGGTATTCCGCCAAACGCCGAGCAGGCGAAGGAGGCGCTTGAAGACCTCCGAACACTTGGTGGCAAAATTACGCATGAGGGGGCTGGTGTATGACATATCCATTAAATCCATTGGTATATAACAAAGAGGTTGAACTCGAGCCGATTCGCGCTGGATTTGGCCGCGGCCTTAAGGCCGCCGGTGAGGCGAATGAGAACATTGTTGCGCTTTGTGCTGATCTTACTGAAAGTACGCAAATGCACCTATTTCGTGAGGCCTTTCCGAAGCGTTTCGTTGAGATTGGTATCGCCGAGCAAAATCTTGTTACGGTTGCGAGTGGTTTGGCTCGCGCTGGAAAAGTTCCGTTTACCAGTAGCTATGCAGCGTTTAGCCCAGGTCGTAACTGGGAGCAGATTCGTACGACTGCAACGTTGAACAATCAACCCGTAAAGATTGTTGGTTCGCATGCCGGTGTGAGTGTTGGTCCAGATGGTGCAACGCACCAAATGCTTGAAGATATTGCGATTATGCGCGTATTACCAAATATGGTGGTGGTTGCGCCTGGTGATAGTCTTGAGGCAGAAAAGGCGACACTTGCCATTGCTGAAAACGGCAAACCAAGCTACCTTCGTCTTGCGCGTGAAAAGACACCAATCTTTAGTACCGCCGATGCACCATTTGAAATTGGTAAGGCGTATGTTTTGAAGGAAGGTGAGGACGTCTCGCTGTTTGGTACGGGCACAATGACCTACCAGCTTCTTGTTGCCGCGCAGATTCTTGAAACGCAAGGGATTAACGCTGAAGTGGTCCACGTTCCGACAATTAAGCCGCTCGATGAAGAAACTTTGCTTGCAAGCGCTCGCAAGACCGGACGTGTTGTTACTGCAGAAGAAGCGCAGGCCGCAGGCGGATTTGGAAGCGCGGTGACAGAATTCTTGAGTGACGTTCTTCCTATGCCTGTGAAGCGTATTGGTATCTATGATCGCTTTGGGGAGTCGGGCGCTCCGACGGAGCTGATGGAATACTTTGGACTTACCGGTGACAAGGTTGCCAAAACTGTTCAGAAATTTGTTGAAGAAATGCCTCGCTACCACCAAGCATAAGTGCTATACTGGTCCCAAGAGTAATCATTATCTTTAGGGGGCATTATTCAATGGGGCTAACAATAGCAGAAATTCGCGACAATACACTGCGCGCTCGTCATCTTATGCAGCGAAGCCGTCAACAGGGCTTTGCTGTCGGTGCGTTTAATATCGACAACCAGGAAACACTTATCGCTATTGCACGTGCGGCGCAAAAAACGAACGCACCAGTATTGGTGGAAGTAAGCCAGGGTGAAGTTGAGGCTATGGGTCTCGAGAACGTTCGCGACATGGTCGATAACTACAAAAAGGAATATGGCATCGAGATGTATCTTAATCTCGACCACAGCCCAACCGTAGAGGCATGTAAGCAAGCAATCGACGCTGGCTACGAGTTTATCCATATCGATATTTCTCAGGCGAATCACGATGCTTCAGAAGAAGAAATTATCGCTAAGACCCGCGAAGTGGTTGAATACGCCAAGTTCACCGGCGCTCTCGTCGAAAGTGAGCCACACTATTTCGGTGGAAGTAGTAATGTCCACACGGAAGAAATTAACTATGACGAAATCAAGAAAACCTTCTCGACCCCTGAAGGTGCAAAGTCATTTGTTGAAGCAACCGGTATCGATACCTTTGCCGCTGCAATCGGCAACCTCCATGGTAAGTATCCAGTGCCAAAAGAGCTCGATCTTGAGCTGCTTGGTCGTATTCGTGAAGCAATTCCTTGTCAGATTAGCCTTCATGGTGGTTCTGGAACCCCTCTTCATTTCTTCGAAGACGCTGCTAAGATCGGCGTGAGCAAGATCAACATCAATAGTGACATGCGTTATGCATTCCGTACGGTTATGGAGCAAGAGCTCAAAGAACACCCGGATGAATTTGCAGTTGTAAAGCTCATGGATAAGGTAAAAGATGCCGTTCAAGCGGTTGTTGAAGAAAAAATCCAAGCCTTTGGTTGCGCCGGAAAGGCTGTCGTCTGAACTATGGCACAAGTGCCAACAATCGTTACTATTGGTAAGGCAACACAGGATGTATTCCTTAAGAGTGCCGAAGCTTTCACCGAGTTCGAACATAAGGGTGTAAAGTACGAGCAACTTCCAGTGGGGCAAAAGCTTGATCTCGATGAAGTTATCTTTTCGACAGGTGGAAACGTGACGAACGCAGCAGTAACGTTTGCTCGTCAGGGAATTCACAGTAAGTACGCGTGGTGTATTGGTGATGACGCTCCAAGCGAAACTATCCTTCAAAGTCTCGATCGAGAGGGTGTTGATACAAGCCACGTGCATCAAAGCGAGCATTTTAAAGCGAGCTACTCAGTCATCTTGATGCTCGAGGGTGGTGAGCGAACTATTCTGAACTATAAAGGGACAATGCCAACGGCAAAGAACTCTGAGCTTGACCTCTCTATTATTGAAGAAGGCGAGTGGATTTATATTTCATCACTTGGTGACATGGAGCTTCTGGAGCGAATTATTAGCCGGGCGGCAAAAAATAATGTAAAAGTCATGCTTAACCCTGCGGGCGTTGAACTAAAAGAGACCGATAAACTCAAAGGGCTTCTTGAAGATGTTGAGGTGTTGGCTGTAAATAAAGAAGAAGCGCAAATGATTGTGCACGGCGAGACCTCTGAAGAGCTGGTTCGACACTTAACGCACTATGTTCCTGTCGCGATTGTGAGTGACGGGCCAAACGGGGTTGTAGCGACTGACAGTAAAACAGTTGTGTCGGCTGGAATGTATGAAGATGTTCCAGTAATCGATCGTACGGGGGCTGGAGACGCCTTCGGATCTGGCTTCTTGAGCGCTTACGCTCAAGGGAAGTCATTGAAAGAAGCAATTATTTTCGCAAGTGCTAATTCAACATCGGTTGTGCAGTACATTGGTGCAAAAGAAGGAATTTTACATAAGGGTGTTGAGCTACACGATATGCCACTGACGGAAAAGGAGTATTAAGACATGGCAAAATTTCTAAGTGATTTGTTGGACGCGGAAGAACCAATCTTCACGCAGGCCCTCCATCAACTCGAGGACGTCAGTGGACGTACTGGTGCGGACGTAAAACTTATTGGTGATATTACCGCAATGGCTCACGAAAACTTGCGCCAACTTGGGCTCAACCCGGCGGCAGCGACAGGTGAAGAGGTGTACCACGCGCTTTTAGGACGTGTCGAGCAAGATATTAAGCGGCTTGTGCGTATTATTGGCGCCGATGAAGCTCGTTCTGAAGATGTGAAGTACCTTGTGCCATTCATGATTGAAGCGGCAAACAAGGTGAAGTTCAATCGCAAGGTGTTTGTATTGAAGCGTGAGCGTGCCAAAGACCTCCTACGCCAAATGCCACCGAAGCAACTTATGAAGAAGCTTGGCTACGATGATGTCGAGAAGATGTTTGAAGGTGAAGACTTTGACGAAATTTATACCGCGCTCCGTTTCTCAGAGGGTCCAGAATGGCTGGTTGAATACAACGAACTGTTTAAACAAATTACTCCTGAAGACTACGAAGAACGCGATCTACGTATCGTGCAAATGGACCACGATAAGTATGTTGACCTTGCGGCGCACTTTGTTCAAAAGAAGCTCCACAACGTCACGCACACTAAGGAAATGGGAATTATCGTTGTCGTTCCAATGCATATTCGCAAAATGCGCGGACTTGCGCTGAAGACACTTCCGCTCCTATTCCACTACATGAACGAAGTGAAGCTTTACTCGACCTTCTTTAAGCTTAAAAGTAAGCAGCCACACTTCGGTAAAACCGTTGTTGAGACACTGATTGCCGATCCGGGCACTGGAAGCCAAATGGCTGGGAAGCGTGTGCACTGGCGCGTTATTCAAAGGTACCTTGGAAAGCACAAAGAAGACTCTATTGATAAGGTGGCTTTCGAACCGCACGTACAGCCCGAAGACCTTCACTGGCGTCGCGCAGAGGATCTTTTATTCCAACTCGACCCAGAGCTTGAATTCTGGAAAGACCGCGACTACGTTGGGTTGAATTACGACGGCTTCCCGGTGGCATTTAACCTCTTTGATGTAAGCTTCGCGTATTCAAACAAAGAATCGTACGGTGGTCGTTATGCATACCACTTCCGCGAAAGTCTTTGGAATGAAATCTTTGTTCGCTACATGGGCTTCAAGAACTTGGCAGATCAAGTGCTTGCGCAGCTTGATAACGACATGATTGCTCCTGAAAAACTTCCGTTAGTAAAGCCAAAGGCAAAGAAAACGTCAGCGATTCGAAAAGATCGCACGAAGAAGAACCTGATTGTTCGCGAGCGTTTGATTGCGGCTGCCGAAGGTCGCCTCGAGACGGTTGTCGATGAATTCGAAAGTGTTTTTTCGATCCTTGCGAAGTATGAAAAGACCGTGACGGTGTTCGGTTCGGCGCGTAAGCCTCAAGATGATTCAATTACAATGGGCGCTTACGACTTATCTCGTCGCTTAGCACAAGACGGCTTCGCTGTTATCACCGGTGGTGGTAATGGTGTTATGGAGGCGGCAAACCGTGGCGCGTATGAAGCCGGCGGTACGTCAATTGGATTGAATATCCTCCTTCCAAAGGAGCAGGCTCTTAACGAGTACACGACCGAGAACTTCCAGTTCCAACACTTCTTCGGACGTAAGGTGGCGATGACCCTCGATGCAAGTGCTTTCGTCTACTTCCCGGGTGGCTTCGGTACATTTGACGAACTCTTTGAAATTCTTGCGCTTATGCAAACCGCTAAGATTGAACGAACGCCGATCGTATTGGTAGGAAGTGAATTCTGGCGACCATTTGACGCTGCGATTCGTGAGATTATGCTCGACCAATATCAGACTATCTCATACGAAGATACAGAGCTCTACCGTATTTACGATAACTATGATGATATCGTGAATTACATCAACGAGTCCTACCGTGATGATAACCGCTAAAAAGTAATCTTTACATCAGGGCCTGAAATGGCTATGCTTAAGAGTAATTAACTGCGAGGGTATATGGTACAGAAGAAGGGGCGGCGCACACTTGTTACTACCTTATCGATCTTGGCTGTTTTATTGGTTGCGATTGGAACGGTTGCATTGATTCGAGTACTGAGTCCGGGCAAGCAAGATCCCTACGTGCAACCTGAAACTTCAAATACGAGCGATTCAAGTAATAGCTCTGATGGCACGGCTGCGAACCCTGATGAAGGCGATACACCCGTAAGTTCCGACGGAGCGGGCCAGAGTGGCCAAGAGCCGGCGCTTGATCCTGCGACCGTGGCGACTATCGATATTGTTCCTATGACCATTACCGTGTCCTACGTGAAGGGTATTGGCGGGTTTGAATATGAAGTACTGAGGGCGAATAACGGGACGCGTTACGTAGAGTTTCGGAGCTCTCAGCTGGTAGGAACAAAATGTACGAATGATGCTGGAACATTTGCCTCCATCCTTGCAAACCCAACAGAGAGTGAGCGGACAACGCTCGCAAAGACAACCACCGTTGATGGTGTTGTGTATGGATTATCGCTTGCGGACACGACCTGTACGAGCGACGCCGAGAAGCTCCAGGCATACCAAAAGTCCTTCAGCGATGCCTTTAGTCTGTTGAAGAAAATAGACTAGCGTATAATGAAAAGGATGGAGCAACGTTTTGTCCTTTCTTCTCAGTACGAACCAACCGGTGATCAGCCAGCGGCTATTGCTCAATTGGTTGAAGGTTTGGAAAAGGGCGAGCGTGAGCAAACACTTCTTGGAGTCACCGGTTCGGGTAAGACCTTTACAATGGCAAATATTATTGCGCAGCGTCAGGCTCCGACGCTCGTCCTTGCTCACAACAAGACGCTAGCGGCGCAACTCTACAGCGAGTTCAAATCATTCTTTCCTGACAATGAAGTGCATTACTTTGTCAGTTACTTCGATTATTATCAGCCGGAAGCCTACATTGCGAGTAGTGATACCTACATCGAAAAAGACAGCAAGATCAATGACGAGATTGACCGTTTACGACACGCAGCAACCAGCGCGCTCCTGACGCGTCGTGACACGATTATTGTTGCCAGTGTGAGTTGTATTTACGGTATTGGTTCGCCTGATGATTATGCCGAGATGTCTATTACCGTAAAACGCGGTGAGCGTCGCCAACAAGATAAGTTTGTTCGTCTTCTTACCGATATCCAATACCAACGAAATGATATTGATTTCCACCGCGGTACCTTTCGTGTAAAGGGTGACATTGTTGATGTGTTCCCAGCAGGCAGCGATGTTGCGTACCGTATTGAGTTCTTTGGCGATGAGGTGGAGCGAGTGACGCGTATTGATCCGTTAACCGGTGAGATCCTCGGTGAACCTGCCTCAATCGACATCTTCCCAAGCAGTCACTACGTGACGCCAAAGCAAAAACTCGCCCACGCAATCGAAGCGATTAAGACCGAGTTTGCGGAGCGTATGGAATTCTTTGAAAAGCACGATAAGCTCCTTGAAGCGCAGCGCCTTGGCCAACGTACGAAGTACGACATTGAAATGCTCGAGGAAACTGGCTTCGTGAAGGGGATCGAGAACTATAGCCGGTATCTCACGAACCGTGAGCCAGGCGAACAGCCAGCGACACTTCTTGATTATTTCCCCGACGATTTCCTCCTCTTTGTTGATGAAAGCCACATGACATTACCTCAGGTTCGCGGTATGTATAACGGTGACCGAGCTCGTAAAGAAGTACTTGTTGAGCACGGCTTCCGATTGCCGAGTGCACTTGATAACCGCCCACTGACCTTCGACGAGTTTAACCGACATCTTCACCAGGCAGTGTATGTATCAGCAACTCCTGCCGAATACGAACTGTCACACAGCCCAGAACCGGTACAGCAGATTATTCGTCCGACTGGTTTGATTGACCCTGAGATTATTGTTCGCCCAACGACCGGCCAGATTGATGACCTTATTGCAGAGATTCGCGAGCGGGTTGAAAAGGGACAGCGTGTGCTTGTAACGACACTTACGAAGCGAATGGCGGAGGATCTTTCAACGTATTTGTTGGAGCTCAACATAAAGACCGCGTATATTCACAGTGAGGTGGACACACTTGAGCGCAGCGATATTCTTCGTGACCTGCGTTCGGGTGTGTATGATGTACTGGTTGGTATTAACCTGCTTCGTGAAGGACTCGACCTTCCCGAGGTAAGCCTTGTGGCGATTATCGACGCCGATAAAGAAGGCTTCCTTCGTAGCGCGAGCGCGCTGATTCAGATTATTGGTCGTGCGGCGCGTCACCTTGAGGGTAAGGTGCTGATGTACGCGGATACCGTTACAAAGTCTATGCAGCAGGCCATTGAAGAAACCGACCGTCGTCGCGGAATTCAAGAGGCCTACAATACAGAGCACAATATTACACCTACCAGCGTTGCCAAAGCGATTGACGAAGGCCTTCGCGCTATTATTCCAAAGAAGGAAGATGACAAGCCAAAGCTTGACCTTAAGAAGATTCCAAAGGACGAGTACAAGAGTCTTATAAAAGACCTTTCAGCGCAAATGGATCTTGCCAGTGCGAATCTTGAGTTCGAAAAAGCCGCAGAACTCCGCGATCTTAT
>CAMLKA010000009.1 GCA_946480535.1 uncultured Candidatus Saccharibacteria bacterium | reverse complement strand
TTTACCGTTATCGGCGTATTAAAGCGGGAAAATAACCCTATCAACTACAATAATGTCGATTTCGACAACGCCCTCTTCGTGAATCTCGATAGCGGCCGTTCACTTAACCAAGGCGCGGTGCATCTTCAACAGATTAATGTTCAGAGCGAATCGGTTGCTCATCTCAGCGGTGTCATTACCAACATCAATAAGGCGCTGCTTCGCAATCACTTCGGAGAAGCCGACTTTGCCGTCCTGTCGGGTACACAAATCGCCCAACCAACCGGTCGCATCTTCTCTGCTATTGCCGGCGTTTCCGTCGCGATTGCCGCCATCTCGCTCATCGTTGGCGGGGTTGGCATTATGAATATTATGCTCGTCAGCGTTGCTGAACGAACCCGAGAAATTGGTATTCGAAAAGCCCTTGGCGCATCAAACAATGACATCGTCGCCCAGTTCCTCATCGAATCACTCACCCTTAGTATTGGTGGCGGTATTCTTGGCTACATTCTTGGGTATGTATCCGCCTTTGCAATCAGCACCTTCCTTACCTTCGACCCAATTATTAATTGGCAAATTGCGCTTGTTGCACTCGGTGTATCTCTTATTATCGGCACCCTGTTCGGGCTCTACCCCGCCATTCGTGCCGCTCGAAAAGACCCTATCTCGGCACTTCGCCAATATGAATAATGCTAAGCTGATGATATGACATCACACGAACGCTTTTTCCAATCACCTCAGCCAATTATCGTTTCCGATGAAACACCACTCGTCTTCCTCGAAGGCCCCGTTCAGGGCTCTCCGGACTGGCAAACACCCTTTGCCCATAGGCTCCTTGAAGCCGTTCCCGACATTGCCGTCGCAACGCCACGCGCACTCCCGGAGCACCAGGCAAACCTACAGTCGAAAGACCCTGCAGTGAAACATGAAGCACTCAACACGCAGATTGCCTACGAAATGCTCGCCCGGCGCCTCGCCTTCCACTTTGGCGCTATTACGCTTTGGTACGCCGCGCAGGATCCATCGCTTCCCTACCCTGAAGGTCGCGTATACGGTAAGACGAGCGAAAAAGAAGACAGCGAGGTGTGGGGTATGCTGTTCGCCTACCCTGATTATCAATTTACGGTAGGCTACGAGCCAGGTTTCCGCGGACGAACCGAGGACGATCTTGATTACGGCAACCGCAACCACGAACTCCTCGAAATCAAAGAGCACACATCATTGGACGATGTATTTAATGCAACGCTCGAACAAATTGAACGCGCTAAGGTCGAGGGTCCTCGGCCAATTCCTTCTTCAACTTCTCGATTAATACAACGGGCGTTGGGTCGACTTGGTTTAGAATAGCAGCGTAAGTACTCGCGAAATCGGCGAGGATTGCACCCCATAGCAGCTGGGCAAGCAGTGTCTCACCCTTAAGCTCAAGGGTATACGCGTGCGGGCGAAGGCCGCTCAAGAGCCGGTCGGTGAGCTCAAAACGCTGACGAACGCGCGGCTTGTCGAGCGGGCTCAGAATATCAACCACCGCAAACGGCTTCTCAACTGGGTGTGATACCCATCCCATAAATTCATTGTGATTAAACTCAGGAAATTCATTCCAGAATGCAATATTCTTGGCAGTTTCATTCCAGCTAATCTTCCACTTATACGCAAGTGGCGCAGTGAGCGGGCTGCCGTAAAATACCGGTGTTTTCCCAATCACCTGGAGTGCGAGTTGCTTGGCATAATTATCATTCGTTGGAATATTGGGTGTCCAGTGTGAGGTCTCGTCCTCAAGCCAGCCTGAGAGTTGTTCCAATTCCTTAAGCCATTTATCTTCAACGACGCCAAACGCCTCAAGTAGCGCAAAAAGCCCACGAAGGTTATAAATCATTGCCATGCGTGGCTGCGCACCAGATGGAAGCAGTACGTGCGCAATATCATCACGCGTCGCGATATCAATCAGTTTCCCGCCCGATGCCAAAATCGCAACTTGCGCCTCCTTTGTTTCGGCCTGCTCGAGCGCAGAAAGCGTTTCTTCAGTATTACCTGAATAACTACTCGCAATCACCAATGTATTACGATTTACATATGCCGGCAGGTCGTACCCGCGGATAATATCAAACGGAATCGACAGTTCTTTATTCAGGAGCACCTTCACGATAAGTGCCGCAAGTGCCGAACCACCCATACCGGTCACCACAACCGATGAAATCGCCCGGTCATCATGCTCAGGGCTTTGCACTTTTGCATCAAACGCCGCCTGCTTATATTGATTCGCAATTACTTCCAATGCGCCCTCAGGATCACGCTGAGCAATTACGTTTACGTTGTCTAAAATATCCGTCATAGTATTCCCACCAATCTGTATCTATGATACAGTATTTTTAAAGTAAGCATAAATGTTTTAACTCGAGGTGGGCCATGGATATTACTCCGCAAGACAATACGCAACCAATTAGTGACGACCAAGAGCTCGCGAAAGCTCTCGCTGGCGTCCTTCCTGAAGATGACAGTACGACTGACAGCAAGAATCCAACTGGCTTGCAGTTTGAAGAAACCCCAGCCGCAACACCAGCAGCCCCTGCAGCACCGGTTGTTGCGCCAGCCCCAGCAGCCACTGAAACACCGGCCCCAGAAGTACCCGCATTCACAATGCCAAGCTTCGACGCTCCAAGTACCGACAACTCTTCAGCTCCAAGCACCTCTGGCTCATCTGAACTCGACGACATCAAGCTCAACGCCCTCAAGGAGCTTCGTCCGCTCATGGACAAGGTTGAACTTCCAGCGGAAGAAAAGTTCGACACCTACCTCATGCTTATCCGCAGCACCGACGACAAGACCCTCATTGGCCCAGCACACACTGCTGCTCAGGGTATTGCAGACGAAAAGAAGAAGGCAGAGGCACTCCTTGAGATTATTAAGGAAATTGATTACCTTTCCCGTAAAGATCAACCAAGCCAAAACTCATAGGCAACGTTGCATAAACACCTCTCATGCGCTGTAATAAGCGCATGAGTTTTAATTATGAAACAAATATAGAAGCCTCGCTGGCTGATATCGAATCCCTCCCTCCTATTGGCTACGACCGCGTTGTCCGTTATATCGATGCTGAACTGGCACGCATCACCCCTGCCTACACTGCCATCATGGAAGCTCGCCATAGCCTGTACGACATGGCTGATTCTGGGCTTGATTCAAAAACACCCATTAACGAACAGCTCTACCCCGAGAATTCTTACAACTCACAATGGACAAAGCCCGACCTACGCCTTCGAAAAGGCGGCGTCGAATTCCACAATGAGCCAGAAAAACTTGATGACGACCCTCAAGACAGCGAAGAGCTAAGTCGTCGTAAAAAAATATACCGTCAAAGTATTATTAAAGCCGCCGAGACCCTTGGAGGCTATCTATTCCCAGGAGCGCCCGGCAGGTCACCCGACGAGCTTGATAGGCATCTAGGTATGCGCGAAAGCACGCTTTCTCCAGAACAACCCCTTGTTGCAGAGGCGGCTATCGTTCCTGCCGCGGCAGCGCTCTCAAACCACATGCGTCTTCGCGACACCCTACGAAATATCGAATCGGGCGCGCTCCAGACGAATCGTATTATCATTACCGCGGGCGAACGTGCCATTCCCGCCGCCGAAAAAGCCAAGGTTGAAGCCAAGGGGTATCGAAGTGGCGACACTGAATTTGAAGCGGTGATTCGTGCGTTCGAGGATCTCACCAGCACACCACTCGAAGACCAGCCAACCAAGACCCTTCGTGCAACCTATGGAACCAATACCCCGGATACGCAGTACAAAACAACGCAGCTCGCCCTTGGTGGCACCAATGTTGAAGTAATCGTGCTCGAAGCAGGCTACGACCGAGAACGTCGACACGACGAGACGGGCCGTTCAATTGGCCGCGCGAGTACTGATGAAACATTCTACGCCGCACTTCCTTTCATGAAGAAAGATTCCGGGCGGATCGTTATTGAATCTCATGACGCCTGGATTCCCTATCAAGATGTTATTGGCAACCAGGTATTTGGGCTCTACGCAGACAAAGAGGTGGTGAGTATCGGGCCTTTCAAAGACGACCGCATCGTGCTTGATGAAAATGGGGAGTTCGACATGACACTCGCCCAAGGAGTGGTTGATGAAATCGGAAAGCGTCATGATGACCTCGTAAAACTTCGCGTGCTTGCCGAGAACGCCAAAAGCCCTGAAATAGCACTGCTTGGCAGGCTCGTACGCCCTATTCCTGATATGACAGGGCCTCTCGAGCGCAAGAAAGATTACCGCGATCACCCTATTAAATCTCCGCCTGAATTTGAAAATGAACCGCTCGTCAACGCAGCTGACTACGGCATTGCAGGTCAATCATACTACTCTCGAAAGAACGCCGTTATCAAAGAAGGCATTCCGGGTGTACCAAAAGAAATTATGATTCGCAAAAGCTACGCTGAAACATTGGCAATGCTCAACAAAAAACTCGACAACCCTATCATTACCGCCTACTTTGGCGGTGAGGTAGAACTCTATATCGAAGAGGGGATTCGCAATCGTACAACACAAACAAGGATTCGTGACGAAGATTACCCGGCATATCTTCGCCAGGAAAACCCCGGCATCACCGATAAAGAAATCCTCGACATCGTCAACAACCAGTTTGCCGTTCCCTCGAAAGATGGTGAAAGCCCTTCACCTCATGAAGTAGGCGCCTTCGACGTCCGACTCCGCTACAAACATGAGAGCAAGGAGTTTGTCGAAGACTCGTTAGTTCCGCTCGGCTTCAACGATGGCGAACATGGGCCTCGAATTACTCCCGACTACTATGAGCATTCTGGCGGCTACAGCCCCGTGGCTGTTCAGGCCCGCAATTTCCGTCGTGCCTACTATAACGTTATGACCGGTGCAGCCTTCAACCTTCATACCGGCCTCATCGTCAATCCAAATGAAATCTTCCACTGGTCACGCCACGACCAACTCGCCGCAAAGGTTTCAGGACAGCCAGCAGCTCTCTACGGGCTTCCAAATACGGTACAATAGAGAGAATGACTGCACGCTACGCCACCGACGAAGAAATCGCCCAGTGGGATTCGCTTATCCTAAAGAACCCCGACGGCGGCAATGTTTTTTCGAGCCTTGAATACTCTGAAATTAAAAAACTTACCAATTACGCTCCGCGCTACGTCATTGTGGGTAAAATTGCTGTGACTGTGTTAGAAAAAACAACATCACCTCTTGGGGCGCTTTGGTACCTTCCAAAAGGTCCTGGCGTCGCCTCGACAAAGCAGCTGTTTGATCTATTGCAGGCCCTAAAACCTCTCGCTAAAAAAGCCGGTGTTTTTGCAATCCGTATAGAATCTGAGCTTGATCGCTCTACTCGCCCGACCCTCGAACGCCACGGGCTGAAAAAAGCCGCACCGATTATTCCCAACCCTTCTACTATCACTATCGATATCTCGCGTAGCCTCGACGACATCCTCACAGGGCTCCCTCAAAAGGGTCGCCACGCTATCCGCCGTGCCGAGCGCGATGGCGTCACCGTCGAAAAGGTTGCCGTTACCGAGAAGAATGCAAAGCTTATGTACAACCTCCTCGCAGAAACAGCGGAGGGTCAGTTTGGTATCCGTAGTTATAATTACTACAAGACCTTCTGGAAGACCTTTGAAGAAGCTGGCTTAGGGCAACTTTTCTTCGCCTACTTCGAAGGAAAGGTCGTTGCCGGTGCGTACGCCATGGTATTTGGCACAAAGAGCACCTATAAAGACGGTGCCTCTGTACGAAAGCGCACCGCGTACGGCGCAAGCCACTTCCTTCAATGGAATGTCATTGAGTGGGCAAAGTCGAATGGTGCACTGGTACACGACTTCTGCGGATCGCCTCCAAGTGATGAGATTGGTAACCCCGAACACCCCCACTACGGCGTTGGACTTTTCAAGCTTTCATTTAGTAAAGAAGTGAGCGATTTTATTGGCTGCTACGACTACGTTCTCTCTCCTACACGTCACAAAGCGTGGACAAAACTTGGCGAAAGAGTCCACCGACGCCTGTACTTTAAGCGCACAAAAGATTACTATTACTAAAGCTTTATGAAGATTAACCGCACCGTCCTTATGTCAGACGCGCTCAATTTTAGCGCGCAGCAAGCAATTAATCCTTACTATTTCGATTCTCACACCGACACTACCTTAGCTCAAAAGGAGCATGACAGCATCAAGGCCGCTCTTGAATCTGCCGGAGTAACCGTTGTAAAAGTATCATCACCCGTTGATAGTCAAGATGGCGTCTACACCGCCAACTGGGCACTTGTCAGGGGTGATAAAGCGATTCCCGCCCGACTTCCGAACGTTCGCAAGGCTGAAGAGGCGCACGCTCGCACCGTCCTGCGCGAACTCGGGAAAGAACTTATCGAAGTACCTGAAGGGCTTCGTTTTAGCGGCCAAGGCGACGCGCTGGCCTGCGGTGACTTCCTTTTCTGCGGAAAAGGCTACCGAAGCGATGAAGCAGCCCAAGAATTTGCCGCAAACGAGCTCGGTTATACGCGCATTCAACTCCAGACTATCCCGCAACTCGATGAGACAGGTAGCCCTGTCATCAATCCAATTTCAGGCTGGGAAGATAGCTTTTTCTACGACATCGACCTCGCACTCTCAATCATTCGCCACCCAAGCGACACCGAACCAGGACTTATTGCCTATTGCCCAGATGCTTTCACCCCTGAAAGTCAGCTCACACTCGCCGAGCTAATCAATAGCGGTGCTATCGAGGCGATCACCGTATCGCTTAAAGAAGCAGAAGAGGCCTTCGCGTGCAACCTCGTCTCAACCGGTGAAACTGTAACGATGGGCGACGGCGCGCCACGCCTTCGAGGCGAACTCGAAGCTCGCGGCATTACCGTCCAGACCCCGCACATTCAAGAACTCTCAAAGGGCGGTGGCTACATCCGCTGCACCACCCTCACACTCGATTGAGTTACTTTTTAAGAAGTGCTTGAAGTGCAGCTCGTGCCGCTTCAGATTCATTCCACGGATATTCACCATCGGCTCGCTCGATGGTTTTTTCATGCCCCTTACCAAGAAGAACAACCATGTCGTCGGCAGTTGCGGCTTGGGTCATCGCAAAGCCAATCGCCTCTTCGCGATTAGGAATAAGGAAGAGTGAGGTATCAAGCACCTTGCCAGATCCCTTCGCACCTTCGGCAATTTGCTGAAGGATTTTTGCACCGTCATCATCGCGGTCATCCTCTTCGGTTGCGACGACGACATCGGCATACCGCCCTGCAATTCGCCCCTGCTCGGCGCGCTTGCTCTCGTCGCGGCGCCCTGCTGAGCCAAATACCGCAATAAGCTTTCCCTTTACCAGTGGTCGAACGCTTGAGAAGAACTTTTCAAAGCCGTCTGGTGTACTCGCGAAATCAACGAGTACCTGGAACTCCTGACCTTCTTTAATAGCATTCATACGCCCTTCAACAGATTGAAGTGAGGCAATACCCTTTTCAATTTGCTCTTTCGAGAGCCCAAGTTTACGTCCTACTGCAATTGCCGCCAAACTATTGCTCACGTTAAATTCCCCGGGAATATTCACAGTAATTGCATAGCTGTCTTCACCAGTCTTTGCGGTGTAGGTTGAGCCGGTATTTGTCAGCTTCACATCGGTGGCAATAAGTTCGCCCTGCTTAATACCGTATGTTGTTGAATTAGCTACGGTATTTGCAAATAGCTCGGCACTTGGGTCATCGGCGTTTACGACACCGTAGCGAAGCCCGTGCTTATTCGCAATCTTAAACAGCTTTCGTTTTGCTTCGCGGTAGTTCTCGAAAGTGCCGTGATATTCGAGGTGATCGTGGGTAAGGTTCGTCAGAACGGCTATTTCATAGGGAATACCCCACACGCGATTCTGCGCCAACGAGTGGCTCGACGTCTCCACCACAACCCACTGCGCGCCCTGCTGTACAAAGCTTTTAATACGACTTTGCACGACACTCGCCTTAGAAGTGGTCATGTGTTCCATCTGACGCTTAATATCATCGCCGACTCCGTATGCCACCGTACTCATAAGACCGGTTGAAATGCCCGCTTCGGTCAGCATGCGCTGAATAAAGAAAGAGGTCGTCGTCTTGCCGTTTGTTCCCGTCACGCCAATGACCCTCACCTTGCGAGCCGGAAAGCCGTAGCGCGTCGCAACAAGCATCGACTCAAACAAGTGGCCGGTTGGTTCAATTTTTTGAAATAGTGATCGTGGAATTAGTTTCTTAACAGCAGTTCGTACATTCATATCAGTTATTATACCTGTCGACGGCCGATACTATAAGACACTGCTCCGACGAATACTAACAGAAGAACTGCCACTCCTCCCCAGATATAAAGCGCATACGTTCCTGTATGCCGCGACGTAGGTTGGTTGGGCAACTTCACCGCCTCCCCCAGTACGGCCAGGGGTGATATGAGGGTGCTCGGCGTAACAGATGCTCCTGTTTCTCTTAAGTTTTGGAGCGGCATTGCCCCCCCGTCACCACCAATGGCCTGCCCAGCGGAGCACCATAGATGGGAGTCTCCTTTTCCCGGACATATACAACTTGGTATCTATCGATTTTAATACCGGAAACACTGTCACCATACGCATGCACGGTATGATATCCGCGCGGCTGCACCGGAACACTGAAATGCCCCTCAAGGGACCCATCGGCTGCCGTCATATACTTTCCCACCACTCGTACATCCGAATGGAGTTCTAACGTCACCTCACTTTCCGAAGCGAAGCTTCCTGGCGGAAATGAAAACGCTATCGAATCACCAAACCCAATTGCGTCGGCTTGAATGAATCTCTCTGCAATAGGAAGAATTTCTCTGCCACCATCTACTTCTCGCCAATAGAGCGGTGGGGTAAGGTCTACTGGGCTAAACTGGCACGATTCGCAGTACACACCCACTCCATCCCGAGCAAAAATGCTCTTAATAGTTTCGGCTACGAGCTCGTGGCCCCTTGGTGTTGGATGGAAAGATTCGGCACCGATTATTTTTATTGATTCGAGCGCGCTTATTGGGGCGAAGTCATCACCGGAGCGTACGCCGTTCATGGCGGTTTGCTGTTCGTCGCACAATCGTTCACCACTATATGCCCCAGAAACATCGATGAACTGAAGCCCTGTGTACCCCGCGGCGCTCTTTAGTACTTCATTTATATACCGCACCGTTTCATTCATATACCGTCGCTCGTGTTGATCTAAAAGCGCAGAAATTGGAAATCGGCACTTTGCATCGACAGCCTCGTTAATGACCTCCGGGTACCCCACAACAATAAGTGTTGATTGCGCGTACATCTGCTGAATCGATTCAAATGCCGCCACAAGTTTTTGATACAAACCCTGTATTTCGAGCGCGGTTTGCATACGATTTTCAGGCAACGCCCACTCGCATGTTCCTGGCATAATGCACGCCTTAAGCTTTCCCATCACATCAATGTCATTACCTCCAACACCCACCGATAGAAGCGTCGGGTACTTCCCGCGTATTGATTCCGCCTGCTGCAACACTTCCTGAACACGAGACCCCGAGCATGACCTATTCATCGCATTCATAGAAAGCTCCAGCAGATAGGGGTAGGATCGCACGCTTACATGACACTTGTTAGTGGCCGTGTTCGTGCCAAGCATATACTGCGAGTCCTCAGTCTCCCCTTCTCCACTCACGAATGAATCTCCAAGCGCGACATACATAGGGGTCGCCGCAATGCCAGCACTCGTAGGCGCCAATACCGCACGGACGTACCCTGTGGCCGTAGAGACGATAAGGGTCAACGTCGTACCGTCTGGTGAAAACCGCGGCATGTACGCAGCCTGAAACCCCGAAAAGAGAGCCTGCCGTTCAATCATCGCAGGTCTACATGAAATTGTGCCCTGAGAGAAGGAAGTGGCCGACTGCCCCGTGAGTACATCTCCGCACGCTCCGTCCAGTTCGTAGACATCAATACCCGCTCGCCACCCCACTATCGCAACAAAGCGGCCGTCATTAGAAATCGCTAACTCAAACGACGGGTCCGCCCCAAGCCCGTAGCGAACTCCCGGCGCAATAACTCTCCGATACGACCCGTCTCGCAAATCAACCCGAACAAATCCATACTCAAGAAGCTCGACAATCGCCCATCTCCCATTCGCCGAAACTGCCACTGCACCCGTTGGTAGATTGGTACTCCCGGCATGAATAATTTCGTATGGCTGATTGTATTCAAAAGAATAATGCGGCTCTGGTACGGTGTGCGCCTGAAGGTATTGAGAGAAATGACGCACAATGGCATGTCCATACCGATACTGATTCACCGGTAACTGGAGGAGTAGCGTGTCTTCACCAGCACCATACCCGCACCACGAGTATCCGGCACATAAATCGGCAAGCTTTGTGTAATGCGTCTCGCCCGACCGAGCGACGGCATAAGCAAATTGCGAGTTAGCGCCCCTGTAGCGAGCAAGCCGGGTTTCGGACACTCCGCCCATAATACACGCCTCTACTCCACCCCCGCTTCGGACCTGAATTTGTGCAACCGTGCCATAACAGGTGTTCGAATTAGAGGGAAGTGATGTCACGGGAGCTTGTCGAAGCAACTCCACCTGTTGATTTCCCCACCCTCCCTGGGTTGCAGCTATTGGCGACACGCAGACGGCCACAATCGCAGGACACACTAAAACCAGGAAGCGCACGCCTCCCCTCCACACTTTCATACCGCACCCTCCTACCTGAACCTTAGCTTAGTATCTGCTTATAATTTTAAGGAAACTCTCAGCAAAGTTCAAGCTAGGGTGTCCAAAGCACAACGACGTGGTACAATATAACAGATGAGAATCCTTGGAATTGAGAGTAGCTGTGACGAAACTGCCGCGGCCGTCGTTGAAGACGGACACCGTTTGCTTTCAAATGTCGTCCGCACGCAAATTGATATCCACAAGGTATACGGCGGCGTTGTCCCTGAAGTTGCCGCTCGAAGCCACATTGAAGTGATTAACCCGGTTATCAACCAGGCGCTTACCGATGCCAACCTTACCTGGGATGATATCGATGGCATTGCCGTTACTTACGCACCCGGCCTCCTTGGTTCACTCCTTGTTGGAACCCTTGCTGCGCGTACAATAGCGGCCCAGAAAAATATTCCCCTCTACCCTATTCACCACGTCGAAGCTCATGTCTACGCTAATTTCATTACTGATCAGGCAAATGGCATTGACCTCACCCTTCCGTCGAAACAACCACAGTTCCCTATGCTCGCCCTTATCGTCAGCGGTGGCCACTCTCAGCTCGTCCTCTTCCGCGACCACGGTGACTACGAACTGCTCGGCCAAACCCAAGACGACGCCGTTGGAGAAGCCTTCGATAAAGTGGCGAAAATCCTCGGCCTCCCCTACCCTGGAGGTCCGTCAATCGCCGAAGCGGCCAAAAAAGGTGACCCTAAAAAGTACAAACTGCCAAAAGCACGCCTCCAAGGTGCTTATGATTTTAGCTTCTCAGGCCTTAAGACGGCCGTTCTACGCGCCGTACAGCACGAAGTGGGTGTCGACACGTCTTTTCCGTCTTTTGAGCTTCCAGCGCTTTTAAACGACGAGCAACGCGCCGACTTTGCCGCAAGCTTCCAACACACCGCTATTGAAACCCTCGTTGATAAAGCCGAAAAAGCCTTTCACGACTACTCCCCCGCCTCTGTTGTTATTGCTGGTGGTGTTGCTGCAAACCAAGAACTTCGCAAGCAACTACAGGAGAGGCTCCCTATCGCCATCGAATACGCCCCTATGCAGCTCTGTACCGACAACGGCGCCATGATTGCTACCCTCGGTTGCTTCTACGCAGACCGCAACGAAGCCACCTCTCCCCTCTCACTTGAGGTGCAGCCGAGTCTTTCCATGACAAAAACAGCCTGGAAACAGACTGTTTAAGCTTTAATTAAGATTTTATTCAGAATTACTTTTTGCGGCGCATGGTCTGCAGCGTTTTCTTTGCGAACGGCAACCCTTTACTCCAAAGGGTATAAAGAGGGGAGAGTGGCTTATCAAAGGTACCAGCAAACACTGTTGTTTCAGACGCCCATCCCTGTTTGAAGTTTGAAACGCCACCGGCAACGAGGCCACCAAAATCGTAGTGGGAGATACCCCACTCTTTAACCTTTTTAATTGCGTGCCACTTGAGCGCGTAGTTTGCACGAAGCTCCTGGCCACGATCGTTTACTCCGCCATACAGTTCGTAGGCAGTTGTCTCACTGATAGCCAGCCATAAAAACGCCACTATATTTTCACCTTCATACGCAGCAAAGATAGGGGAGTAGTCTTGCATCTGTATAAACACATCGAAGTAATACTGGTTGTTATGAAGATTAAATCCAGCACGTTGCGCAGTTTGGCGATAAATATCCAGACATTTCTCAATATCTTCGCGCTTTTTTACTTGACGAATCTTTACATCGGCGCCTGATTTACGGATGTACTGGCGCGTCTTCTTGGCCATATCGGCAAGCAAGTCACTTTCCGACTTAGTCGTATCGAGCAGAATCGTCTCAGCAGAGAGCACCTTATTGGTTGAGCGCACCCAACCATCGGGCTTTTCGAACTGCATCGAATCGGGTTCGATTGAAAGGGCGACAGCGTGGTGATCGCGCCGCGCTAATACCGCAAGCTTATCGATGATGACATCCCTATGGCCATCATCGAAGAGGGGACCACGAGGAATATACGCAAATGCCCGAAAAGGCGCTGGAAGTCGGCGAACCAGCACCTGCGCAGCGCCAATAATTTCTTCCTCATCATACGCAAAAACGCGCTCAGCAACCCAGCCGTGGCCCGCTTTTACCTGTCCCCAGGACCATAGTTGTAGTGGGTGACCCCCATGCTCAAGCACGTAATCATCCCAAATTTCCTTATCATTTACCCTCTGAAGCTCAATCATAGGAATTATTATACAGCGAAAAGGCCACTGATGGCGGGCTTGTTACATAAGCGACACATTCCGCAGCCTGAGTTGAAATGGGCGCAGAGGCCCTATTGAAATCCAGCGCGAGGACGTTCGTGTTGTAACAGGGCTGCCAGCGATGGTCTTTTCACTTCTAATCATGCTATAATATGCCAAGAGAAAAAGGGGAGTACACGGCACTTTCACGTGAAATATCGTCGAACATCTACTGTTCAACTTTCACGTGAAATCACACCCAAACACTTTCACGTGAAATTAGACAGGACAAAACGGTGAATCTAGCAAAAGCTTACAATCCAAACGAATACGAACCAAACGTATACGCACTCTGGGAAACCAGTGGTGCTTTTAAGCCAAAGGGTGAGGGTAAGCCCTTCAGTACTGTCATGCCACCACCAAACGCCAATGGTAATCTTCACCTCGGCCACGCCCTCGACATGGGCCTCAAAGACATCTCTGTCCGCTTTAAGCGTATGACTGGCTACGACACCATTTATATTCCTGGTGCCGACCACGCCGGTTTCGAAACCTGGGTGGTCTACGAAAAAGAACTCCAAAAGCAAGGGAAGAGCCGTTTCGACTTCAACCGTGAAGAACTCTACAGCCAGGTATGGGATTTTGTTGAAAAACAACGCGGCAACATGGAGCTGCAGGTACGCGCACTGGGCACGAGCGCTTCTTGGGATGACCTCGTCTTTACTCTTGATACTAAGGTAATTAAAACCGTCTACGGAACCTTCAAAAAACTTTGGGATGAAGGTCTTATTTACCGGGGTGAACGTATTGTTAACTACAGTACCAAATACCAAACCAGCTACGCCGACATCGAAGTCGACCACAAGATGGAAAAGGGCACCCTTTGGCACATTGCCTACCCAATGATCGACAAGATTGGTGAAATCGTTATTGCCACCTCTCGTCCAGAGACACTCTTCGGCGACACTGCCGTTGCCGTTCACCCTGACGACCCTCGTTACAAAGACTTCATCGGTACAAAGGTCGTCTTGCCACTCACCGGCCGTGAGATTGAAATTATCGCCGACGAATACGTCGACCCGAACTTTGGAACCGGCGCCGTAAAAATTACCCCAGCCCACGATCCGAACGACTTTGAAGTAGGGAAGCGTCACAACCTGCCACGTCCACAGGTTATCGACTTTGACGGTAAGATGATTAACGTTCCCAAGCAGTTCCTCGGACTCGAAGCTGATGAAGCACGCAAGCGCACCCTCGCTGCCCTCCAAGCGGAAGAACTCATTCGCAAAGAAGAGCCAATCGAACACACCGTCGGCTACGACTACAAGAGCGGCCTTCCAATCCAGCCACTTATTAAAGAGCAGTGGTTCCTTAAGATGGAGCCGCTTGCCGCTAAGGCAATTGAAGCCCTCGAAGCAGGGGAGATTACCTTCTACCCAGCTGGCCGCAAAAACATCCTCATTCAGTACCTAAAGGGCATTCACGACTGGAACCTCTCGCGTCAAATCCCTTGGGGGATTCCTATCCCAGCTTTCCAAAATATCGAAGACCCTAGCGATTGGGTATTCAATGAAAATGTTGACGAAAAAACAATAGTTATCGATGGCAAGACCTACCAGCGTGAAGAAGACACCTTCGACACCTGGTTCAGTAGTGGCCAGTGGCCATTCATTACCACCGATGCCCTCGAAGAGGGGAGCGATCTCTCTCGCTTCTTCCCAACCGAACTCATGGAAACCGGCACCGACCTGCTCGACCGCTGGATTGCTCGTATGATCATGCTCAGTCTTCACGTAACAGGGAAGGTTCCGTTTAAGAATGTCTACCTCCACGGTATGGTGCTCGACGAACACAGCCAAAAGATGAGCAAGAGTAAGGGGAATGTCATCAACCCTATGGAGCTCGTGGCAGAATACGGTTCTGATGCTCTTCGCCTTGGTCTTATCGCTAGCCGTAGCCCAGGCCAAAACCAAGCCTTTAGTGTTGACCGCGTTATTGCGGGCCGCAACTTCTGTAATAAGCTTTGGAATATTGCTCGCTTTATCGAGAACAAGCTTGGCGAAAACTACCAACCAGGCCAACCCGAGGTGGTATCACTTGCCGACCACTGGATTGTCGGTGAGCTTGAAACTGCAAAGAAGGCAATTAGTCGCGCACTCAATAGCTACCGTTACGCCGAAGCGGGCGAAGCGATGTATCACGCCATCTGGGACAGCGTTGCCGACTGGTACGTCGAGGCCTCAAAGGATCAAGACAATCCACACCTGCTTGCCTGGGTACTCGATACCTCCCTCAAGCTCGCTCATCCATTTGCGCCATTTGTGACAGAAACTATCTGGCAAACACTTCCGTGGCACACCACGCTGCTTATTAACGAGACCTGGCCGGAAATCCTACCGTACAGTGAAATCTCCGCAGGGGAGTTTGGGCAACTACAGGAAATCGTTGCCGAAGCGCGCTTTGTGTCGACCTCACTTCCAGGTAATGAGCGCTACGGCCTTATCGTCACCGGCGATTCACTCATTGAAGACAACCAGGACCTCATCAAGCGCCTCGCGAAATTAAAAGAAGTCACAAAGACCGAGCAGCCTCGTGGCCTTCGCCTCGCACTTCACAACCACGACGCCTGGCTTGATGTTTCAGAAAAGACCCTTGAAGAACACAAGGAAAACCTTGAAATGCGCCTCGCAACAACCCATCAAGAAATCAAAACTCTTGAAGGGCGCCTTGGTAACGAGAATTACATCAATAAGGCACCGGCTGCACTCGTTGAAGAGAGCAAAAAGCAACTCCAAGAAAAACAGGCGCTCGTTGAACGCCTGCTTCATGAACTTGAAATTCTTAAATAGTCATTAGACCGAAGGCCAGAGGGACACTGCGTCACCGCCACCCATATACATCAGCTTCTTGTTCTGAATATATCGGCGGTCGTCGTCGCGTGGAGGCTGAATATTAGGAAGTGACGAACGGAATGAAGTACTTACCTTTGGAAGCGAAGCACGCTCCACGTGGGTGTGGTAATTCTGCGAGATAATCTTCTCGAGCGCACCAACTGAGACAGCGGCTACTGAGACAGTCACCGCAACCGTGGCTGCGCGGTCGATATGCATCTCGTGCGAGAGGATACCGAGGGTAGTCATTAGGGTAATGGCGAGTGGTGCTAGTTTGTACATGGTGCTACTTGTTACTCTGTTTGTTTTATTTTGTAACTATAGCAATACTAGCATAAGCTTGATAATTTGTCAACTATCTATCGGTTGTATGTGTTTACGGTGCCGCTGTTACTCGTGGTGATACGAACCGCCCAGAGCGATTTGCTGAGCTCGGTAAAGCTGCTCTGTAAGAAGAAGGCGCACAAGCTGGTGGGGAAACACAAGCGGCGAGAGCGACCAAATATAATTGGCGCGTTGGTGTACCGTCTGGTCAACACCGTATGCACCTCCAATAACCAGCACAACCGTGCGAGAGGAGTGAAGCTGCTCGCCAAGAAGATGAGAAAGCCCAGGTGAATCAAGCGCCTTGCCACGCTCGTCGAGCAGCACTACATAGTCGTCACTCCCAAGCCGTGAAAGTATACGCTCTGACTCTTCCTGGCGCGCCCTGTCGCCCTCCAGGCTTGAATGTGGTAAAAGGATCCATTCAATAGAAAACGGCGCGCGGAGGCGCTTCTGATACCGTTCGATACCCTCCGAGACCCACGACTCGTGCTTTTTTCCGACTGAAAGAATTTTAATTGGCATAAAGGTATTTTAGCACTGAAATCCTCTAGTATTGAGCATGAGCGGTATGGTATAACGAAGACATGTTACAGCGAATCGACCAATTCCGGATGAATCCTTCAGTAGAAATTCCGGAGCAGTACGATGAATTCGCAACCCTTAGCATCGACCTTCTCCGCCACGCACACCAGCAGGGGCTCGACCGAGATCTTGCAACTGTCCGCGTCAGCACCGACTATGAGGCTCACCGACTTTACATAGAAAGTCAGCATGATCGACTCGTTGACCGAGAACATTTGGCGATTCATCTAGGGCGAAGCGGGCAGTGGCTTTCCGTCAGCTTCCAGCAACAGCTCGACCCTGCCGAGCGAGGCGGCTTATCATACCCAAGAAGCACAGTGGTCATTGAAAGTGCGGGTGTGCAGGTGCACCACACCGACTACACAAGCCTTGGCCCATCCGAACATATCGAGGACAACGAAATAGCCGGCCGTTATTTTACCGACCGACTGTATCGTTCATTTGGCTATTTCGGCATTTACAGCGCCGAGCAGCTTGAGCAACTCCAAAAGGCTAGCTAAGCTTCACTTTCTCTTGAGCTTTTTCAAGCGCTGCATGGTCAGGCTCATCGGGCACCGGACCGCTTCGATGAAGTTCCTTTGATGTTGCAAAAGGAACAACATGTACGTGGGCGTGTGGGACATCAACGCCTACCACCTCAACGCCAACATACGGTGCTTCGAGTACTTCTCGAAGGTGCTTACCGACTTTCTGTACGGTCGCCATAAGCGCCTGATAATCGTCAGCTTCCAGATCCCAAATATATTCGACCTGCTTCTTCGGAATGACCAACACGTGCCCTTCGGTAAGGGGGTGAATGTCGAGAAATGCGAAGGTGTGTTCGTCTTCGTACACTTTGTACGCCGGGATTTCACCTTTAATGATTTTTGTAAAAATTGAATCTTCCATACCCCTATTGTAAAACAACCCTAGCTATTCAATTTCATATAAAAGTGCTATAACGGAGTTAATCAATGTGAGTATGGGAGGAATGCCTATGTAGCACGTCGGGTGAGTGTAAACATAACTACGAGAAAGGAATGTTTATGGCGAGATTAGCAACACCGACAGCTTGGGTAGGATGGGTCTTCTTTGCGGCCTCACTACTTGTCTTGATCGGTGCCATGCAATTAGTTCAGGGATTAGGAGCACTCTTCAACCCTGACTTTTTTATTGCAACGGAAAACAATGTATTCGTATTTAACCTTACAACTTGGGGCTGGATTCACGTCCTCCTAGGAGTTGTCGCACTTGCAGCAGGAATTGGAACGATGGCCGGAGCGGGGTGGGCGCGCATCGTAGCTGTCGTGATTACCGTGCTGGTTATGCTCGGTAGTATTGCATATATTACAACGTTCCCACTTTGGGCAACTTTCGTACTGGTTGTCGGTGGGTTCGTGATTTACGCGCTTACTGTGCACGGCGCGGAAACAAACGATTTACTTTAAGGAGGTTCTATGGCTGTTAATAACTCAAACAACGTTTCTGGTTGGGTTGGATGGGTCTACTTCGCGGCATTCATGCTGATCGCGATTGGATTCTTCCAAACAATTCTCGGTTTTACCGCGTTACTAAACGACGAATGGCTCGTGAGTGTAGGTGGAACACTTCTTCTTCTCGATTACACTACCTGGGGATGGGTACACCTTATCCTTGGTATCGTATCGATGGTAGCGGGTACCGGACTCTTTAATGGCAGTACCTGGGCGCGCGTTATCGCGATCATCCTCGTACTGTTTAACTTCCTGGCGCAGTTCGCGTTCGTGAGTGTTTACCCACTCTGGTCAATCATCATCATGGTTGTCGACGTTCTCGTACTGTACGCGCTGACCGTTCACGGTCGCGAGCCAGCACTCGACGAATAAACATACTCATAAAACGAAAAACCCGCCAGCTAGGCGGGTTTTTTCTTGGTAATACGCCTTACGAAGAACGAGAATATCAGGGTTCCGACAATTGCACAGGCCGCCAATGGCCACAGCGATACGGGCAGCGCCGCAACCAGGAAGACCGCCGCCATAACCGGCGACCCAATCACCGCCGTAAGCATTCCCGAGATAGCTCCAATCACTGCGCCACTTCCGCCAAACTCTGGGAAGAGCTGGGTGAACAAGAGCCCCATCGCCACACCAATAAAGACAGAAGGGAAGACAAGACCACCTTTATACCCCGTTCCCGCAGACCATGCCGTTGCCATCAGCTTAATAAGAATAAACCCAATCAGGGTAACTGCGGTAAACTGCGCGAAATTATCGACAAGCATCTCCGTTCCAATCTTGCCGCTAAACTCAACGACCGGGCTGCCAGCGTAATACAAGAATCCGAGCGCTAGACCGGCCACGGCTCCAAATACCCATTCGCTCCCCGGAAAACGAGCATTCATGACCGCCAGTGAAGTTTGCGAGAACAGCTTTACAAGGTAATTAAGGGCGAGTGCCAAAAGGCCCGAGACAAACCCGAGCAAGATGGCAATAACGTAGTCGTGCGTCACGAGTTCTGGCAGCGCAGGAATGAGCCCGACCCCCGGCGCACCTGTTAATACACGGATGCCGTAGATAGCCCCAAACGCTGCAACGCCGGCAAGAAGAATAATCGCAACTTGGCGAAGCTGAACCTTACGTCCTGCCCGCTTGGCACCCTGCCAGAGGATAAGAAGGGGAATGAGAACGAGAAGAATCGAATGAACGAACGCAACCAGTAGTGCGCCGACACTTGCAAGCACGAGCACCTGCTTGTCAGTGCCGGCCTTCATTCGGGCAGCAATGAATGCACCAAAGCCAGCCGAAAAGGCCATAAGGGCAGCTTCTGGACCCAGCGAGGCACCTGCCAGCAGACTCACCGCACCAACGAGTAATACAGCGCCAATAGAAGCAAGTGTCGATGGCGGATCTTGTAGCTCCTCAAGCAAGTCACCCGAAGTTTCTTTTACCCGTTTTACTTTTACAAGCTTATACACCGCAGTTAATGCAAGCCCTAATACCACCGCAACAGGGAAGACTCGCCAGCGCTGCTCGTCGGTACCAAGCAAATCATTCCAAAGCCACTCCGTGCCTTCAATTCCCACAAGTTCAAAGAGATACAATACAATCGCATCAACGATTCCGATAATGAGCGCTGCTAACCAGATCATCCACGTCTCCTCGTTATATAGTTCTATACTACCACTAACGTACGGTGACACCGTTCAGAGTCTGAATTATTTCTTCTTTTTCTTCAGCAGCTCTTCGATATCAATGCCTGTGTATTTTTCAAAACCCATCACAAGATACACAAGCAGCACTGTCATACCAATAAGGAGCGGCCCCGAAACATAGGGTAAGCCAAGGAGACGTAACTCCGCATACTGGGCATTAAACTCACTCGAACCGGTCGGCGCATCAATCACCATAATAGTAAGGATATAGCTCCATAGAGCGATTATTGTCAAAAAAGCAACAAACATATAGGCAACCTTGGTGATATGCCTCGAAATCTCCGCTTCGGTCCCGTTTTTCTCTGCTGCTTTTCGCACTGCCTGCATATCAACCAGCTTTCCGAGGCCCTTATCAAGCCAGTCACGCCTAAAAAGAAGCACCGCCGCAATGCCAATAGCAGCAATGATATAAAATCCTGCGCGTCGAATACCCAGCCACTCTTCGCTGAGACCAAAGAAGCTAATTGCACCAATAAGGAGAATACCGATGATTGCAAAAAGTGAAAGCCAGCTGGCCTTGCGGCCTGTAAAGAAACTATACACCTCAAGTGCAATCGGAAAGGCGAGTGCCAGCGCCATGGCCACCACGGGGCCAAGCTTCGATTCGTCACTATACGCCATGAGAATAATCGTCGGAATCACAAAGCCAATAACGAGTTGGATGAAAAGCGAGAAGGGTTTTTTACGAGGTTTTGTCATACTTGGATGATAGCAGAAAACCAAGGTTCGTTCATTCCATACAAATAGAAAAAGAATAAAAAAGACCCACCTATGGTGAGTCTTTTAAAAGTTACAGATTTGGTACACCCGACAGGATTCGAACCTATGGCCTTCGGCTCCGCAAGCCGACGCTCTATCCAGCTGAGCTACGGGTGCATAGGATAGTACGCGTTGTCGTAAAAACAACGTGCACTATCTTTGTAACTAGAAGGTGCTTTCGGCCTGAAAAATCAGACGAACAGAGGTTATTTTAGCACACTTTAAAGAGAAGGTCTACTAGTTAAAGGTTACCCACAGGGCAATTCCAACTACAAGAACGAGAATTGCAATTACGGCCATGAGTGCCACGAAGCCAGTATGGCGCTCAATGTACGTTGCGTAGTTTGGAAATTGCTTCGCAATTGCCTGATACTGCACGATGTCTTCGTAATATTCTACGGGAACCTTCTTATCATTGAGGACAGCAATGAGCTTATCCATGTCGTCCACCGACCAGTACAGCGAGTTCAGGTTGATAGGATGCGAAGTGGCACCTTTTTGAGCCACGGAAACACGAGGAGCGATACCAAATCCGGCATCGAGGAAGTTGATAAATACTTTTGCTCCCTCAAGTTCAGCATACGGCACGTTCTGGGTTCGTCCGAAACCGCTGCGGTATTCAACACCCTCGGTTGTGAGCGTGACGCGACCCCGTGAAAGTACATAGAAATACCCGAGGATCGCCGCAGCAATACCGAGGACACTCAGGATCCATACAACAGGGCCAAACTTAACCCAGAAGAAGATGCTTATGATGAGCGCAAGCCCGATACGCCATATCCCGACACGCTTTCGGTACTCCTTGAGATTCGCCTTGAACGAATAAGGAAGGGCTGGAGCCTGCACCGGCTCAACCGGCTGCGAAGGCGTAATATCTGATGTTGGTATTTGAGTGGGTGTTTCTGGGGTATCTGTCATACCCTTTAGTATACCAATTAGAGGCGAAGCTTACGAACAATGACGTCTACGGCGTCGAGTTTCAGGTTTTCCATAGGGAGGCGCTGTCCAAGAATATCAACAATACGCTCACCGGCTTCATCCGGGAAATACACCGACACACCAGGGGCGAATCGCTTTCGCGGAATGAGCATAATCGAGTAGTGACCCTCGTCCTGGATAAGTCCAAAGGCTTTAAATTCATCAAAGTGATACAAGCGCTCACCAACATACAGACCTTGTGCGGGGCTTAACGAGTACGTAAGCGTGCGTGGGGGTCGGCGAATGTAAATAACCAGCGCGATTGCCATAACAATAACCAACGCCGAGAACGTCCATGATTGAAAAAGAAAAATATCGAGCGCAACAAGACCGAGCACCACAACAGCAAAAATAATAAACCAGAGGGGGCTACGATCGAGATGGACGTATTCTTGAGCTGTCCAGGTGACAGGAGGGTTATCAGGGGTGTCTTCAGGGGGGAGTGGCGCTCCCGTTTGGTCGTCGAAGGTTTCCTCGCTCTCCACGGACGGAGCCACCTCGTCTTGAGGCTGCCCGTCATCAGGGTTCTGCCAATAGTTTTGCGGATCTTCGTTCGCCATATCTAGGCCTAGTATAGCATGAGCTTTTCGAGGTGAAATATAAAAAAACACCCGTGGCTCGGATGTTTTCATAACAATTTGGCGGAGGAGGGGAGATTCGAACTCCCGCTCCAGGTCTCCCCAGACTAACGATTTAGCAAACCGTCCCCTTCAGCCACTTGGGTACTCCTCCAGAAGTTGTAGCAGCCATACGGGCGCTCAACTTGAACGATTGTAGCATAAAACAGGGGAGCGGTCGAGCGTTTACCCCTACAATTTGTTTGCCTGATGAGCGTTAACGTTGTATAATAACGCCATATGAAAAGGTTTTTCACCACCGTAACCGCCTCCGTCTTTGTCGTCGCGACACTTCTTGTTGCTGGCGTCGCTCCTAATGCTGCCGCTCAAGGCGCTGCTCAATCAGGTGCAGAGGCTGCTCGTGGCACAGGCGTTCCTTCAACACTCTTTGGCGATGCGGGCATCGTGACAACTGTCACGAACGTACTCCTCTTCATCGTGGGAGCTCTTGCAGTTATTATGATTATTTGGGGCGGCATCCGCTACGCAACCTCAGCTGGTAATGCCGCAAACGTCACCGCAGCAAAGAACACCATCCTCTATGCAATCGTCGGTCTTATCATCGCGTTCCTCGCCTTTGCGGCCGTGAACTGGATTCTTGGTGCAATCACCCCAGGCTCAGGTAGTGGCTTCACAAACACCTAGGCTAACTTCGAGAAAATAAATACCCCGCAGAAAGCGGGGTATTTTTGTACAAACTTGGCGGAGAGGGAGGGATTCGAACCCTCGGTGAGTCTCCCCACGACGGTTTTCAAGACCGTTACCATCAACCACTCGGTCACCTCTCCTAGTAAAGTACTGAGTTATTTTAACAGATTGAATCAAATCAGTCGAGAGGTTGATAGGCAAGCGCTGCAACCCATACAACTGCGCCGGCCCTCGTAAGGAGTTCGGCAGCAGCTCGCAACGTTGCACCGGTCGTAATAATATCGTCAAGCAGAAGTACGTGTCGCCCCCGTAATAAAGCCTCGTCACGCACCACAAAAGCCTCTCGGGCTTGTTTTTGGCGTGTATCGCGATCCACCGTATGCTGCGTGGTGTTCGTTATCCGGCGAAGCCCGGTATACACTTCTTGCCCTCGAAAGTTCGCAAAGTGGCGCGCAATAAGATCAACCTGATCGTATCCACGCTCCCGGATATGAGCCCGAACCGTAGGTACTGGAACAACTAAGCAATCGCCCGGAAGGATAGGTAGGCGCTCATTGAGGAGTTCCGCAAGCGGTTGCGCTGCCGCCTTTACCCGCTCGAATTTTAGCTTGTTAATAAGGGTCTCAAGCGTACCACCTCTTTGGCCTACAACAAAAGCACGCGCAATGGCCGACTCGTGCGCACGGCATACACCGTACCTCTGTGGGGTTGCACAGAAAATACAGCCTAAAAATGGCTCATGAGTGATGTCATATTTACAATCATCGCACAAAACACACCCTACTTTCCCACAGGTAAAACAGGGGTGTGGCGCAACAACTTGCAACACACGCTCAACCATTGTATTTTTTACGTTTAACCCACCCATTTAGTTGATTATACCGTAGCTAGTCGGTATAATACGAGGGACTATTTGTCAAATGAGCCTAGAGAAAAGTGGAGGATATCATGGCCCGTAAACCAAACGAAGATCTACTCATTGAGGACGAGCTCGCAGCAGCTTTCCTTAGTGATGACGACCTGACAACAACCGACCCGACCGCACCTGCAAGCGACGACAACTGGGACGACAGCCAAGAAGAATTCTTGGGACAACTGGCGGTTGATGTCTACGAAACAGAAGAAAAACTTGTTGTAAAAGCACGCACTGCAGGCGTTAACAAAGAAGACCTTGATGTCAGCATCAGCGACGGCATTCTCACCATTAGCGGTACGCTAAGTAGCGGTGACGACGCAGAAGCAACCAACTGGCACATCCAAGAATGTTACTGGGGCGAATTCAGTCGTACCCTTGCACTTCCTGTAAGTGTAAAGGAAGACGAAGTCGACGCAGTCCTCAAGGACGGTGTTCTTACAATCAGCTTCAGCAAGATCAAGCAAGAACAAGCGAAGCGAATTCAAATTCAATAAGCCAAGTTCAATACTGCGATTAAAACATCCTCCATCCGGGGGATGTTTTAATTCCCCTGGAGATAGGGAAGGGCTGGTCTCGGCAGTGATTTCGGAGATTTCTAAAAGGACACTTTCGCGTAACCCAGGGGCTTTAAGGCGCCGAGGCCCCTAAAGCCCCTGGCGTGAAGCAAGTTCCGTTAGAAGCTCCGGAATTACTGACGGGCGCACCCTCCTATATTTTAGGAAAAACAAAACTCCGCCGAAGCGGAGTCTTTTAGTCTTAAGAAAGGATGTTTGCTTAAGAAGCAGTACCGACTGAAACGAGTACCCAGTTCACAATCGCGAACGCGAGGAAGGCGATAATGAGACCGATGATCGCATACATGATTGTGTTCTTCGCAGCAGTCACGTTTGCAGAGTTACCGGCTGAAGTTGTGTAACGGATACCACCCCAGATCAGCATAATCACACAGATTGCACCAATGATGAAGAGGAGTACGTTTACTACTACAGTAAAGATTGAACCTTCACCACCGAAAAGTTGTGATGGGGTTCCTTCACCTTGCGCACAGTTTACACCGTTTTCGATAGTGTAAGTGTCGTCGTCACACGTTTGCGCGCTTGCGAGTCCTGATGGAACAGCGACAGGCAAGGCAAGCGCTGCGAAAGCAAAGATAAAGGCCGCAACAATGCTGGTTACCTTTTTCTTAATAGATACGTTCATTTTATTTAATTTCCTTTCTTATTGAAATCTAGGTTAGTTATAGCAGATTTTTAATGGTTTGTTAACCCCTTGTGGCCATCTGGTCGGTTTTCTTAGAAAATATCGACCACCCAGTTCACGATCGCGTAAGCGAGGAGCGAGACAACAAGTCCAACCACTGAGTACATGATAGTGTTCTTTGCCTTTGCGACTTTTCCTGCATCACCATTTGATGTCGCGTAGAAAATACCGCCAACGATAATCATTACCGTCGAAAGTGCACCGACAATAAAGAGTAGGGTATTTACGAGGGTTCCAATAAGGTCGTTCGCATCGTCACTCTGACTCTGACACACCTGGTTGCTTGGATCTGTCGTACAGACATCTGCAAGTGGATCAAGCGCCGCAACAGAACCAGCCGGAATAACCGCAAGTGCCCCGAAGGCCATCACTGCAAAAGCGGCGACGAATAATTTGATTTTTTTCATGAGCTAAACCTCCCGATAACAAAGTTAGTAACGACAAAGGCAATCAGAATAATAACCAGTCCCACGATAGAGTAGGTGAGGAGGTTCTTCGCCTTCGTCACACGACCGGCATCTCCCGATGAACTCACATACATAATACCGGCAATAATAATGACAATTACCGCAACGGTGCCGGCAAGGAAGTACACAAGGTTCAACCCGTTCGCAAGCAGCTCGCTCGCATCAGTTGTTGGAATATTGATTGTTTCAGTGCTCGTTGGGTCGTTCCCAGTGGCAACCGCAAGTCGTATAAGTAAATCGTTCATCGTGTATCCTCTTACGTAATAATACTAAATACTAAGTTAGTAAGTGCAACGGCAGCGAGACAAATAACAAGTCCGATCACTGCATTGAAAATCGTCTTTCGCGCCTTCTCAAGTTGAGAGGCGACCGCTCCACCTGTCATATAGAGGAAGCCTCCATAGATAATAAAGAACACCGTAACAATCGCCAGTGCACTTACCGCCATCTGGGTGATGTTAAGGACGATAATCCATACGTAGTTGCTAATATCGCTACCGCTACCGCTCACTTCTTCTGGGGATTTCATATCACAAGCTGGTGGATTATTCTTTGTAAGCCCGCGGTACCATGGTGGAATACCAAGGAACGTTTGTTCACATGCTGAAGCCGCCAAAGCGGTTTGCGGCGTCACAACCGTCATGACAGGAGAGGCGATAGTAAAAATAAACAATCCGCCAAGAAGAATGTTTTTAAAGAAAGTTTTCATTAGTTAAAGATTCCTCCTGGGACGATGAAATTAAGAAGTGTAAACATACCACCAAAGGCAATCACTCCGATAACAACGTTCGTAAAGACACCGCGCGCCTTTTTAACCTGTTCGGGGCTTCCAGCAGAAGTAATGTAGAGGTACCCACCGTAAAGGAAGCCGACAACCGCCAAAATACCAACCCCAACGGTCAGCGTATTAATAGTAAGGATCAAAAGGCCCCAAAGCCCCGTATCCTCAGCAGCGTTTCCGCCCGTTTGCTCACAATCGATGATTGCCGTTTGCACACCACCACAATCAGCGAGAGCAGGAGTTACCGGTGCAGCAAAAAAAATCGCCGGAAACAGCAATAGACCGCCCAGCACCAAATTTCGTATTGTTTGTTTTATGTTCATAGTTGTATATAGCGTACGAGGTTTTAACAGATAATGCAAGCTGTTTCTATTGACGATTACGCTTAAAAGCGGCATAAGCTCTTTACTTTTTTAAACTTTTGTGTTATATTAACATCAATCAGCCATAAACGCTTTAATAGGCTGCACAAGTATCACTTGAACGATAAGGAACTACCACCACAATGAGTTACAACAGCGAACGTTCAGAAACTACTAACACTACTACAACTGCTGAAAATACAGCAGATACCCGCCGCCCACGCCGCGCAGGCTTTGGCACCACTATGCGTGTCCTCGGTGCCGTCGTTGCCGGTGGAGTTGTGGTTACCGGTGCTGCCGCTTGTGCACCTGAAAACGTAAAAGCAGAACCAAGCGTGTCAGCCTCTGCTGACCCAACCGAATCTGCAGAACCAACCCCAACAACAACCCCAGAGGCAACCCCTACCCAGACTCCTGAGACATATAACGAAGCAAGTTACACCTTTGGCATTCCTAAAACCGAAGCAGATCGCCTCATGGCTATCGATGGTGCAACTTTTGAATCAGCAATTCCTGTTGAAGAAGCTGCACAATTTGCTCTTTATTATGTAGACCAGAGTAACTTCATTGAAGACGCTAAGCTCTATGCCGAAGTGGCAGAGCGTCGTAACGGGAGCACCCGCGATACGCTTCCACTTGAACTTTCGCCAAACAATAGCCCGCAAGAAATTCTTGCCGTTGTTGCAGCGCTCGACCGCGTACCATTCTCGATTCAAGACCCAGCAAACCCTGCGAACTTCGACCAAACCGTTGCACACCGCTACGTTGGTAGTATGGTAATGGACAAAGATTCACCGCACGCTAACAAGCTTGTGACAAATATTGGCGAGCTCGTTCAACACGACGGTGGCACCATCTGGGATGCACGTGCACTCGCAGTAAATGGCTTCTTTGCCACCCCTGAAGTTGTAGAAGCAACGCCTGTTACTCCTAATGAACAGGGTCGCCCAAGCACCACTATTACCTTTAAGGTAGAAAGTGGAAACACCTACACCGAGACCTATGAATGGGTAACGGTTGGCGATAAGGGTATTTGGCTACCTAAATAGTCGCCACGAGCCTACGCTAACACTAGTTGCCCCAATAACCCGCTTATGATTAAATAGCCGTAGCAATGCGGCTATTTAGTTATCTCACGGGCACTAAACTGAGGGTTGCGGGTGCGGGTATTATTGCAGTCGCGATTTTTAGCTTTTTAACGCTATTTCCATTTAACTCTGTTCAGGCCGCCGGAAGTACTTTCGATAAGGAAACCGATCCGACAACCATCTTTAAGACAATTAAATATTACCAGGGAATAAAAGCCTGTTCTGAAGCCGGTAAGTTCAAAACAACCGTCAGCGGAGATGATATTGATAAGGGGCCACGCTGGTGGATTGATGCTGGCGCGAGCCGCATGACACTTGGTACTTATATAGATAAATGGGGTGACAAGAACGGTCTCACTACTTGTGCGGGTGAATCTGATGATCAGCCAGGATGGATCGAGGACGCTTTTCAAACCTATGGATTCGACCCAGATGGAGGCGAGGCGACCCTTAAAAAGATGGGCTACACCTGTAGCACCGTTAA